>NZ_JAELUG010000002.1 GCF_016429255.1 Rhizobium sp. ASV8
CGCCCTGGCCTGAGGCGGCCGAGGCATCCGCATCGATCACGCGTCCGCCACGAGATGGCACGCCACTCTCGTTCCATTCGAGAGCCTGCGAACCTCAGGCACCTCCGCCGAACACCTTACGGTGGCCAGCGGGCACCTTGGATGAAAGGTGCAGCCCGATGGTGGCTTCAGGGGGCTAGGTACCTCGCCGCCCACCAGCTCCTGATCGCGCTTGGGGGTGTCGATGCTGGGGATGGTTTGCAGCAGAAGCTGGGTGTAGGGGTGGCGCGGACGGGCGAAGAGCTCTTCCGTATCTCCCTCCTCGACGATCCGGCCCAGATACATGACGGCGATGCGGTCGGACATGTGCCGCACGACGCTCATGTCGTGGCTGATGAAGAGATAGGTCAGGCCCAATTCGTCCTGCAGCCGGCGCATGAGGTTCAGGACCTGCGCCTGCACCGAAACGTCGAGCGCGGATGTCGGCTCGTCGCAGACGAGGAATTCCGGCTCGCTGGCAAGCGCGCGGGCAATCGATATGCGCTGACGCTGCCCGCCGGAAAACTCATGCGGGAACTTCTCGCCATCGGAGACGGAAAGACCGACGGTCACCAGCAATTCCTCGACCCGCTCGGTGATCTCAGCTGCGGTTTTGCGCAATTTCAGCTCGCGCAGCGGTTCGGCAATAATGTTCTTCACCCGCCAGCGCGGATTGAGCGAGGCGTAGGGATCCTGAAAGATCATCTGGGCAGAGAGCGGCGCGCCGCTGCGTCCCGGCGCAAAGCGGACTTCGCCGCCCGTCGGAGCGTATAGGCCGGTCACCAGCCGCGCCACCGTGGATTTGCCACAGCCGCTTTCGCCGACGATGCTGAGGCAGCCGCCCGCCGGCACGGTAAAGCTGATGTCGTTGACGGCCTGAAGAAACTGGCGCGGCTTGCGTTCCACAACCCGGTTGAGCCATGGAGCGGAAACGTCGAACGTCTTGACCAGCCCGTTGACGGTCAGGGCGGCCACATTTCGAGAGGAAGTCGTCATGCGGTGCCTCCCGCGTTAAGCCAGCAGGCGCTTAAGCCATTGCCGGCCGGCATCAGTTCGGGACGCTCGCGCCGACAGCGCGGACCAGCGGATTTGCAGCGTGGATTGAAAGCGCATCCTTGCGGGATCGCATCCAGCCGCGGCATCGAGCCATCGATCTGGTTCAGCTTCTTTACCCGCGCTCCGAGCGAGGGAATGGAAGCCATCAGCCCCTGCGTATAGGGGTGGCGCGGCGCATGAAGCACCTGCTCGACCTCGCCGATTTCAATGAGCCTGCCTGCGTAAAGCACAGCCACACGGTCCGCAGCCTCTGCAATCACGCCCATATCGTGGGTCACCAGCATCACCGCCGCCTGCTTTTCCTTGCACAGCCGACGGAGCAGCGAAATGATCTGCGCCTGGATCGATACATCGAGCGCCGTGGTCGGCTCGTCGGCGATGATCAATTTGGGCGAGGCCGCAAGCGCAAGGGCAATGACGACGCGCTGGCGCATGCCGCCGGAAAACTGGTGCGGATAGTGATTGACCCGCTCCTCCGGCGAGGGAATGCCGACATCCCGCAATAGCTGTACGGCGCGCGCCTTTGCCTCGGCCTTGCCGAGCGACAGATGCTGCCGGATCGTTTCCGAAAGCTGCGCGCCGACGGTGAACAGCGGATTGAGCGAGGTCAGCGGATCCTGAAAGATCGCGCCGATCTCGCGACCGCGAACGCGCTCCATCGCCCGATCGTCCAGCGCATCGATCCGTTGCTTGCCGAGCCAGATTTCGCCACCGGCGATGCGGCCGGGACGCTCGAGAAGCCCCTGGATGGCAAGGCCAGTCATGGATTTTCCCGCACCGGACTCCCCGACGACGCCGAGGATTTCGCCGGCCCGAATGGACAGGCTGATATCCGATAGCGCCGTGACGGTGCCCCGGCGGCTCGGGAACTCCACCTTGAGATTTCGGACGTCGATGACCGGCTGCTGCGCCTCAACCATGGCTCTCCACCTCGATCGGATAGCTTGGCGGGAAGATTTCAGAAACAGGCGGATGGTTCCAGCTGCGCTCCGGATACTTCGCAATCAGGCCGTCATATTGGGCCTGCGCCTGGATGCGCGCCTTTTCCATATCGAAACCGGCCAATTGTCGATCCAGCATGGATACCCGGCCGTCAACGAAGACAGCGCGCGTCACCTTGCCGGAACCGCCAACGACCAGGGTCGTAATCGGATCGACCGATGGTGCCATGATCGCGTCGTCCAGGCTGAAGACGGCAATATCGGCACGGGCTCCGGCCGACAGATGGCCGAGATCCGAGCGACCGAGTGCCTTGGCGCCGCCGAGCGTTGCCGCGTCGAACAGATCAGCGGAGCGCACCTGGTCCGGCGCATGATCGCTTATGCGGCAGGTGATGAGGCCTGTAAGCAGGTTCATCAGCATATCCGGCGGCGTCGTATCGGTGCCCATTGCGATGTTGATGCCGCGCTTGCGGCAGCTGGAGAAGGAATTGAGGATCGAACCGCTGCGGGCGGAAACCAGCGGGCAATGCACGATGGAGACGCCATTTTCGGCATAAAGCCCGAGATCTTCTTCCGTGGCATTCGTCGCATGAGGAGCAATCATCCGCTCGCTCAGCAGCCTATGCTTGGCGAGCCAGACGGGAGCGGTCGAACCATGCAACATGCGCACCGTGTCGACTTCCATCGTACCCTGCGCCATATGCAGGCGGAACTTGCAGCCGAGATCACGCGCGGCAGCATCGGTGCGCTGCAGAAGGGCAAGCGTCGACGTCTCCACCCGATCCGGCGCCAGAAGGCCGCGCACGAGATCGCCATGCCGACCATTCTGCCGCTCGATATAGGCGACGGCGTCCTTCAGGCCCTGAAAGCCGCGCTCTTCATCGAAGACCGGAACCATCTTGCCTGGCGCTTCCAGCACCATGCCGCCCGAGCGGTAGGCGGGGCTGAGATAGACGCGCAAGCCAAGATCGCCGGCAGCCTCGGCAGCAGCATCGAACTCGGCGACGGTCTCGCCCCATTCGCGATAGAACAGCGAGGCGATCGGAGCGGCGGTGGTGATGCCGTTCAGCAGGAGCTGTCCGAAGGCAAAACGCTTCTGGAACGCCAGCTCTTCCTGCGAATACATCTCGTAGGGGCCAGCTTCCACATAGCTGCGCGGCCAGACACGTCCCTTGGCCCAACCGGGATGGCAGTCGATGCCGAGGATGGTGGTATCGAGATCGGACAGGGCATCGAGGTCGATCAAGCCGGGGCTGATAACAGCATTGCCGAAATCGATGCTGCGCACGACTTCGCCGGAAAAGTTGTGGCCAACGAAGAGAATGGCGCCGTTTTCGAACACGACCTGGCCGTTGCGGAGCAGCCTGTGGCTGCCTTCCTTGTGGCCGACGACCCAGCTCGCGGTGATCAGCGTGCGCCCTTCCGGGCGCTGGCCGAGCGAGAGACTTTCCATTGCATGTGCCATCAGGGCATCTCCACCACGGCTTGGCCGCCGCGTGCCGTCACACGGCCAGCCTTGACCACGAGCGGGCGGGGCGCGATATCGACGACGGCGTGAGCAAGCGTTTCACCGGCCAGCAGGGTGAAATCGGCGTCACAACCGACCTTCAGGCCGTAATTCTCGATCTGCATGACATCGGCGCCGCCCTGCGACACGACATGGAGGACGTGTTCCAGATCGCGGTCGGAGCGCAGTCCGTTCTTCATACCGATGACCTGGGCGCGATCGAGCATGTCCGGGTGGCCCCAAGGACCCCAGGTATCACGGATGCCGTCACAGCCGCCGCCGACGCGAACGCCTGCTTCCTTGAGACGCATGATCGAAGGCACGGCCGCCGAAGGCGCGCCGGTGGTGAGGATCGCCACATCCAGTTTCGCAATCTCGTCGATCAGCTTGCTGACACGGAGATAATCGTTCATGCCAAGCGCAAAGGCATGGCTGATCGCCACCTTGCCCTGCATGCCGTTGGCGCGGATACGTTCGAACATCATCTCCATCGTGAAGGCGCCAAGTTCGCCAGCTTCGTGCAAGTGGATGTCGATCGGAACGCCATGCTTGGTAGCAAGGTCAAACAGGATGTCGAGCTGGCCCTTGGGATCGCGGTCAATGCCGCAAGGATCGATACCACCAAGGACTTCACAGCCTTGGCGCAGCGCCTCGTCGAGCAATTCTACCGTCCCGGGCATGACCATTACGCCCGACTGCGGGAAAGCGACGATTTCGATATCGATGATGCCCTTGAGCTTCTCGCGGGTTTCCCAAACGCCTTCGACGAGCCGCAAGCCGTGAGTGGGATCTATGTCGACATGGCTGCGGATATGCGTGCCGCCATGCGCAGCAAGACCGATCGCGTGGCGCATGGACTGACGATGCGGATCGATGCCGATTTCCAGACGATGCTCGCGCTCGAAATCGATCCGTTCGCGCAGGACGGCAGCACGATTATTGACATGCCACGGCATGCCCCAGGTGGTCTTGTCGAGATGGGTATGTGCATCGATCAGACCGGGCGCCGCGATCGCATTGTCGCCATCCTCGACCGGCATGCCCGGCTCGGCTTCGAACTTTCCAAAGCCTGCAATCTTTCCGTCGCGGATGAGGATATCGCAGTTGTCACCAGCCATCGGCCTGACATTGCGGAGCAGAAGATCGTTCATGAACTTACCTCAGTTTGGGATTAAGGGCATCGCGCAGCCAGTCGCCGAGCAGGTTGACGGCCACGACCAGCAGGCAGAGCTGAATGACAGGGAACAGCACGATCCACCAGGAACCGGCAAACAGGAATTGGTTGCCGATGCGGATGAGCGTGCCGAGCGAAGGCTGGCTCGGCGGCATGCCGATGCCAAGGAAGGACAGCGTGGCTTCCGTGAGGATCGCCATGCCGAAATTGAGCGTCGCTGCGACCATGATCGGCGTCAGCGTGTTCGGCAGGATATGTTTGCCCATGATGCGACGGGCAGGCACGCCGATCAGCCTTGCCGCCTGCACATAATCCTTGCCGGCCTCGACGATCGCCTGCGCGCGCACCGTGCGGGCATATTGCACCCAGCTCGATAGCGCGATGGCAAAGACAAGCACAGCGGAGGCACCGATCTCCCGCAGGCTTTCCGGCAGCATTTGCCGCACCACCGTGGACACCAGAATTGCGACGAGAATGGTGGGTATGGACAGCATGACGTCGCCGATGCGCATCAGCAGATTGTCGATGAAGCCACCGAAGAAACCGGCGACGAGACCGGCGATCAGGCCGATCACCAGCGAGAGTACGACTGAGGCAATACCGATGACGATGGAAATGCGCGTGCCGTAAAGGACGGCGGACAGCATGTCTCGCCCTTGCGTGTCGGTGCCGAGGAGATAGGGCATCTCGCCGCCGTCGTGCCAGATCGGCGGCAGCTCCGCCTTCCACATATCCAGCTGCGCGCCGTCATAGGGATTTTGCGGCGCGATTAGCGGCGCCAGCAACGCCGTCAGGATCAAGATAGCAAGGATCGTCGCGCCGAAGATCGCCGTCTTGCTATGGGTGAAGGACCACCAGAGGTCGCTATTGCGTAGGCGCTTGAAGAGCGAAGGGCGCAAGGGCTTTTCCGGTTTCGACGTTTCGGACAGTTCCATGGTCATCGAACAGGCTCCTGGTTTCGATCAGCGTGCAGTGCGCAGGCGGGGATCGATCACCGCATAGGCGATGTCCACCAACGTGTTGAGAACGACAAAGATGAAGGAGATGATGCAGAGATAGGCGGCCATGACGGGAATATCGAGAAAGGTGACCGCCTGAATGAACAGCATCCCCATGCCCGGCCACTGGAACACCGTCTCGGTGATCAGCGCGAAAGCGATCAGCGCCCCGACATTCATCGCCGTCATGGTGACCACCGGCATGAGACAGTTGCGCAATGCATGGCGGAAATATATGCGCCAGCGCGGGATGCCACGGGCGCGGGCGAACTTGATATAATCGGAGCGCAGCACCTCAAGCATTTCGGCGCGCACCAGACGCATGACGAGCGTGATCTGATAGAGCGACAGCGCAATCGACGGGAGGATGAGCGCGGCGCGGCCCGACGATGTCAGAAAGCCTGTCGACCACCAGCCGATCTGCACGACATCACCGCGTCCGAAAGCCGGCAACCACCCCAAATTGACCGAAAAGCCCAGGATGAGCAGAATGCCGACGACGAAGCTCGGCAGCGAGACACCGACAATAGAAAGAAACTGCAACCCCTCCGTATACCATTTGCCGCGCTTGATCGCTGTGAGCACGCCGAGGGGAATGCCGAATACCAGCGAGATCAATGTTGCGACGAAGACGAGCTCCAAGGTGGCGGGAAAACGCTCGGCAATCAGCGGCAGCACTTTCTGGCCGTTGCGATAAGAGACGCCGAAATCACCTTCCGCCGCATTGACGACGAACCGAATATACTGCGTCGGCAGGCTGTCGTTGAGACCCAACCGCTCGCGCAGCGCCGCACGGTCCGCCTGAGACGTCTGCTCGCCGACCATCAACTCCACAGGATCGCCCGCAAGCCGGAAGATCAGAAATGCCAGCAAGGCAACGGCAAGCATGACCAGGATTGCATTCCCGAGACGCTTGATGATGAAAACCAGCATGAGGACCTCTAGGCTTCGCTTCGGTCTCCGCCAGGCCTGTAAGAATGCCCGGCGAAATTCAAATTCAGTGGCGGCGGGGAAATCGATGGTGGCGAGCGGTTCGAATGCCTGCCGCATACTACCTCAAACCGTCGCTTTCGACGGTCGTCGCAGCATAAGCATTGCTCGCTGCGAACCTCCTCCTTCACTCCCTTTGACAGCCATTAACGCAGATAATTCGAAGTTGTCAACGCGATTGTCGACAATATCGGACATTAATGTCGAACAGAGAGCAACAAAGGAAAAGAGCGCCTCGCGGCATCGCAAGGCGCTCTCTCATATTTCGATATTACAGCGACCCGATCGTCACTCGGCCATTTGCGTCAGCCACAGGCGAGGCTTATTGTCGGCGCGGAAGTCGATGCTCTTGACCTTGTTCAACACTGCCCAGGCGATCGGCTGCTGATGAAGCGGGATAAGCATGACCTGATCCTTGGCGATCTTCAGTGCCTGAGCCTCGATGGCGAGCCGCTTTTCGCTGTCCGGCTCCTGAGCCGCCTGCTCCACCAGCTTATCGAGATCGGGATTCGACCAACCACCATAGTTGGAAACGCCCATGGAGCCCTTGCGGGTGGATAGAACCTGCGACAACAGCGAGTAGGCATCGAGCGTCGGCTCGTTGGCCCAGCTCAGGTTGAAGACATCGGCCTTGCCGTTGCTACGCTTCGGCGTCTGCACGGCGCGTGGGCCGATATCGATACTTGGCTGGAAGCCGCTGCGCTTCAGCATGTTGGCGATGCCCGAGCAAACATCTTCTTCGTTGATGCTTTCGTCGTTCATGCACGTATAGGTGAAGGCGAGATTCTTCTGGCCGGCATCTTCCAGGAGCTTCTGCGCGGCTTTGGGGTCAGCCTGCTTATAGGTGTCGAGATCCTTGACGTAGCCGGAGATTTCCGGGGCGATCAGCGAACCGGACGGGCGAGCCAGCCCGCGCATCACCTTCTTGTTGATCAGATCGCGGTCGATGGAGGCCTCGAAGGCCTGGCGTACACGAAGATCGTTGAACGGATTGGGGCGGCCGTCTTCCAGTTTTTCCTTGCGATTGAAGGCAACAAAGACCGTGCGCAGTTCGGTGCGCTTCTTCACCGAGATATTCGGCGTGGACTCAAGACGCGGCAGATCCTGGATCGGCGCGGAGTCGATGAAATCGATCTCGCCAGACAGAAGGGCGGCAACGCGTGTTGCAGCCGAAGCGATCGGCACGAACTCGATACGATCGAGATTGTGCTTCTTCTGATCCCACCAACCGTTATTGGCAACCAGCACCGTCTTGGCATCGGGCACGCGGCTATCGAGCTTGAACGGCCCGGTGCCGTTGGTGTGCATGGTCGTATAGCCCTCGACCTTGGATGCGAAATCCGTCGGCTTCTCGCTGTTGTTGTCCTTCAACCACTTGGCGTTGAACATGAAGATGTTGGTGATGTCGTTGAGGAACAACGAAGTGGGCGCGGAAACTTCGATGTCGACGGTGTGATCGTCAACCTTCTGAATGCCGACGTAGAGCGGAATGTTGCCACGCAGCGGCGAAGCCGGATCCGAGGCGCGCTTGAACGAAGCGACCACATCATCGGCGGTAAAATCAGCCCCGTCATGGAACTTCACGCCCTTGCGCAGAGTAAAGCGCCAGTGCTTGTTGTCGACCAGCTTCCATTCGGTAGCGAGCGCCGGCTCAATCTTGAAGTTCGCATCATAGCGAACGAGGCCTTCGTAAATGTGGTTGAGGAAGGCGAGGTTCGACGTGGACGGAACGGAATCCGGGTCCAGCGAATAGATGTCCGCCCGGCTACCCCAGCGCAAAGTTGCGGCATCGACCGGCGCAGCCAGTGCGGCCGTTGCCAATGCGGCGATGATGATCTTCTTCAAACCAAGCATTGTTTCTCCCCTCGGTTATTTGAAGGCGACCCAGTCCGAAGGCTCGCCTCAGTTGGCCGGGAGTATCGATGCGGCCTACACTATTGTCAATTAAATTGTTGACAATTATCGTACGCAAAAATCAGTTCGATCGGCGCCAAGCCGAACCACTGAAACATGGGAGGAAAAATATGGAAGATCTGCTTCTGCTGCATGGAACGCTCGTAACGGTCGATCCGGAGCGCCGGATTATCGAGGATGGCGCGCTGGCAATTTCGGGAGACCGGATCGTCGAGATCGGCATGGCTGCCGAACTGGCGCCACGTCATGCCGACAAGAAGGTGATCGATTGCCGTGGCAAGATGATCATCCCGGGCCTCATCGATGCACACGGCCATGCGGGCCATGCGCTGATCCGCAGCATAGCCGCCGACACCAACGCCCTGTGGATGCGGGTGGTGACACCCACCTACTATCACTACGTCACCCGTGACTTCTGGTATGCGGATGGACTGGTTTCTGGCCTGGAGCGACTTCGCGCCGGGGTGACGACGGGCGCAAGCATCATCACCTCGATGCCGCGCGCCGACGACCCGTTGTTCGCCATCAACCATGCACGTGCCTATACCGAACTCGGCCTACGCGAGATCGTCTGCGTCGGCCCGTCTGGTCTCCCCTGGCCGCACCCCGTCACCCGTTGGGAAAGCGGCAAGCCCGAGCGGCGCAACGTTGCCTTCGAAGAGATGATCGAGGGTTCTGAGGCGGCGATCCAAACGTTGAACGGCAGCGCGGATGGTCGCATCAGCGTCTTTCTGACACCGTTCACCATCGTGCCCTCGGTGGAGCCTTCCAACGCCTCAACGCCGGATCAGGCCGTCAACCTGACGGATGCCGACCGGATGCAGGCTCGCCGTGTCCGCGAAACCGCGCGCAAATGGGGCGTGCGCATCCATTCCGACGCCTTCGCCGGGCAGATCCGCATGGCATTCCAGGACAAGGAAAATGCGCTTCTCGGACCGGACATCCATCTGCAGCATTGCTGGGGCATTTCCCATGAGGAAATGGATATCCTGGCGGAGACGGGCACGCACGTTACCCACGCGCCGCCCGGTCGATCGACACCGGTGCTGGAGATGATGGCAAGGGGCATCTCGCTGGCCGTCACCACGGACGGCGTTTCTCCGAGCCGCCATTTCGACATGCTGCAAACCGCCCGACTGTTTCAATCCACCCAACATATCCTGCACAATCACGACCGCTACCTGCTGCCGCCGGGCAAGGTCTTCGAGATGATCACAATCGATGCCGCAAGGGTCCTCGGAATGGAGCATGAGATCGGTTCGTTGGAAGTAGGCAAAAAGGCTGATATCGCCATCATCGATATGCGCAAACCGCATCTGATGCCGACCTGGATGCCCATCCACCGCCTCATCCATCAAGTCCTCGGCAGCGACGTCGACACCGTGATCGTCGACGGCAAGGTGCTGATGGAAGGAGGCAAGGTCTTGACGACAGATGTCGATGCAGCGCTCGATTTCGGCCAGCGCGAAGCGCTCGCCCTTGCCGATCGGGCGGGGCTGCATGCCCATATGCACGATCCGGGCTGGGGCAAGCTGCAGCGCACGTTTAGCGAACCGATCCGGCCGCCGCAGGCGCCCGACTGCTAGACAAATCCAGCAAGGGCGCAACGGCGTTCCTGAAACTGTTTTGGTCGATCGATCGCCAGCTCTTCTGGATCTCAGCGATCGGCGGGTATCTTCGCCGATGCCGAGCTTGGCGAAGAGAGCCAGTCTTCGATAATCTCGACAAGCAGTTCCGGACATTCCCTATGTGGATTGTGCCCGATGCCGGAGAGGATCCGGGGTTCTCCGTGCGTCCCTGCTATCCGGCGGGGATGCTCGAGGGAGCCAAACTCATCATGCTCGCCATGTATCGTAAGCTGCGGACAGCGGAGCAACCGAAGCGCAGCATCGAGGCTCCAGTCGACAAAGGCCGGGTCCTGCCATGTGTCGATCCAGGCGTGGAGAACCCACTCGGCCTTGTCGCCGTGATATTTGGCCAGGCGGCTCATGTTATCTGCCGTCTCGAATTCCTGTTCGGCAATCCTTATTCCCGCCAGGGTGCGGTCTTCCACGAATGCCTGGGCCGCTATGGTGATGACGCCCTTGCATTGCCGCGGCAGGCTTGCGCCCGCCCAAACGGCCATGCCGCCGCCGACACTATGTCCGCAGGCGATGAACTCGTTGACCGACAGCTTCTCGCAGAGGAGCGGAACATATTGCTCCGCCTCCGTCGCAACGAAATCCCCGCTCAATATATCGGTGCGGCGGTCGGAGCGACCAAAGCCCAAACGGTCGTAGGCGATGACCTGCCGATTGAGGGCCTCCGCCAGCAATTTCGGAAACTGCCGCCAAAGCGCGACGCATCCGAGCGAATCGTGAAACAGAATCAGCGGTGTGGCCGAACCTGGATCGATGGGCGTCCAGGACTTGGCAAAAAGCTGCCCTCCCGGGCTTTCGATCCAATATTCCCTGTCACTGATCTCAGGCACGTCAATTCTCCCGAACCGTATGTCGCTGCCACTCTATATCCAGCAACGCGTTCCGGGACCATCACGATTGGCATCGAAGGAACCGCCGATCCGGCAGAAATTTGCGGCCCCAATTGTTAGAAGGGATTGCCATTCCCAAAACCTAACTATATTAGGAAAAAAACTAATATCACTAGGAATACAGAATGGCGCGGGCCGGCTTAACACGAGAAAGACTTGTCGAAGCGGCGGCGAAATTTGCGGATGAACACGGATTCGATTTCCTGACCCTGGCCGCACTCGCCCGCCAATTCGATGTGAAACTGGCAAGCCTCTATTCGCATGTGAAGAGCTCGGACGACCTCAAAGCCGGCGTGGCATTGCTCGCCCTCTCGAAACTGGCCGACCGTGCAGACGAAGCCATAGCCGGACGCGCGGGCAAAGATGCGCTGATTGCTCTGGCCGATGTTCACCGCATATTCGCACGCGAGCATCCCGGTCTATTTCAAGCAGCACGGTTCCCAGTCGCTAGCGCAACCGCCGCCACAAGCGGCGGCGTCCGGCTATCGCGGAGCATGCAGGCGGTCGTGCGTGGCTATTCGCTGGTGGAAGCGGATTGCATTCACGCCATACGCTTGTTGGGCAGCTTCTTCCTGGGCTTTTCTGTGCTGGAGTTGGCCGGGAGCTTCTCCCACAGCCAGCCTGAGGCCGGGGTGTCCTGGTTGCGAAGCCTTGATGCGCTCGATGCGCTCCTGAAAGGCTGGGCTATCTCAAGCGCCGGCCAATCCCCCATTCTCCCGACCTGATCGAGCTTAGAAATGTCCATGAAACTTACCTCGATAACGACGCCAATCACGCCCGATCTGCTCTTCGGCGCGCTTGAAGCAGAACGCACGGATATCGGCCTCATTCCGCATCGTCTACCTTCTTGGGCCCGCGCCCAATGCGACGAGGCGCAGTTCTTGATGGCCGAAGCGCAGCCATCTGGCGTTCGGGTCGCATTTCAGACATCCGCGACAACAGTCGAGTTAGACGTCCTCGCCACCAAGCGCGACTATGTGGGGATGCCTCGTCGCCCCGCCGGCGTCTACGATCTGCGCGTGAATGGGCGGCTGGAAAGGCAGGAGAGCGTTTCGAACGGCCGAATTCTGCGGATCAACATGGCGACGGGAACTACGGCCATTGAGCCTGGCAAGCCGCAGACGCTGTGTTTCACAGACCTTCCAGCAGGCATGAAAACCGTCGATATCTGGCTACCGCACGACGAGGCAACCGAACTCATCACTCTGCGCTCGGATGCGCCCATTGCGCCGATCGCGACAACCGGGAAACCCGTCTGGCTTCACCATGGCAGCTCGATCAGCCAGGGCTCGAATGCCGCGTCGCCCACCGGCATCTGGCCCGTGATCGCGGCCGATCGAGCGGGCATGGAACTCGTCAACCTTGGCTTCAGTGGTAATGCGCTGCTGGATCCCTTCGTGGCGCGCGCGATCCGGGATACACCGGCGGATTTCATAAGCCTGAAGATCGGTATCAATCTGGTCAATACCGACCTCATGCGGCTACGCGCCTTCGGCCCTGCCGTCCATGGCTTTTTGGACACCATCAGGGAGGGGCATCCGACGACACCTTTGCTCGTCGTATCGTCCGTTTTCTGCCCGATACACGAAACAATACCCGGACCGAGCCAGGCCGATCTCTCCGTATTGCGGCGAGGACGCTTGCTGTTTCAGGCCGGGGGCAATGCCGACGAAGTAAAGCAAGGCAAGTTGGCGCTCACCGTCATCCGCGATCGGCTCCGAGCGATCGTCGAGCGAAGATCGCAAAGCGACGACAATATTCACTACCTGCATGGCCTTGAACTTTACGGAGAGGCGGACAACGCACGCCTCCCCTTGCCGGATGAACTGCATCCGGATGCTGAAACCCATCGGCTGATGGGTGAACGCTTCGCGGATCTCGTTTTCAGCTCCGGCCGCTTCACCGGCAGAAAACAGCTGCGTCGCTAATGCCGCGCAACTGCTTACGGTAAGAAAACGCCAGGTCGCGGATCTCACTCTGCCGCCTGGGTGACGGATGCGACATCGGAGGACGAAGGTTCTCCCGCCAGGCTGGCTTGTCCGAGCGCCACGATGAGAACGGTTATCAGGCTGGCTGCGACGGAGACCCAAAATCCGTTCGTCGGACCAAAATTGTCGACCACCAGACCGGAGACAAAAGCGCCGAGTGCCATGCCGATACCGATGCCGGTCATCACCCAGGTCACGCCTTCGGTCAGCATCGATTCCGGCACGCGCCGCTCGATCAGGCCGAAGGCGGTGATGAAGGCCGGCGAGATCGCGACGCCGCTCAGGAAAACCGCGAAGGCAAGCAGAGCGACGGATGAGCCGGCAACAAGGAGTGGCAAAGCCGTTACTGCAAGCACACTGACGGCGACCAGCAGCTGACGTTGGAGCGGCATCTTGAGATTCAATGCGCCAATCGCCAGACCGACGAGAAAGGAGCCGATGGCGTAGACGCCGATCACGATGCTTGCCGCCTCGGGCTGGCCCAGTTCCTTGGTGATGGCAACAGCGCTGACTTCCGCAGTCGCGAAGGTCGCCCCCACGAAAATCAGGGCCGTCGTGATGATCTGGACCGGACGAAGCCAGATTGCCGAACGCTGGCGACCTTCGGAGCCCGATACACGCACCTTCGGCTCGGTCGACCGCTGTAGCAGAAATGCGATTGTCCCGAGCGCAAGGGACGCGGTGCTAACGACCATTCCTGCTTCCGGAAACAGCGAAACGGCAAGACCGACCGAAAGAGACGCGCCGGAAATATAGACAAGCTCGTCAGCAGCGGATTCGAAGGCAAAGGCCGTGTTCAGCTCCGGCCGACCGCGAAAGATCTCCGTCCAGCGGGCGCGCACCATGGCCGGCATGCTGGGCATGACAGCCGAGAAGAAGGCGGCAGCGAATAGCGTCCACGCCGGCCAACCCTGCCTGGCAGCAATGATGAGAGCGGCAAAGGCGATCACGGAGACGAGTGTAGCGGGCGCAACAACGGCACGTTGGCCGAGCCGATCGACAAACCTGGAAATCTGTGGCGAGACGAGCGCATTGGTGAGTGCAAAGGTCGCGGAAACGGCGCCTGCAAGCCAATACTCCCCGCGCGTCTGCGAAAGCATGGCGATGATGCCGATGGGAGCCATCGCAAACGGAAGGCGGGCGAAGAAGCCGGCGGCCGCAAAACCCTTGGCGCCCGGAACCTGAAAAATCTCTTTATATGGATTGGACATCGCAATGCTCCTTGACTGATCGAAGGCGCCTAATACATACGTGGCGTATGTGAATGAGATAATTGCATACGCCACGTATGTCAACTATCATACGCGGCGTATGTCAATTATTGTGGAAGCATGAACGGAGATATGATGCGCAAGCCCCGCAGCGAAATGATTGCCGAGACGCGGGCAAAGCTACTGGCCGCCGGCCGCGAGGCGTTCGGAAACGTTGGATACGCCGAAGCCTCCATGGACGATTTCACGGCCGCTGCCGGGCTGACGCGCGGTGCGCTCTACCATCATTTCGGCGACAAGAAGGGGTTGCTGCAGGCCGTTATCAACGAAATCGATGCCGAAATGGCAGGAAGGCTTTGCGGCATTTCGGCTCAAGCGTCATCGCGCTGGCAGGGCTTCGTGGACGAGAACGTCGGCTATGTGGAGATGGCACTGGAGCCAGAGATCCAGCGTATCATGTTTCGCGACGGGCCGGCGGTGTTGGGCGACCCCTCTGGATGGCCAAGCGCGAACGGCTGTATCACCACCATTACCCAAAGTCTTCGCAGCCTTCGCGAGGAAGGAACCATCGTCGATATTGATCCGGAAGCCGGAGCTCGCCTCATCAATGCGGCAAGCAGCAGCGCCGCGCAGTGGATCGCCAATTCGGATAATCCGGAAGCTACCTCGAAACGGGCAGTCGCAGCTTTCCGCACTTTTCTCGAGGGACTGTTGATCAAAAGGGACTGAACGCGGCCATCCCTATGCATGGCGATAGCGGTGCTGTTCATCTGATCTAGCGATAGAATTCGGACGGTGGCTTTCCGAAATGCCGGCGAAACATCGCCGTAAAGGCACTCTGGCTGGCATAGCCGCAATCGAAGGCGATATCGATGACGCGCTCGCCGCTTGCAAGCCGCCGCAAGGCAAATAGCAGCCTCGCCTGCTCGCGCCATCTCCCGAAGCTCATACCCGTTTCCTTGCTGAACAGCCGATGGATGGTCTTGGCGGTAACGCCGAGCCGTTCGGCCCATTGCCCGACCGTCGAGCTATCCGAAGGGTCTTCGCTGACGGCCTCGCAAATCAGTTTGATACGGGCATCTGCCGGCATGGGAAGATGGACGGGCAATATGTCGGAAACCCGCACTTCATCGGCAACCAGCCGCATGAGACGATCGTCCCGGCTACCCTCCTCATAATCTCGCGGCACGTGAACGGCAGCGACAACGAGCTCGCGCAGCAGCGGCGAAACCTCGATGACGCAGCTTCGTGCAGGCAGATGCCGGATCGCCGTCGCATCGATGAAGACGGTGCGGATCTTGACCTCGCCCGACATTCTTACATCGTGTTCCAGGCTGGCGGCCAGCCACAACGCCCGGCTCGGCGGCACGACCCAAGATCCCTCCGCCGAGCGCACGATCATTACGCCCTCTATCGCATAGAGCAGTTGGCCGCGCGGATGCGAATGCCATCCCGTCGAAGACCCGTCGGGATAGTTGATGTCCATTGCCGCCATGGCGCGATGCGTATCGTGAAAGTCGAGATGCTTTCGAGTCGGATCGTCCTGCATGTCCCAATCTCTACAATTATGTTCAGTATAGAGTGATACGGACCAAACTGGAAACGATAACCGTGGGTCTCAATGAAAGTTCACGGTTATCGATCATGAAAAACAAACTCGCATTTCTCTATCCTCTCTTCGCGATCATCCTCTGGTCCGGAAACGTCATCGTTTCCAGAATGTCCGCGCACACGATCGGGCCCGAGGCGATCACTTTCTATCGCCTGCTGTTTGCCGTTCTTCTGATGAGCACCTTCGTCGCCGCTCCCGCGTGGCGAAATCGCGCCGTCATCTGGCCCCACATCGGAAAATTCGCCATTCTCGGCTTCCTGGCGATGTGCCTGTTCCAGAGCCTGTCCTACCTGGCGGCCGAATCCACCACGGCGACCAACATGGCGATCTTCACAGCGTTGGCGCCGCTGCTGACGGTTGCCTTGAGCGCCATCGTCCTGAAGGATACCCCGACGGTTGGAATGGTCGGCGGCGGCGTCCTCTCGCTAGTCGGGCTTGTCTATCTCGTCAGCGGCGGCAATCCGGCGACCATTGTGGAAAACGGCGTGCATCTCGGCGATCCGCTGATGCTGATAGCTGCCATGGTTTATGCGCTTTACGGCGTTCTGCTGAAGCGCTGGAACCTTCCGGTCGCAGGCTGGCAATCAACCTATATGCAGGCAATCTGCGCCCTGACGATCATGTTCCCCGCATTCCTGGCAACCCCCGCGCCGATGCGATCCCTGAATGCCGATACGCTGCCGCTCATCGCCTATGCCGGCGGTATGGCTTCGGTCGTTCTGCCCTTCTTGTGGATCCGCGGCGTCCAGATCCTCGGACCTAGCCGGTGCGCAGCCGTCATCAATCTTCTGCCGGTCTTCACCGCAATCGGCGCCATAACGATGCTTGGCGAACCTGTGCACAGCTATCATATCATAGGCGGCGGCCTTGCCTTGATCGGTGTCGCCAGCGCCGAAATCTTCCGCCGACCATTGCGCGGTGCGCCGCCGATCGTGCCGGAGGTGGTCGATTAGTCGCTGCGAGCCGAGGCCGCCGAACCGAATGAGATCGAGCCTGCGCTTTGCAATCGCAGGCTCGATCTCATTCTGACCGCTGGCCGCTCGAAATTCGTCGCTGGAGATGTCTATCGCCACAAGGCTGGCGCTCGGGTGCGGCGGGGGTGGCGGCAAGCATCGAATAGACAGGGGCTAGCTCGCGTTAGGCCTTGCGAGCTTTCCGCCCCCCGACCTTTGTTCCGGCCGGAGGGGCAACGGACGCCCGCTTCACGAGCGAGCATTCCAGCTTGGTAATCTGATAGCGGCGCTCCCGCGGCAGGACTGCCGTTTCCAGATGTTCAATCGCCCATTGTCCCATGGCCATATGCGGTAGAACCGACGTGCTCAAAGGCGGCACGAGATGACGGCAAATGTCCTCATCGTCATAGCCCATGACGGACATATCCTCGGGAATGTGAAGCCCCGCCTCCTTCAATGCCTCGTAGCAACCGATGGCAGTGCGGTCGTTCTGGCAGAAGATGGCCGTCGGACGTTCGGCGAGAGAAAGCAGCTTCATCGTCGCGGAGTAGCCGGCACTCGCCGACCAATCGCCCTCTATGACCAGTTCCGGGTCAAAGGGAATGTCGGCCGTCGCCAAGGCACGGCGATAGCCGGTCAATCGGTCCTGGGCGGCCTGCATCCAGGGCTCGCCGGTGATCGTCGCGATCCTATGGTGTCCGTGCGATATCAAATGCCGGGTCGCGGTCTGCCCCCCGGCGATCTCGCTGGGAACGACCGCCGGAAATGCGTAGTCGGAGGTGTAGCAATTCAGAAGTACGATCGGAATATTGAGATCGTAGAGATAATCCGGCACTTCAACTTCGCGAGTGAATATGGTCATGTAGATCAGAGCCGAAATCCCGCTATTGCTGAGCGCCTTGATCGCTCTCGGCTCCATAATCGGGTCGCTCATGGTCTGCGCAACGAGGAGAACGTTTCCGGCATTCCAGGAGGCTTGACGGGCGCCTTCGATCGCAACGACCGCCTCTGGGCTGGTCGCGAGCTGGTCGACAGCAAAGCCGATAATGCCGTCCAGCTTCGCAGGTGAAAGAAGCGCGGGCGGCGTCGACAGTACCGGCGCGACATAGCCAAGCTGGCGCGCCGCTTCAATGACCTTATCCCGGGTTTGCTGTGACAGACGCATGCCGGGAGTATTGTTAAGCACGAAAGACACCGCGGTCTGCGAGCATCCGGCGGCCTTGGCTATATCGGTCATCGTCACTCTGTTGCCCGGACGACGTCCGTTTCGCTTCGATGGCCTGCGGTCTTCGTCCGTCAGGTTGCCGTTTGCGGCCGGTATCTTCTTCATGATGGCATCTCTTCTCCCTATTGCGGAGCCGGCCAAATCCCCACAGCCCTCCCCGGTCGCTAATATTTATTACCATCATTGAAGCAGGTTCGGCAACTGGTCCGAACGCGAATGGGATGATCGTCCACAATTGCTCAAGGCTTAAAGGCACGAAACCATTGCAGAATGCGGCATTTTCATTCTCCCGGCACTCGTTTGGCGGCATATTGTATTACTAATTCTATTTACTAATCGAAATTAGTCGTATACCGTCATTCTCGTGGTTGGACGCGCCGTATCTCGCTTGGCGAGAGGCCCTAGGAGGGGGTCCCGGACGATCTGCCGCGACTTGTAACCAGATCCCGACACGGGTCTATGGGAGGATTGTCATGAAGCACCTAACAAGGGGCGCTGCCGTCTTTGCGGCAGGGCTGATGCTAAGCTATGCAACAGCGACTTATGCCGCCGACAAGCCGACGCTGGCCTTTGTCGTCAACGGCGCATCCGACTTCTGGAAGGCTGCCGAAGCCGGTGTGAAGAAGGCCCAGGCGGAACTGCCGGACTTCAACATGGAACTGAAATATCCCGAGCAATCGTCGGTCGCGATCCAACAGCGGCTGATGGAGGATCTGGTTTCGGCCGGCGTCAAAGGCATCATGGTTTCCGCTGTCGATCCCAAGACCTCTACCGACGGGCTGAACAAGATCGGCTCCGAAACCGCATTGTTCACCACCGATAGCGATGCTCCGGATACGAACCGTGTCGCCTATATCGGCTCCTCCAACGTCGACGCCGGCAAACAAGCTGCCGAAATCGCCAAGAAAGCCATGCCGAACGGGGGCAAGTGCATCGGCTTCGTGGGGCTGCTCGGTGCAGACAATGCCAAGGAACGCATTCAGGGCATGAAGGACGGCCTGGCGGGCACGAAGATCGAGTTGACCGACGTGCGCGGCGACGATATCGATCAGACCAGAGCGAAGAAGAACGTCGAAGACGCGCTCGTCGCAAGCCCCGACGTCACCTGCATGGTCGGCTTCTATTCCTACAACACGCCGCGCATCTATGAAGCTCTGCGTGAAGCAGGCAAGCTCGGCCAGATCACGGTCGTCGGCTTCGATGACGATCCGATCACGCTCGGCGGCGTCAAGGAAGGCACGATTGCCGCCACTGTGGTCCAGCAGCCCTACCTCTGGGCCTATCAGGGCATGAAGCTGATGGCCGCCTACCTGAAGGGCGACAAGTCGGGCATCCCTGCCAACAAGCTGATCATTATCCCGACGAAGATCATCGGCAAGGATGACGTGGACGCTTATGCCGCAAACCTGAAGGCGATGGCCGGCAATTAAGGCCAGCCTGCAGCGGCGCCGGTTGCGGGGACCGGCGCTGCTCGAATGCAGTTGCACACGACGCAGAGACTTTTGAAGTCACATCGTACAGGCGCAATACTCGTATGAATCAGAGATCTGATACATTGACATCAACGGAAGTCACGCCGCCATTTCTCAGCCTTTCGGGAATTGGCAAGACCTATCCCGGTGTCGTGGCGCTCGACAATTTTTCGATGGATGTCAGCCCCGGTGAGGTGATCGGTCTCGTCGGCGAGAATGGCGCAGGCAAATCGACCCTGATGAAAATACTTGGAGGCGTCGTTAAGCCCGACCGCGGAGCCATTCGACTGGATGGAACCGAACACGGCGCTTTTACCGTAGAAAGCAGCATCGCGTCGGGGATCGCCTTCGTCCACCAAGAGCTTAACCTGTTTGACAATCTCGACGTCGCGGCGAATATTTTCCTGGGTCGCGAACCGTTGCGTGGCGGCGTTCTCAAACTTGTCGACAGAAGCCGCCTGCGCGACATGGTCACCCCCTTGCTCAAGCGGGTCGGCGCGAACTTCTCTCCGGATACGCCGGTGGCTTCGCTGTCGCTGGCGCAGCAACAGATGGTCGAGATCGCCAAGGCGCTCTCGATCAATGCGCGCCTTGTCATTCTCGATGAACCGACGTCCAGCCTGCCCCTTGCCGAAACCGAGAAACTGCTGACCGTCATATCGTCGCTGAAGGCGGAAGGCATCAGCGTCATTTTCATTTCCCATCGCCTGCACGAAGTCGAGCGCGTTGCCGATCGCGTCATCGTACTCCGCGACGGTACGCTTGTCGGCACATTGCCCAAGGACTCGATCGATCATGACCGCATGGTCAAGCTGATGATCGGCCGCGCCTTGAGCGCTCGCGATGCCGAGCCAGCGCGCCCGCCGGGCAATGTCGCACTGAAAGTATCGGCCATCCGCACTGCCGCCTATCCGACGCGGCCGGTCGATCTCGATATCCGATATGGCGAAATCCTCGGGCTCGCCGGCCTTGTCGGATCGGGCCGGACCGAACTAGCGCGCGTCCTCTTCGGGATCGACAGGAGCTATGGCGGCGGCGCAATCGTGCTTGACGGACAAAATATCAAGCTGAATTCCGCTAGACAGGCGGTCGCAAACGGTATCTTCCTGATCCCGGAAGACCGCAAGCTCAACGGTATCCTGCTGGATTTACCGATCGCGCAGAACATATCGCTGCCCAACCTTCCGGCCTATGCGCGCCGCTCCATGGTATCGCCAGCACTGGAGGACGCTGCCGCCGAAACCCAGCGCCGCCAGCTCAGCATCAAGGCCCCCTCCATCTCGACCCGAACCGGAACGCTTTCCGGGGGGAACCAGCAGAAGGTCGTTCTGGCCAAATGGCTGTCGATGCGACCGAAAGTCCTGATCTTCGATGAGCCGACGCGCGGCATCGATATCGGCGCCAAGAATGAAATCTATAGCCTGATGCGCAAGCTCGCCGATGCCGGCGTCGCGATCCTGATGATTTCAAGCGACATGGAAGAGGTAATCGGCGTTTCCGACCGTATTGCGGTCATGCACGAGGGACAGATCGCCGGGATTCTCGACAAGGACCAGTTCAGTCAGGAAAACGTGCTTTTGCTCGCCGTCGGCAAAACGCTACACTAACGGCCGCAGCCAATGGGAATTGAAATCGATGACTAAGAAAGACCTGGGCCTGCTCCTGTTGATCATCGTGGTCGGCATCGTCGTCACGATCATCAACCCACGCTTCCTTCTGCCGATCAACCTCGCCAATACCTCCAATCTCATCGGCCTTTTCGGGATATTGTCGATCGGGCAAGCCTTCGTCATCATCACCGGCGGCATCGAACTATCGGTCGGTTCGCTGGTCGCCCTGCTCGGGGTGCTGTTCATCGACTTCATTGCGGTCCAGAACGTGCCTTGGGCCGTCGCGCTTCCTCTTATCCTGATCCTCGGCGGCGTCCTGGGCGCGATCCACGGCTGGCTGATTACGCGGCTCAACCTGCAGCCTTTTGTCGTCACGCTCTGCGGCTTGCTGATCTACCGTGGCGCGGCGCGGTTCTACACGGCAGACGGCACCGCCGGCTTCGCCTTCGGTCAGAACTTCCCCTCCCTGGAGTTTCTGACTGCCGGCCGTTTTTACGGCGTGCCGAACACATTCATAGCGCTTGTCATCATCGCGGCTGTGATGTGGATCGTCCTTCATCGCTCGGTCTATGGACGCTATCTCTACGCCATCGGCAAG
Organism: Rhizobium sp. ASV8; assembly: GCF_016429255.1. Classification (GTDB taxonomy): domain Bacteria; phylum Pseudomonadota; class Alphaproteobacteria; order Rhizobiales; family Rhizobiaceae; genus Rhizobium. Next base: position 21,798 of record NZ_JAELUG010000002.1, read on the forward strand.
AATGAGGAAGCCGCGAAATATTCCGGTATCCGCACCTCGAAAATGGTGATGATTTCCTATGTCATATGCGGCGTGCTGACAGCGCTTTCGGCAATCTATTTTGCCATGTACACGCGCTCGATCTCGCCAGCGAGCCACGGACAGTTCTACGAACTCTATGCAATCGCTGCGGCGGTGCTCGGCGGCTTTTCGTTGCGCGGCGGCGAAGGTTCGCTCATCGGTGTGGTGCTCGGCACGATCCTGCTGCAAGAGCTGCAGAATCTCGTCAACCTCCTTGGCATCCCCTCCTCGCTCAACTTCGCCGTCATGGGTGGAGTGATCTTGATCGGCGTGCTGATCGACCAACAATGGAGCGCAATTCGCGCGCAACGGACCCTCGTGTCGGCCGCCCGACAAGTTGACGTCCGGCAGCCGGCGGAATGAGCATATCAAATAACGACAACGCTTCGCCGAATGGCTGACATCATCGGGCGGGGTCAGGCGGCGGTCAGCTTCCTGACCCAGGCTTCGACCTCATCACCGCTGCTCATATCGGCCTGTACCAGTCCGTCGATCATGAAGGTCGGAGAAACGTGAATTCCGTTCTGACGGGCATATTTGCAGTGCCACTTTATTTCGCGGTCGAGATCCGGGATCGAGAAAGCATCCTTCAATCCAATGTCGCTGTAGCGCTCCAGACGTTCGATCAGTTGGTTCGGCGTTACATCCATATTCGGCCCGCCAGCATGGTGCGAGAACTCGAACTCCTCGCGATGCGCCCCAATCGCAGCCATCACCGTCTTAGCCGTCTCCCTGCCGCCGGCAAGCGTCGACGCCGCGAGAATGCACCGCACCAGAACGCCGGAATACATATGCCAAGGCTGCGATTGCAACCGGATCTTGATGGCAATCTTATCCTCACCGGCCTGACCGAGGAGCGCATCAAGTTTGTTGAACGCCTTGACCGAAAACGGGCAGGTCGGCTCAAGGAAAACTTCGAAGACGCGCGGGCCATGACCCCAGGTTAACGGATCTGCGCGCCAGGCTGCTTTGGTCATGCCGGTTCCTTGTCCTTCTGTGGGAGAATCATCGATAGCATTCCAGATAGGAACGGAAGCATCACGTTTTCGCTATCCCCGGGCGCTGGAAATTTCTCGAACCTTGGCGCATGTTTTCAAATCCCGGTGCTTTGCACCTCGAAGGAAACGATCGTGTATCGCTCCTGCAGGAAGGTCAGCAACCGAGTTCCACCGCTATCGTCACCGGCATGCTGCCAGTGGACATCATAGGAGATGTAATCGACGACGGAAGTCGGTCCCATCGTCTTGCCGACAAAGCGGAAAAGATATCTGGCTGGCTCGAGGGGCGCCTCAATCAAGGGAATGACAGCGCCGGTCTCACGCGGCAACTCAATGACGACATGCGCCCTTTGCCGCCGCGGTATTCGCCTGTCGAACCACTTGAGCGGTGACAGCACGAGAAATGCAATCGCTGCCCCGGCACAACCGACAATAAGCTGCCCGCCGCCGATGCAGAGACCGATAGCGGTCATAATCCACAATGTTGCCGCCGTCGTGACGCCCGTTACCAAGTCGCCGCGCCTCAGAATGGCGCCGCCGCCGATGAAACCGACACCCGTCAACACACCGAGCGGAAAGCGCAGGATGTCCATGGATGAAAATGATTGTGGCGATCTGCCGGAGGCGGAAAGCAGCAGATTGGCCTGGATCATCATCAGGCATGCGGCAAGCCCGACGAGTATCGTGGTTCTGAAGCCGGCGGCATGGCCGCCGATCTGGCGATTGATGCCGATCAGCGCTCCCGCGGCAATGACGAGAACCAGCCGCAATGCGATATCAAGCCAACTGATGTTCAAGGCCATGAGCTCACTCGTCGTGCCAGGCAAGATTTCCTCCTGCAATCGATGAAGCGGATCTCCCGTCGCTCAAAATTGGCCGGATGTTCGCCTCGGGTCGGGCCACTGCTCCAACGCAAGCCGCGAGGATAGCCGACTACTCCACGACAATGTCCTCCAAAGCCAGCGCCGCCGTCAACAGCCGCTCATCCTGACCTTTTGGAGCCGACAGCAGGAAGCCGACCGGCATGCCTGCATTTCCTCTACCGCAAGGAAGCGAAACGCCACACCAATCGAGGAAGTTGCCGATCAGCGTATTGCGCAAGGTCCTGCCGTTGACCTTGACGAACAGCTCGTCGTCCGCCTCCAGCGGCGCGAGCGCCGGCGCAACATGGGCGACGGTGGGGCAAGCGAGGAACTCGTTCGCGCCAAGCATGCCATTCACCTCCTGGATCAGCTGCTCGCGAACCTTCAATATTTCGAGATAGCCAACCAGCGTTGTCCTTTCGCCGAGACGCGTACGCGCAACAACGCGGTGATCCATGCGTGCGGCTTCGGGGCCGGCCAAGCGGCGATGATGAAGGGCAAAGGCCTCGGCCGTTACGAGAGGTCCATATTCGGCCATCACCTCGAAAAGCTTCTCGAATGCCGGAAACGACTGCCGGCGCATCTTGATGCCGGCAGCATTCAATCGGGCGAGTGCTGCCTCAAACGCTTGCACAACACCACTCTCCGCATCGTCCATGACGATGGTGGTCGGCACAACAAGCGAGAGCCCCGCATGGCCCGCACGGACAACATCCGGCGCCGTGTGGCCCCGCATCGCGGCGTCGACCCAAATGGCGTCTTGAACGCTGCGGCACAACGGACCGAGCGAATCCAGGCTGGTTGCGAGCGGAAAAACCCCGGCCATGCTGTAGCGACCACGGCTTGCCTTGTAGCCGACGAGACCGTTGAAGGCCGATGGAATGCGCACGGAACCGCCTGTGTCCGTGCCGATCGAGACCGGCACCAGCCCGGACGCCACCGCAACAGCGGAGCCTGAGGACGAGCCACCCGGTATCCTAGAGGTATCCGAGGCCGTTGGATTGAGCGGCGTTCCATAATGCGGATTGAGGCCGAGGCCGGAAAAGGCGAATTCGCTCATATTCACCCGGCCAATGGCGATCATGCCCGCGGTCTTCAGCGCTTTCACGACATCCGCATCCTCTTGCGCCGGCGGTGCATCGGCGAGCACGATCGATCCCGCCGTCGTTGGCAAGCCAGCGATGTCGAAGAGGTCTTTCCAGGCGACCGGTATGCCTTCGAGCAGCCCTCGCGAACGCCCTTCCCGCAACCTTTTCGATGAGGCTGCCGCTTCGTCCTTGGCGCGATCTTCAAGCAGTCTCGTGAAAATCGCCTGATCCTTGTGCGAACGGATCGCATCCAGGCTCTCGTCGACCAGCTCCACCGGGTCGAGATTGCCGGACTGGATCAGCACCGATAGTTGCGCGATCGACTTGCCGAGATGGTTCTGCGTCATGAGATCATTCTCCCCTCCGCCGGCAGAATATGCGCGGCGCACCCATTTTTGTGTCTTCCCGCGAAGACATACGCTACGGCCATCGCGCTCGACAAGAGCGGCCCCGCAGCGGGGCCGGCCGCGACCCATTGAAGTCGCTATTTGCGGTGACGCGAAGGCCCCGAGGCCTTAGGCGTCCAACCGTGTCAATGCGCCGGCGCCGGTTCCTCCTCCGAGGCGTTCTGCTTGTGGTGATCTGCAGCCAGCAGCATGTAGACCGCAGGCACAACGAAGAGCGTGAACAGCGTACCGATGGCAAGACCGGTTGCGATCACCAGGCCCATGTTGAAGCGGGCAGCGGCACCCGCACCGGTCGCCAGGATCAACGGCACAACGCCCAGAACCATGGCACCTGTCGTCATCAGGATCGGGCGCAAGCGGATGCCGCAAGCGCCTTCGATCGCTTCGCGTTTGGTCTTGCCTTCAGCCTGCAGGGTATTCGCCACTTCGACGATCAGAATGCCGTGCTTGCTGATCAACCCCATCAATGTCACCAGGCCGACCTGCGTATAGATGTTCATCGTTGCGCCACCGATGCCCAAGCTGATGAAGGCGAGCGCACCTGCGATCGACATCGGCACGGACACGAGAATGATCAGCGGGTCGCGGAAGCTGTTGAATTGTGCCGACAGCGCAAGGAACACGATAATCAACGCGAGCGCAAACGTCGTCGCCATACCGCTCGATTCCTGCACGTATTGGCGCGACTGCCCACCGTAGTCGACGGAGTAACCCTGCGGCAAGGTGCGTGCCGCGATCGATTTCAGGGTATTCAGCGCATCGCCAACGGCGACGCCCGGTGCTGGCACGCCGGCGATCGTGGCAGAGTTCAATTGCTGGAAGTGCGCGACCGAGCGTGGGGTTGCCTGGAGTTTCGCCGTCGCAATCGCCGAAAGAGGGATCTTCGAGCCGTTCACATTGGCGATCGGATAATTCAGGATCTGATCGATGGTCTGGCGTGAGCGCTGCTCCACCTGTGGAATGACCTGATATGAGCGGTTGTCGATGCTGAAATAGTTGACATAGCCGCCGCCCAGCATGGCAGCGAGCGCCGAGCCGACATTGTTCATGGACAGGCCAAGCGCCGAGGCCTTGCTGCGATCGATCTGGATCGAATATTGCGGATTATCGACGTAGAGATCCTTCATGATGAAGATGAACTGGCCGGATTTCTGCGCTTCCTGCAGGAAGGAACTGGACACTTCGTTGAGCTGGTCGAAGCCGCCGGTGCTGCCGATGGCGAATTGCACGGGCAGGCCGCTGGCGCCCGGCAGCGGCGGTATCTGGAACACAACGGACTGCCCGCCGGCGATCTGCGCCAGGTCGGCCTGCACCAAAGGCTGCAGCTGATCCGCCGTTCTGGTGCGCTGATCCCATGGTTTCAGAACCATACCCTCGAAAGAGGTCCCCGGCACCTCGACCTGCAGCGTCTTGTCCGTTTCCGGGAAACTGCGGAAGATTTTGGTGACCTGATCGGAGCTGAGCAGCTTTTGCTGAAGCGTCGCATTGGGGGGATTCGTTACCTGCGCGGCCAGGAAACCCTGGTCTTCATTGGGGGCCAGTTCGCTCTTTGCGCTGGTGTAGAGGAAATAGATGCTGCCCAGCACGATTGCGGCAAAGACCAACGCCACCGGCACCGTGTTCAGGCTGCCATGCAGCATGCGCACGTAAGGCCGATGGATTTCCGAGAAGCGACGGTCGATGAAATCGGATACACGCTCTTCCCAGCCGCTGCGATCGGTCAGATGTGGCTTCAGGATGCGCGAGCACATCATCGGCGTCAGCGTCAACGCTATGATCATGGAAACGGTAACGGCGCCGACCAGCGTAAACGCGAACTCCGTAAATAGCGCACCGGTCAGGCCGCCCTGGAATCCGATCGGCACATAGACGGCGATCAGCACGACGGTCATGGCCAGGATCGGCCCGACCAGCTCATGCGCCGCGTCCAGCGCCGCCCTCATGGGCGTCGAGCCCTCCTCGATATGGCGATTGACATTCTCTACCACGATGATGGCATCGTCGACCACGAGACCGATCGCCAGCACAAGGGCAAGCAATGTCAGAAGATTGATCGAGAAGCCGAAGATCAGCATCATCGCGAAGGTGCCCACCAGCGATAGCGGAATGGCGACGATGGGAATAGCGACCGACCGCGGCGAGCCGAGAAAGGCAAAGACCACAAAAATGACGATGACCAGCGCCTCGACAAGGCTCTTCACGACTTCGTTGATCGACGTCGTCACGAAGGTGCTGGAATCATAGACGATGTAGCCCTCGAGCCCCTGCGGCAGCTGTGCCTGGATGTCTGGAAATACCGCGCGTACACCCGCGATCACATCGAGCAGATTGGCCGTCGGTGCGATCTGGATGCCCATGAACACGCCGTCCTGCCCGTCGAATCCGATCTGGACGTCGGGATTTTGAGAACCGAGCGCGACGGTGGCGACATCCTTCAGGCGCACGATCGAGGTGCCGATCTGTTTGACGACCATCTCTCTGAATTCGTCGGCCGAATGCAGATCGGTCTGCGCCGTCAGCACGGTTTGCGTCATCTGGCTGCGCGTGGTGCCGATACCGGAGATATAGTTGTTGCTTGCAAGCGCCGTCCACACATCGCCGGCCGTCAAGCCGTAGGCGGCAAGCTTGTCTGGCTGCAACCACGCTCTCAGCGCGAAGGTTCGCGCGCCGAGGATTTCCGCCGTCTGAACGCCGTTGACCGCCTGCAGCTTCGGTTGAACCACGCGTGTCAGGTAGTCGGTGATCTGGTTGCTGGCCAGAACGTCGCTGCGGAAGCCGATATACATGGCATCGATCGACTGGCCGATCGAGACAGACATGATGGGCTGCTGCGTGCCGGTCGGCAGCTGATTGAGAACCGAAGATACCTTGGCGTTGATTTCCGTCATGGCCGCGTCGGCACTGTAGTTGAGGCGCAGGTTGACGGTGATGACCGACGTACCGCTGGTGCTCGACGAGGTCATGTAATCGATGCCGTTGGCCTGCGCGATCGCATTTTCCAACGGCGTCGTAATGAAGCCCGCGATGACGTCAGGCGCTGCACCGGGATAGGTCGTCGTTACGGTAACGACGGCGTTCTGCGTTTGCGGATACTGGCGCACCGTCAGCGAGCGGAACGACTGGTAGCCGATCACGATGATCAACGCGCTCACCACAAGGGCGAGAACGGGGCGTCGGATGAAGATATCTGTGATATTCATCGTCACACCTCAATTGGGGTTTGCCGGCGCCGCGTTGGGATCATTCGACGGCTGCACCGCATTGTTGATGATGACAGGCGAGCCATTGTTGAGTTTCAACTGACCGGCAGTCACGACCACTTCGCCTGCATTCAGCCCCTTCGTCACCGAGATCTGGTCGCCGCGGGCTTGCCCCGTGCTGACGAACTTCTGATTGGCGACGTGCTGCGGCTTTCCATCCGGCCCGTTGCCTTTGTCGGTCACGACATAGACGACATTGCCGTATGGGTTGATCGTGACGGCGGTCTGCGGCAAGGAAATGTAATCCTTCGGCTCGCCGACGACCACGACCACATTGCCGAACATGCCGGGCAGTAGCTTCCGATCCGGATTGGGGAATGTCGCTCGGATGGTGATATTGCGGCTCTGGCTATCCACCAACGGACTGATTGCCGTAATTTTACCGGAGAATGTCTGGTTTCCATAGGCATCGACCGTCGCCGTCACCGCCTGCCCGACCTTCAACTGCGACAGGGCCTGCTGCGGCATCGAGAAATCGAACTGGATCGGATCGAGCGACTGCAAGGTCACGACCGCGGTTCCCGCCGACAGATACTGGCCGAGGCTCACCAGCCTGATACCGAGGTGGCCATCGAAAGGGGCGCGGATCGAATATTGATCGATCAGAGCCTGCTGCGATGCGACTTGCGCCTGCGCCGCCTTCCAGTTGGCCAGATCGCTGTCGACCTGGCTTTGCGCGATGGTGTTCGCCTTGATCAGCTTGGAATCGCGATCATAGGCAATCTGCGCATTCGCCATCGTCGCCTTGTACTGCTCCAGCGTCGCGATCTGCTGATCGGCAAGCAATTGAACGATAAGATCACCCTTCTTGACGTCCTGCCCATCCTCGAAACCGATCTTCTGGACGATGCCCGGGACCTGTGCCGAAAGATTGGCGCCTTCGACGGCATTGAAACTGCCGATGGACTGCAGCGTCGTCTGCCAGGGGCTCATTGCCGCGGTAATTGTCGAGACTGTCTGTGGCGGCGATTTGAGATTAGCCAGATAGGCCGCGATCATGCGGTTCTTGAATGCCTGGAAGCCGAAGATCCCGCCTAGGATCAGGCCTATGATGACCAGCATGATGATCATGCGTTTTATCATGACGACAGACTCTACTTTTCAGGGATGGATCGATAGAAAATTCGATAGCGCGAGCTCCGGCGCATCTTAAGGAGAATGCCTGTGGGAACGCATGGAATGGTATGGTCGCCCGGACAACGGCTGTAACGTTGAGCGACAAAATCCGGCGGGGTCGACTGCATGCCGATCTCGATCGTTCTCGCGCAAGTCGGACCAGTCAAACCTCATTGGCGAGCCTCCATTCCGATTGCGCACGAGTGCGGCGATCCAGCAAAGATAACCGATTTGCTCGGCGCGGGCCACATTGAAGAATATGGAGCGGGCGTAGCTGTTTCGCCAGTGCTTATATAGTGGTTTTGTTCGCCCCTAAAGATTGTGCGGCTTTTGCGCGAATACGCCCTTTTTCGGCTTGGCGCTCGCGCTCGGACGCAGGAGGGGGCAGCTTTGGCATTCGAGCCGGATCGAGCCGCCCTTGAGCGACATCCTTGCTACCTCTGCTGGACGGCGGCTCTATAGCTCATCCAGCAGTGCTTGCGGCAAACGCTCGCTCAAGATCGGCGAGCAGATCCCCGACATCTTCAAGACCGATCTGCAACCGGACAAGCGGCCCTTCCTGCGGCGGCTGCAGGATTCGGCGGTCGCCGAGATCAACCACCAGCGCCAGACTCTGATATCCGCCCCAGGAGTAGCCGAGACCGAAAAGCGACAGTCCGTCGAGAAACTTCTGCGCCCTCAAACTGAAATCCTGCTGACCGTCGGCCGCGAGCACGAATGAAAGGACGCCTCCGGCCCCCTTGAAATCGCGCTTCCAGATTTCATGGCCGGGAAAGCTCTCCAATGCCGGAAAAAGAACGCGCACGACATCACGTCGCTGCTCGAGCCACCTCGCCACAGCCAATGCGTTTGCCTGGTGTCGCTCCAGCCGGATGCCCATCGTGCGGAGGCCGCGAAGAACCTGATAGGCGTCGTCAGGCGTTCCGCATAGGCCGAGCGCTCCATTGGCATGTTTCAATTGCCGCCAATGTCCGGCATTGGCGGAGATGGTCCCCATCAACACATCCGCATGACCCGCCGGATATTTCGTCGAGGCCTGAATGGAGACGTCGACGCCAAAATCCAAGGGTTTGAAATAGAGCGGCGTTGCCCAGGTATTGTCCATGGTCACCACAGCATTATGCCGGTGCGCCACCTCGGCGATAGCCGGAATATCCTGCATCTCGAACGTATTCGAGCCGGGGGCTTCGGTGTGTACAAGCCTAGTGTTGCTGCGGAACAAAGCCTCGACATCAGCGCCGATGGCCGGATCGTAATACTCGACCTCAATTCCGAACCGCCCAAGCATCGTATCGCAGAAATGCCGGACGTTGCCATAAACGGAATCGACGACGAGCGCATGGTCGCCGGGCGAGAGGTAGGCGAGGAAAGCAATGGTGACGGCAGCAAGTCCAGAGGGCACGAGGATGGTGCCGGCCGCTCCCTCCAGCTCGTTGATAGCATTGCAGAGCGCATCGGTGGTCGGCGTTCCGCGCGTCGCGTAGGTGTATTTCTGGCCGTGCCGAGCCATCGTCTGCGCGTCCGGGAACAGGACGGTCGAAGCATGCACGGTCGGCGGATTGATAAAGCCGTGATAATCGAACGGATCGTACCCTGCCCTGACGAGTTGTGTGTTAGGGCCACTTGCATTCTGCCGATCGCCTTTCTCGCTCACGCAATCTCCTCCGTTGACGCAGTTGACAGATAGCGCTCCCCCGTATCGGGCAGGACCGCGACGATGACCTTGCCGGCATTTTCCGGCTTCACGGCGAGCTGCGTCGCAGCCCAGAGCACCGCTCCCGACGATGTTCCGGCAAATATGCCCTCTTCGGCGGCAAGAGCGCGTGCCGTGGCTCGCGCATCGGCCGTATTAAGTGGAATGACCTCATCGGCGATCGCCGTGTCGAAATTGCGCGGCAGCTGTTCGGGCGGCACTTCGCTCACCTTATGAACACCGTCGATCTCATCCGGATAGGGATTTTCCTCCGTCGGCAGCGATTCCAGTGCAGGTTCTGCGATGATGATTTTTATGTCCGGCTTCTTCGATCGCAGAAACTTGCCGGCACCCGAAATCGTTCCGCCGGTCCCGACGCCGCCAACGAAGATATCCACCGTGCCTTCCGTATCACGCCAGATTTCCGGTCCGGTCGTTTCGAAATGGGTGCGCGGATTTGCCGGGTTGGCGAGTTGATCCGTGAAAAATGCGGTTGGATTCTCATCCCGCACACGGGCGGTGATCTTGTCCAGCGCCTCCGGGTCCAGGAAGAACTCGTTCTTCACGATGACAAGCTCTGCGCCGAACAGGCGAAGCAGCTTCACTTTGTCCCGGCTGATATTGTCGCTCAGATAGAATTTTGTGCGGTAGCCGCGCGATGCGGCAACGGCGGCCAATCCAATCCCCGTATTGCCGCTTGTGACATCGACAAGCAGATCGCCGGGACGGATCTTGCCTGCATCCTCAGCTTCCTTGATGATCCCCCAGGCGATGCGATCCTTGATGCTGCCGGCCGGGTTGAAGTATTCGACTTTGGCAAGGATACGCGCGTCAAGGCGACGGTTCCTGCGATAATTATGCAGCTCCAGAAGCGGCGTATTGCCAATGAGCTCCGAGAAACTATTGTATATTCTCGTCATTCAACTCTCCTCTTGTCGAACGAGACGGTTTGAAAGCCAGCTCGGATAGGCTCAACCTCAAGCTCCGCAGATGGCATGCACGAGCAGGAGGAACGAGACGAACACCATCAGCGCCGCCAGCAGATGTTGAACGGCCGGCCAGAAACGTTTGCCCGTCACCACGGCGGGGCGGGTTGCAAGAGAGGCGAGATAAACAACAGTGTCCATGAAGGCTCCAGACAAGGCATCCGCTGATCGCTACTTCGGGGCAAAGGCCCGTACGATTACGTGTTCTTATTTTGATATTATCTATAAAATTAGTGCATTAAAGGAATGATTTTCCCTGCAATCAGGCACCCTATAAATTGAACGTGCTGAAAGCGCGCCTTCCCGGGAACGGAACGCACGGTCAGTTTTCAAATCGTCTCAGGATCAGTCCGTCCGAAACCTGTGGGGCCTCCCAATCCCTGGCGAAGAGCCCGGCAAAGCTTTCATCCAAGCCATCAGCTCGGGGCGTAGAGCCCCGCCCCGTGCGCTGCCCGATCAAGCTCCTCGCGGAAAGCCGGGTGCGCCAGCGAGATCAGCGCCTTTGCCCGCTCGGCGACCGACTTTCCCTTGAGATTGGTCCATCCATATTCGGTGACCACGATATGGGTGTCGTTGCGCGATGTCGTCACCGGACCGGACAGCGCCGGCACGATGCGCGACAACGTCCCCTTCGCCGCCGTCGAATGACAGGCGATGATCGAGCGCCCCCCGCGTGAGGCATAGGCGCCGCGCACGAAATCCACCTGGCCGCCGGATGCGCTGAACTGCCTTCCGTTGACGAATTCCGAGTTGCAGGCGCCGTTGAGGTCTATCTGCATGGTGGCGTTGACCGACACGGCACGGTCGTTGCGGGCAATGACGAAAGGATTGTTTACGTAGTCGACGGGGTGCGCCTCGACATCCGGGTTGTTGTCCAGAAAATCGTAGAGAGCCTGATCCCCCAGTGCGAAGGTGAAGATCGAGCGTCCGACATGGGTCTGTTTGCGGCTGTTGTCCACCACGCCCGCCTTGATCAGATTGGCAAGACCGGTCGTCATCATTTCCGTGTGGATGCCGACATGGCGATGGCGCGAGAGCCGCGAGCAGACAGCGTCCGGCAAGGCGCCGATACCCATCTGCAGGCAATCGCCGTCTTCCACGAGACCCGCAACGATCGCACCGATGACATCGTCGACCTCGTTACGCGGCGCAACGGGCAAGAGTGGCAGGCTCACATTGTTCTCGACAACCGCCGTCACGCTCGACAGAGGGATCATGCAGTCGCCGCGCACATAGGGCATCTTGGCATTGACTTCGAGGATGATCCGGATTCCCGGTTTCCGTGAAACCGTCAGCGCGTAGTCCGTGCTGGCGCCGAGGCTGAAATTGCCTTCGGCATCCATAGGCGAAACGGTCGCAATCAGCGTATCGACCCCGACATGCTCGACCAGCGAGCGCGGCACCTGGCTGAAGTGGCAGGGAACCAGGTCGACCGCCGGCAATGCCTCAGCCAATCGCTTCTTGTCCAACGCACGCTCCACCCCGCCGTGGAAGTAGCTAATGGGAATGATGGTGTCGCGCAGGTCGAAGTCGAATACGCTCGTACCCGCGACCCCGGTGCAAAGCAGATAATGAAGCCGCACCTTGTCTATGGCTCCCGCTCGGGCCTGTTCGGCCAATGCCGCGAGAATGGCGGGCGGCTGTCCGGCGGCGATCGGCATTGCGACCTTCGCGCCTGACGGGATTAAAGCGACGGCCTCCTTTGCAGACCGCAGGCGTTCACGATACAGCGTCTGATGGTTATTGGTCATTGGGCCCTCCTCCCGATGCCATTTCAGAGCAAAACACCATCGATTGCAATGGGCGGGTTCCGGACGCCGGCTCCGGATCACTCGAAGAGAGCCGGAAAGATCCGTCTGCGCGCAGCGCGATAATGATAGCGTCAAAAAAGACGGCCGCCATTGAGCGACCGTCTTCCCATGAATTTCCTGTCTGCTGTTCAGCGGAGGGCTGCTGCTCCTCTTAGAACTTCATACCGACATTCAGCTTGAAGGTATGGTCAGTGCTGTTGCGCGCAACCTGACCGGTATAGGAAGCGCTGATGGCCGCGTTCTGCGAAACGGCAAAGTCGAGACCCGCCTCCAAGGCCAATGCGTCTTTGGCGATCGGCGCACCGTCTATGCCGAAACTGGCACCCGATTTGAAAGCAAACTCGGAATTTGGCGTCACGTCGCCATAAGCATGCTTCCAGCCAACCATTCCGCGCGCCTTCACCTTCGTGTCCGCCAGAGGAATATCGGTGGACGCACGCAGGCCGATTGTCGTGAAGGTGGCATTGGTCGAATTTCCGTCGCTCGATAGCGCGGCAATTGTTCCCCCGGTTTCCGAAAAGCCGTCGCTCTTCAAGTGAACGTAAGCGAGATTGGCGAAGGGCTCGAAGGCGACAGCGCTCAGATTGACCTTGTAGCCGAGTTCCGCAAATGCTTGGGTCGTGCGGGCATCGTAGTCGGCGGAAAGCGTTTCGTTGAAAGCCGGGAAAACGACGTGGCGCATGGTGTTTAGGCTGTGTGCCGAATAGAACACGCCGGTTCTGAAACCAATCGCATCCCACTGCGATCCGCCATAAAGACCGAAATGATAGTTGTCGCTCGAGCCGGACGAGGAACGGGCGTCGACGTCGAAGCTGGTGTTGCTATATCCTCCGACCAGGCCGAACCGCCATGTTCCGGCAGCGGCATCGGCGCCAACGAGAAATCCTCCCGTCGAATGATCTATGCCCGCGGCATATCCTTCGCCGTGTGCCTTGCTTTTAGAGCCGAACGCTTCGCTCCAAATGGCGATGCCTTCGGTGCTGCCGACGGCCTGATGCATGCCTTTTTCGTCATAGGTCGTCACCATCGACGACGACGCACCGACGTTGTCGAAAGCCGTGCGGATGCGGTTGCTGACGGTATCGCGCAGGTAAGCGCTATCGGTTATGAACGTGCCCTTGACGCTGGCGTGGATTTCCCCGGACAGGGCGTTCCCGTAAGGGCGCAGGTAACGGTAGAAGCCGATCCCATCGGTGCCGGTTGTGCCGATCGCTTCTCTGTTCAAGATATAGAGCGACCATCCATCCTTGGTCTGGCCGAACGACAGGCCTTCGACTTCCTGCTCGCCGTCGATCTTGAGGTTCCCCAATACTTCCACCTGGCCGGTCGCGAGATTGGCGCGATAGATGGTCTTCGAGTCGTTGTCGGTGGAGAAATACATCCAGCCATCGAGGATCTTCCCGCCCTGAGCCTGATCGATCGTCTGCGACAGAGGGATGTATTTCTTGAAGGTCCAGTCCGCGAGATTGTAGACTGCGATCTCCTTGGCGTTGTCGTAGGCCATGCCATAGCCAACGCCGTTTTTGGCGTCCACGGCAACCCAGCTGGCGATATCCTGCTTGCCATGCGGCGGGTTCAGCGCAAAGGCCTGCCCCGTAAAGCTGAGGTCGCTTGCATTGTAGATCGCAAAGACCGGCGTGTTGTATTTGGCCCCGGTGACCGGGTCGCGGCGGCTGGAATCCAGGGATATGTAGAGCAGGCCATTGGCGTAATCGATATCGCCGATATGGTTGAGCCCCTTGGGAGCCACGGCAGACGGGTTTGCCAGCGCTGCCGCGATGGCCGAAGACGTCTTTAAGGTCGTATCGAAATTTGCATTGGTTTTATCCAGCGCGTTCGTACCGGAAAAATACCAGTTCGTTCCGTCCGTCGTCACCCCCTGACCACGATAGGGGATCGGATTGTCGGTGAAGCTTCGCTTTTCGACCATGATCCAGGGCTCGGCAGCGTGGGCCGGAGCCGATACCAGGCACGCCATGCCCGACAGCAAAATGAGCGAGGTAACGACGGCTTCCCGTCGCCGAGCTATCCGAGCCTTCGATTTACGTGCGCATTCTTCGATCTTCAGGGGCATTTCAAAGCTTCCTTTTCATGAATTTGGAATGGCCGCACGAATGCCTCCGATGCAGGAGAGATCGGCGGCGGAACATGCAGCGATGGCGAGGGCAGCCCGTCGAATGCCGGGCCAAGAGGCAGGATCCAGTCGCCTCAAAACATGTGTTGATGGCGCACAATGGGAGATTTTACTTGCTTGCCCTGTGAACAGGACCAAGTTCTATTTGGCTATCAGTTCGCCAGATTTTTAAATATTGACTTTAATATAAATTCAGCTCCGTAAATATTATTAGAATTTACACTCATATATAATTTAGAAATCGCGGAATTATTTAAATTCTTCTGAGTAAATACAGTTCTGAACGAAAATATATTTCGCACGTAAGTCTGCCGCTCATTGACGTGTCCGTAAAACGCATGTTCAATAATAGGATAAATAAAAGAGTGAAGTGACAATAATATGAATAGTATGAAGAATGAGCGCGGGCTGTTGAAAACATTGATGGGAGCCCCCCGCATGGAGGGATCTGCGGGCATCAGTCTCCATGGCAGAGTGCTCAATGAGATTGGCCAAAGCATCGTACGTGGCGATTTTTTGCCGGGCGACCAATTGCCCAATGCGGATGATTGGAGCGCCTCCTACGGCGTAAGCCGCACCGTGCTTCGCGAGGCGATCAAGGTTCTCGCCGGCAAGGGCATGGTGGAATCGAGGCCAAGGACTGGAACCCGCGTGCGGCCACGCAAAGACTGGAACTTCCTTGATCCCGATGTGCTGGTGTGGCGCTATGGATCGAGAACCACGATCGAAGAGGCGCGCTCCCTGTTTGAGCTGCGGCGCGCGATCGAACCGACGGCAGGCGCCCTGGCGGCACAGCGTGCGACGGAACAGCAAGTCTCCGAGTTACGGTCTTTGCTTGTCGAAATGGAGAAGGCCGGCGACGATGGCGAACGTTTTGCCATACCGGATCTCGCCTTCCATCAAGCCATCCTGCGCATGTCCGGTAACGAACTCATCGGCTCGCTTGCCGCCTTGATCGAGACGGCGCTGGTCATCAGCTTCCGGCTTACCGACGACAATCCGCACGGCCAGCATCACTCCCTGCCACTGCATCGAAACGTGGTGGAGAGCATTGCGGCGCGGGATCCGGATTCTACAAGCAAAGCCTTGATCACACTGCTTGATCAGGCCGAAGAGGATGTGAGAGCCGCATTGGCGGCACGGTTGGCTCGAAGGGTGTGAAACCACCCTCCCACGGCGATGGCGAGTACCAGGCAGGTTTACCGCTGCTGGAAGCCAAACCATAGATAAGTCGTCAATTTGCCAGGCCTCGGCAGGCGTGCATATGTTAGTGACGGGCGCACGCTGTATCGCCAAGAGCGGCCGTCTGCGCGCATTTGCGAGCGATCTTTATTTCGGGGTCGCTCCTCTTGTCTTCGCCTCCTTTGCAAGCGCACCCTCAATCATGCGCAGGAGCCCCTTCAATTCCGGCTCCCGCACCTGTGCGGCCGCTTCGTTTGGAGAGAACCACTGCAGCCGCCGCTGACCGTGCTCCGGAAATTGCGCGCTCATGGAGCTGACTTCAAGAAGATGGACCTGCACCATCGACGGCACAGTTGTGCCGGTATCGAGCGATTTCAGATAGGTGTAGTAGCCGAAACTCTTCTTCCTGGCCTTTCCCTTGACCCCAGCCTCCTCCCACGCCTCACGCTCGGCGACCTGGTGCGGCAGCTTCCTGTCCATCGGCCATCCCTTGGGAATGACCCATCGGCCGCTTTCGCGCGACGTGATCAACAGCACTTCCAAATCCTGACCGCCGGTCTGCCGCCGGTAGCAGATAGCGGCATATTGCTCGATTGCCTGGCCATTGAAGAGCTTGTCAGCTTCGCCCGCCAGATGTCTGAGATAGGTCTTCTTCGTCATCTATGTGCAATCGTGGCTGCCTGCGCAGCCGATCGTGTCTCGCGCATGTCTCGCAAGGGCGATGGATTATGACCTCCCAATATGATGGGTTCTCCGGTAGCCGCCATGTACTCCTCCCTCAGCAGTCGCTGCCCGATTATGATCGGGCAACCCAGTCATAATGCGCCAGACTCATTAGCCGACTATGCTTTACTCACTTGATACTCTTTGCAAGAGGCATTGTCATATAAACGTTTTGAAAAAGATATTTCCTTTTGATAGCAATATGATAGCGGATCCATATCTTTGTCATAAAGAGCGGAGCGCTAACCGCCCCTGACGGAATCACGCCAAATCAGATCCGCCTGCAATGTCAACGATCGCCCATCTGCGACCCCGCCCTGCGAGAGCCAGGCCACGGCCTCGCGCGCGATCGCTCCTATCGGCTGAGCAAACGTCGTCAGCCGGTAGGACGACCAGGATGCTTGCTCGATATCGTCGAAGCCGACAATGCAAAGCTGCTGTGGAATGGAGAGCGAAAATTGATGCCGGGCCGCATCCATCAGGCCGCACGCCAGCAAATCGGTGGCACAAAAGACGGCATCGGGACGTTCCTTCCTGGTCAGCAAACGCTGCGCCACCACACGGCCGGCCTCGTATCCGGTCGAGCCGTGCCGCTCCACGATCACATCCAGCCCATGCTCTCTCGCCGCGGCGATGAAGCCCTCTTCGCGCGCCATCAGGCTCGGCGTTCCGGCTTCCGAATTCGCAAATGCAAGCCTTGAGCATCCCGCCCGCATGAACGCCGTCACGACGCGACTGGCAGCCTCCCAATCGTCGAGATTGATGTGAAGCGCGCCTGACTGATCCTCATCGCGATTGATCAGGACAAGCCGCTGGCCGCTTCGCAGGCACAGCTCCGTAATCGACTTGTCGGGCAGTCCCGAAAGGATCACGGAGGCATCCGCCCGGTATCGGATCGCCTGCTCGAGCGCCCTGTTGACGCTGCCATCGGAACGGTCCGTATTGATCAGCATCGCGACCTTTCCCGCGAGCTGCAGCTGCAAAGTCAATTCGCGCAGCAAGGTCGACCGATACGGCGTCGCCACGTCCGAAACGATCAGACAGACGATGCCGCTCTCATTGCGCATCAATCCGCGTGCAAGATGATTGACCTGATATCCAAGCTCTTCCGCCGCCTGCAGAACTTTTTGCCGGGTGGCGTCCGATACGCTGGCGCCCGGCGTAAAGGCCCGCGACACGGCCGAGCGTGAAACGCCTGCCCGTCGCGCCACCTCATCCGCGCTGACAAAATCTCGCTGCGACACAGTTTCCTCCCCTGTTGCACCGAAGTTCATCATGATTTGCAAGCGCGTGCAATATGCCGATCATGTCAGTTTTGTGAATCTTTTATGACAGCCCCGGTTGACAAGCCAGGATAACCAATGCAGCATTTGCACACGCTTGCAAAAAGCGCTCGGCGTGGAGGCGCCGCAAAAGCAGGAGGACATCATGAGATTGGTCAATTTGGCCGCGGCAGCCCTTGCCGCGGGGATATCTTCTATTGCCTGGTCGGCACACGCGGCAGGCGATCTCAACGTAATCTGCTCGGCAGACCCCGAGGTCTGCGACCTGATGAAAGGTCTTTTCGAAAAGCAGAGCGACATCAAGGTCAACATGGTCCGGCTTTCTGCCGGCGAAACCTATGCCAAGATCCGTGCCGAAGCGCGCAATCCGAAGACGGACATCTGGTGGGCGGGAACCGGCGATCCTCACCTGCAGGCGGCAACAGAGGGCCTTACCCTTGAATACAAGTCTCCGCTCTTCGACCAGCTGCAGGACTGGGCCAAGAAGCAGGCCGAAAGCGCCAAATTTCGCACTGTCGGCGTTTATGCAGGTGCGCTCGGCTGGGGCTACAACACCGATATCCTAAAGAAAAAAGGGTTGAAGGAACCCAAATGCTGGGCCGATCTGCTTGATACGTCCTACAAGGGTGAAATCCAGATCGCCAATCCGAATTCATCCGGAACATCTTACAACACCTTGGCAACGCTCGTGCAGATCATGGGCGAAGACAAGGCCTTCGACTATCTTTCCAAGCTGAATGCGAACGTGTCGCAATACACCAAATCCGGCTCCGCTCCCGTAAAGGCGGCTGCTCGCGGGGAATCGACGATCGGCATCGTCTTCATGCATGACGCCGTTGCACAAACCGTCGAAGGCTTCCCCATCAAGGCGGTCGCACCTTGCGAGGGCACCGGCTACGAGATCGGTTCCATGTCGATCATCAAGGGCGCACGGAACCTCGAGAATGCCAAGAAATGGTATGATTGGGCACTCAGTGCCGATGCGCAATCGCACATGAAGGATGCCAAGTCCTACCAGCTGCCCTCCAACAAATCGGCTGCCGTCCCGAAGGAAGCGCCGAAGTTCGAGGACATCAAGCTGATCGACTACGACTTCAAGAAATACGGCGACCCCACTGTCCGCAAAGCTCTGCTTGCCCGCTGGGACAAGGAGATCGGCGCAAAGGCCAATTGATCGCCCGTCTTCATCTCCGCGGATCGGGATCGACTGAGCCCGGTCCGCGCCTTGCACGAACTCTGCTGAACAGGATGCTTGTCCGACCATGACCCATAGCAAACGCCGGCTGGATCTTGCGCTCATCTTCGGCACGGCCGCCGTGATACTACTCCCATGGTATCGCATCGAAGGCGGCTTCTTCGGCTTTAGCTGGTTGAGCAGCTTTCCTAGCGACCCCTCCACAGCGCCGGGAATCCTGGAAATATTCAGCTTTGGCCGATGGTGGCTCGCGATCGCCGCCGGGCTTTTCCTGCTCGGCGGCGTCGCGCGCTTGATCGACAATCCTATGCGACGCGGCGCGCTCATGGCATGGGCAGGCGCGTTGGGCTTTGTCTTTCTCGCGTTGCAGGGGCTTGCAATCACCTCTTCGGGTTGGACCTGGGCGATCGGCGAAAAGCTTTTCGGTGCACTTGCGGATGGCCAGCCGGCAATGGGTGCCGGCGCCGTCACGCTCGGTATCGTCTTCGTACTGCTCTTTTCCTTCGGCCTTGCGGAACGCGGAGTCATGAAGGGCGATGCCTTCGTCGTCAGCGCCATTACCCTGCTGATCGTCCTCGTCGCGATCTTCGTCTTCTATCCCGTTGGTAGCATGTTCGTCGGCGCCTTCCAGTCCTTCGACGGATCGTTCAATCCGGATGGCTTCATCGCAAACATTCAGGATCCTTCTCTTTGGAGCCTCAGCTGCGTGGTGGGCGGCGATCGCTGTGGTCTTGCCTGGCGCACCCTATGGCTTGCTATCATGACGGCCGGCGGCTCAACGCTGCTCGGCTTGTGTTTCGCACTCGTCGCGACCCGCACGCAATTCCCCTTCAAGAAGGGATTACGCCTCCTGACGATCCTGCCGATCATCACACCACCATTCGTGGTGGGACTGGCGCTCACTCTGCTCTTCGGCCGCGCAGGTGTCGTCACCGAAGCCTTCGCTTCTCTCTTCGGCACCGAGCCTGGCCGTTGGCTCTATGGGCTGACGGGCATTTGGATCGCGCAGGTACTGTCCTTCACGCCGATTTCCTTCCTCGTTCTGATCGGCGTCGTCGAAGGCGTCAGCCCGTCCATGGAGGAGGCCTCGCAGACGCTGCGCGCCAACCGCTGGCGCACCTTCTGGCGCGTATCCTTGCCGTTGATGAAGCCAGGCCTGGCAAACGCGTTCCTGATCGGTTTCATCGAGAGCATGGCCGATTTCGGCAACCCGATGGTTCTGGGCGGCAGCCATGGCGTGCTGTCGACCGAGATATTCTTCAGCGTTGTCGGCGCGCAGAACGATCCATCTCGTGCCGCCGTCCTCGCAATGGTTCTCCTCGTCTTCACTTTGAGCGCCTTTCTTGCACAGCGCCTCTGGCTACAAGGCAAGAGTTTCGCGACCGTGACCGGCAAGGGTGATTCCGGCGCGCACATCGCGTTGCCGCGCGGCCTTTCGATTGCGGTTCACGCGCTCGTCATTCCGTGGATGCTATTCACCATCGTCGTCTACGTCATGATCGTCTTCGGCGGCTTCGTGCGCACCTGGGGCCTCGACAACAGCCTCACCGTCGAGCACTACATCAAGGCCTTCTCGATCGGCCTGCGGGACGATGGCGGCCTCGCCTGGACCGGCGTTGCCTGGAATTCCTTCTGGACGACAATGGAAATCGCGCTGATCTCGGCGCCGCTGACGGCTGCCGTTGGCTTGCTGACAGCCTATCTGATCGTGCGGCAGAAATTCGTCGGTCGTGGCCTGTTCGAATTCGCGCTGATGATGAGCTTCGCCATCCCCGGCACCGTCATCGGCATCAGCTACATCATGGCTTTCAACCTGCCGCCGCTCGAGATGACGGGCACGGCTTTGATCCTCGTCGCCTGCTTCGTCTTCCGCAACATGCCGGTCGGCGTGCGCGGCGGTGTCGCCGCCATGAGCCAGCTCGACAAGAGCCTGGACGAGGCGTCCCTGACGCTCCGCGCCGACAGCCTGCGAACGATCCGCAAGGTGATCTTGCCGCTTCTGCGGCCGGCCATCAACGCCGCGCTGGTCTATTCCTTCGTGCGCGCCATCACCTCGATCAGCGCAGTGATCTTCCTCGTCAGCGCTCAGTACAACATGTCAACGGCTTATATCGTCGGCCTCGTCGAGAATGGCGAATATGGGGTCGCGATCGCTTACTCGTCTGCCCTCATCGTCGTTATGATTACCGTCATTGCCGGCTTCCAGCTGCTGGTCGGAGAGCGGCGGCTGCGGCGCGTGAACCGCGTCGCAACGCATTCGTCAACATCAGCACCCGCATCCCTTGCTCAGGAGAAAACCGCATGAACCTGAAAGCTCCCGGCTCCGTCGTCTTCGAGAATGTCCGCAAAACCTTTGGCGCTTTCAACGCAATTCCGGACCTGTCGCTCACCATCGAGCCCGGAACGCTCGTCACGTTGCTCGGCCCTTCCGGGTGCGGCAAGACCACGACGCTTCGCATGCTGGCCGGCCTCGAACATCCCTCAGCGGGGCGTATCCTCATCGGCGGCAAGGATGTCACCATGCTTCCGGCCAATGAGCGCGATGTCTCGATGGTTTTCCAGAGCTACGCCCTGTTTCCGCATATGACGTCACTCGACAACGTCGCCTACGGCCTTGAATCCTCGGGCATGAAACGGAAGGAAGCGCGTGAAAGGGCTGAAGAAGCGCTGAAGCTGGTGGGGCTGGCGGGAATGGGTCTTCGGCTGCCGGCCGAATTGTCCGGCGGCCAGCAGCAGCGTGTCGCCGTTGCCCGCGCGCTCGTCGTCGAACCCCAGGTTCTGCTGCTTGACGAGCCTCTCTCCAATCTCGACGCCCGCCTGCGGCGGCGTGTCAGGACCGAAATCCGCGAGTTGCAACAGCGCCTCGGCTTCACCGCCGTCTACGTAACCCATGATCAGGACGAGGCGCTGGCCGTTTCAGACCGCATCATTGTTATGAAGGACGGTGGCATCGCCCAACAGGGTGCACCGCGCGAACTCTACGACACTCCCGCCTCGGCCTTCATCGCCGATTTCATGGGTGAAGCCAACGTCATGCCTTGCGATGTCATCGGTATCGATGGCGAGAGCGCGATGATCTCCGTCGAGGGCCTCCGTCATCGGGTTGCCGGCCGATCGGTCAAGCCCGGTCCGGCGCAGCTCGCCGTCCGGCCGAATGCGATTACGCTGACGCCGAAGACGGCGGATGCACCCTTCCATGGCCGGATCACACATTCCGCCTATCTCGGCGACCATGTCGAATATGAAGTGCAAACCGGCGCCGGTTCGCTTTTCGTTGTTGACGCGACGGTTGACGCCGCACTCCCTCCTCATACGGATGTCACGATCTCGTTCAAGGATCGCGGCATCGCCGTTATCGGCGGCTGAACGCCGTCAACCACTTGACCATGAAGGACCATTGCATGACATCCCCCATTCTTGCCGACCTCGACGCACGCCTGGCGCTCGCAGAAGCCATGGGTCGCGAAGCCGGAAAGCTTGCCCTCGACTATTTCAAGCGCCGCGAAACTCTGATCATCGAGACCAAGCGCGATCTCCAGGATGTCGTTTCGATCGCCGACCGCGAAGTGGAAAACCTGATCCGCAACCGCATTCACCATGCCCATCCGGCCGACAGCATCCTCGGCGAGGAATATGGCCTGGAAGGCGGAACCTCCGGCTTTACCTGGGTCGTCGATCCCATCGACGGCACGAGCCCCTTTGTCAACGGCATGCCAAACTGGTGCGTTTCCATCGCCGTATTGCACGATGGCGTTCCGGTCATCGGCGTCATCTCGGCGCCCTGCCACGATGAGCTTTACGTGGCCGCGGCCGGAAAGGGTGCCACGCTCAACGGCAAAGCGCTGAAACTGGATTCGACGCGCAACATCCGCAACGCTCTCACCGGCATCGGCGCCAACAATCATGTGTCGCCGGCCTTCGTTGCCAACATGGTCCAGCAGATCCTCGAAGCCGAGGGCAACTTCATTCGCAACGGATCGGGCGCCCTGATGCTCGCCTATGTCGCAGCCGGCCGGCTCGTCGGCTACTACGAACCCTATATGCACGCATGGGATTGCCTGGCCGGCTATTGCCTCGTCAAGGAAGCCGGCGGCTGGTATCACCCCTTCCCGACCGAAGGTGAGCGTTTGACAAAGGGATCCGTCGTCCTTGCCGCCGGCCCCGGCGCGATCGACGATCTTAGAAGGATTGCCGGCGTATAAAGTCGCCGATCAAGCGTGACATGCCGGGAAGACAATCGTCCGGCATGTTCGCTCACGGATGACAGACAAGGCTGAAAGTCAAGGCTCAACCATTGTCACAACCGTCCGATATCGGCGTCAAACGGCTGTCAAAGCCGTCGACCGGGAAGATGATGCAGCAGAGACTGGCAGGCGCGCATCATATGAGCGGTCAGAAAATCGGCCGCCTTTTCCGCATCGCCTGCCCGACACAGTGCCAATAGCTGGCGATGTTCACGATCAGCCGTTTCCAGACCGCGTGACAGAGTGAGCTGGATCCGCAAGTAACGCTCCAGCCGGTCGTTGATGGAGCGGATGGTGCTGACAAGATACGGCCGTTGAGCGTCTTCATAGAGACAGCTGTGGAATTGCCAGTTCAATTCCGACCAGCGCGCCACATCGGCCTCCTGCGCAAAAGCATCGCAGTAGGCCTGTGCCTTATCAAAAGTCTTTTCCGTCATGAAAGGAATGGAGAGTTTGAGAGCGCTGGCTTCCAGAATGGCCCGCACCTCAAAAATCTGGACAATTTCCGGCTCCGAAACGGTGGTGACGATCGCACCCTTGTTGCGATGGAACTCAACCAGCCCCTCGGCCTCAAGCCTCTTCAGCGCCTCGCGAACCGGAATCTTGCTGACATTGAAGAGGCGCGCAACATCATCCTGCCGGATGGGCTCTCCCTCGTCGAGGGAACCGTCCGCGATGGAATCTCGGATGAATTTCAGGATCACATCGGACGTGCTTGGTGCCTTACCCAGATTGGGGATCTGATCAATGTTGAGCGGCATTCAGTGGTCGTTCCCGGGATAAGACGCAAGGTTGGCAGGGGATTGGAGATCGCAATCCCCCCTAAATACAGTGATCTCGTTCGGCGACGCAAGAGCGCTTGCCGCCTGCGCAACTAACGGAACTCTTGGCATTTTCCCCCACTCAATAGCGCTTGACGCGCTTCGCAAATCGTATACGTTATCCGAAATTTCAAGATAACGTATACGATCTTGACTATCAAGGGAGGAACACCAAATGTCGGCTTTTCGGGCAGCAACCGTTCGTGCCTCCCTCCCCGCATTCGAAAGGGACTGAAGCGGAAATGCGTACATCGAAAGTCGTCCATGTCGTCAGCTGTCATGCCGAAGGGGAAGTCGGCGACGTGATCGTCGGCGGGGTTGCCCCTCCTCCCGGCGCCACCGTCTGGGAACAGTCGCGCTGGATCGCGGAAGACGAGACCCTGCGGAATTTCGTACTCAACGAGCCGCGCGGCGGCGTCTTCCGGCATGTGAACCTGCTGGTCCCGCCGAAGGATCCCAAGGCACAGATGGCCTGGATCATCATGGAGCCGGCGGATACACCGCCCATGTCCGGATCGAACTCGATCTGTGTATCGACTGTTCTGCTCGACACGGGCATCATCCCGATGCAGGAGCCGATCACCCGTATGGTGCTGGAGGCGCCGGGCGGTCTGATCGAGGTCAAGGCGGAATGCAGCAACGGCAAGGCCGAGCGCATTCATGTACGCAACGTCCCGTCCTTTGCCGACAAGCTCGATGCCAAACTCGAAGTGGAAGGCATCGGCACCATTACCGTGGATACCGCCTATGGCGGCGACAGCTTCGTGCTCGTGGACGCAGCTTCGCTCGGCCTCAGCCTGCAGCCGGATCAGGCCCGCGACATCGCCCGTCTCGGCGTGAAGATCACCCAGGCCGCCAACGAGCAACTGGGCTTCAGCCACCCCGTCAACGACTGGAACCATATTTCCTTCTGCCAGATCACCGATCCGGTTCGCATGAAGGATGGTGTCCTCTGGGGGAAGAACGCCGTCGCCATCCGCCCAGGCAAGATCGACCGCTCGCCGACCGGAACCGGATGCTCGGCACGCATGGCGGTTCTGCATGCGAAAGGTCAGATGAAGGTGGGGGACAAGTTCGTCGGCACATCGCTCATTGACACGGAATTCCATTGCAGCATCGACAGCGCTGTTGATCTCAATGGCAAATCTGCCATCAGCCCGATCATTTCCGGTCGCGCTTGGATCGTGGGTACGCACCAGTTGATGGTGGATCCTGCAGATCCATTCCCGGCCGGATATCGGCTGTCGGACACCTGGCCGATGGACCTCTAAAGGAAAACCGCCTCATCGCGGGGAAGGCATTCGGAGGGATGCCTTCCCCGTGACCAGAAACAAACGCAAATAATTGGGAGGATAAACATGCGCACTTCATGGAAGTCGACCGTATCGGCCGCATCTCTGCTCATCGCTCTTTCGCTGCCGGGCCTCGCCTTGGCCGATGAGCCTGTCACGGGCGGCACGCTCCGGATTCTCGCCACTGGCGAGCCTGATCATATCGACCCTGCGCTGGCAGGCATGGTGAACACCAACAATCTGCTGCGCGCCATATCGCGGCAGCTAGTCAGCTACGAAGCGTCAAACGACCCGGATATTGCGATCAAACCGGTCGGCGATCTCGCGACGGAAGTCCCGCAGCCTACGGATAACGGACTGACCTATACGTTCAAGCTGCGCCAGGGCGCCATGTGGAATGCGCCTTCCGGCGCACGCCAGATTACCTCGGCAGACGTGAAGCGCGGCTTCAAGCGGCTTTGCAATCCACACATGCAGGCGTCGACGCTGACCTATTTCACGGCGCTCATCTCCGGTCTGAGCGAATTCTGCGACGGCTTTGCCAAGGTGCCCCCAACCGCCGCCGATATGAAGAAATATGCGGAAGAAAACGACGTGAAGGGCATCGAGACGCCCGACGACCAGACCGTCGTCTTCAAGCTCAAGGAGCGCGCCGGCGACTTCATCTATATGCTTTCGCTGCCTATGCCGGCTCCGGCGCCGATCGAGGTGCTCGACTATCTTCCCGACAGCCCCGAATACCGCACGCATTTCGTCGGCAGCGGCCCCTATACAATCGGCGAATATACGCCGGATACCAGCCTGAAGCTGGTGCGCAATCCCGCCTGGAAGGCAGAGAGCGATCCGTTGCGCAAGGCTTATGTGGACAACATAGAGATCACCATGGGGCTGCAGGCCGACGCCATCATGCAGCAGTTGCAGTCGGGCGATGCCGATCTTGCCTATGACATCAATGTCCCCACCGCCATCCTGGCGACACTTGCCGCCAATGGCGACGAAAAGCTGACGGCCCTTTCGGCCGGCAACACGAACTTCCTGTTCATCAACACCGTTTCCGACAACAACAAGGGTGCACTCAAGGACATCCGCGTCCGCAAGGCGCTGGAATATGCCATCGACAAGGCCGCGATCGTGCAGCAATGGGGCGGCCCGAAGGTGGCGGAACCCGCGACCGGCATTTTCGGTCTTGGCGTCCTCGGACATCACAAATTCGACCTTTATCCCTCGCCGGAATCCAAGGGCGATCCGGAAAAGGCCAAGGCGCTGCTGGCCGAGGCCGGCTTCCCGAACGGCATCACGCTGAAGATGCCCTATCGCAACAAGGATCTGGAAGTGGCAACAGCCGCCACCATCCAGGCCAGCATGGCGCGCGCAGGCATCAAGCTTGAACTCGCGCCGGTAACTGCTGCCGACTACTACTCGAAGTTCATGACCAATCCGGTGAACACGAAGAACGGCACCTGGGACATCGCGCCGGTGGGCTGGACGCCGGATTGGGTCGGCGGCGCAGCGCGCTCCGTCTTCCAGCCGCAGTTCACCTTCAACGGCACGCACCAGACCTATAACTACACCGACTACAACAACCCGAAAGCCAACGAGACTGCGGCGAAAGCAATCAACGCCACCACGCCGGAGGAAACCGGTAAACTGTGGGCCGAAGTCGACGAAATGGTCATGGCCGACGCGCCAGTGGTTCCACTGATCGCCAACAAGAACCCGCGTTATCGCAGCGAAGCGGTGAAGAACTTCCAACCCTACGCTCTGGGCGTGGAAGGCGATTGGACGAACCTCTGGATCGAACGCTGATCTCACACTTTCGTGCCGGCGCCGCAGCATCGCTGCGGCGCCTGAACGCAACCTCGAATAAAATGCGAGTTACCCTTGACCATTCTGGAAGCAAAGGGACTGACGGTCGACATCCCGACCGAGGATGGCGTCGTACATGCCGTACGCAACGTCTCCTTCTCGATCAGGCCCGGTTCGATTTTCGGCATTGCAGGCGAATCCGGCTCGGGAAAGAGCGTACTGACGCAGGCCGTCATGGGGCTCCTGCCCAATGCCGATGTTCGCGGCGAGGTCTGGTTCGAAGGCCGGAATCTTCTCACGCTGCCGCAGTCGGACATGCGCCGCCTGCGGGGCGGCCGTATCGGCATGGTATTTCAGGATCCGTTATCGAGCCTGCATCCCTTCTACACAATTGGATCGCAGATTGCCGAGGTCCTGCATACACATGAAGCGATCGATCGCGAAACCGCCCGCGCTCGCGTGATTGACATGCTTGGCAAGGTCGGCATCCCGTCGCCTGCCGAACGTTTCAACAGCTACCCGCACCAATTTTCAGGCGGAATGCGCCAGCGCGTCATGATCGCCATGGCGCTGATCCTCAATCCCGCACTGATCATTGCCGACGAGCCGACCACCGCGCTCGATGTCACCGTCCAAGCCCAGATCATCGATCTGCTCGACACCATGCGGCGCGATTTTGGCACCACCATCATCCTGATCACACACGATCTCGGCCTGCTGTCGAGCGTC
This sequence comes from Rhizobium sp. ASV8, assembly GCF_016429255.1. Taxonomy (GTDB): domain Bacteria; phylum Pseudomonadota; class Alphaproteobacteria; order Rhizobiales; family Rhizobiaceae; genus Rhizobium. The sequence continues at coordinate 49,489 of NZ_JAELUG010000002.1, forward strand.
GCCGACGATGTTATGGTCATGTATGCCGGAAACCGGCTCGAATATGGTCCCGCCCGCAGCGTGTTCCGCTCACCGGCCCATCCCTATACGGCGGGATTGCTGCGATCGACGCCCGCAAGCTACGCGCCCGGCACGCAACTGGTTCCGATCAAGGGGCGTCCGCCGAGCCTTTTGGCAACACCTGCCGGATGCATCTTCGCTCCGCGCTGCAGCGAGCAGCTCGCCGACTGTACGAAACGGGTTCCACCCTTGCGCGTCTACAGCGACGGCGTCCAATCCCTCTGTCTGCTGGAACCGAAGGTTTTACCGCCTTCGGTCGCAGCACCGCTCGAGAAAGCCGAGCCGAAGGCCGCCGGCGCCGAACAGATCGCCAACATCGAAAACGTGCATCTCACCTATCATATCGGCAGCTTCTTCGGTCAGAAACGCACCCTTGACGTGTTGAAGGGCATAGACCTGACGATTGCGCGCGGAGAGACGGTTGGCCTCGTCGGCGAAAGCGGTTGCGGAAAATCGACCCTGGCGCGCATCGTCGCCGGGCTGACGCCGGCGACGTCGGGCAAGATCAACGTGCTTGGCCACGATATGAACCATCTCAAGGGGCGCGAATGGCGCGAGATGCGCCGGCAAATTCAGCTCGTTTTCCAGGACCCCTTCGGCTCGCTCAATCCGCGCCGCCGCGTTGGCGCGATTATCGGCGATCCCTTCCGTCTACACGGCGTCGCATCGGGAGAAGAACGTCGCGAAAAGGTGCGGCATCTGATGGAGATGGTCGGCCTCAACCCCGAGCACTATAACCGCTTTCCGGCCGAATTCTCCGGCGGTCAGCGCCAGAGGATCGGCATTGCCCGCGCCCTGGCCCTCAATCCGGCGCTCATCATCTGCGACGAGCCTGTATCGGCGCTGGACGTATCGATCCAGGCCCAGGTTCTCAATCTGCTCAAGGAGCTGCAGCAGGAACTGGGGTTGACCTATCTGTTCATTTCGCACGATCTGTCCGTCGTGCGCCACATCTGCGATCGGATTGCCGTCATGCAAGGTGGCAAGATCGTCGAGTTGGCGACGGCCGAGCGGCTCTTCGCCGATCCGCGGCATCCCTATACCCGCACATTGTTATCCGCATCAAAAATACTTTCCGTCACCGACGACGGCGAGCCCCCGAGGTCGTTGATCGAGACGAGACAGGTGACAGCATGAACGAGGTCGCAACACCGGATGCTTCGACACAGACGGACGTGGTGCAGCGCGGCTCGCTCGAGCTGACGCTGCGCCGCCTACGACGTGACACGGCAAGCATGATCGCTCTCGGCGTCATTTTCGCAGTCGTCGTGCTCGCCATCACCGCGCCGTGGATCGCCGCTTTGACGGGGCATTCGCCCATCGAGCAGTTCCGCGATATCGGCCTGTCGCCAGCTGGCATCCCGGTCGGTCCGGGCGAACAATTCTGGCTCGGCACCGACCAGCTGGGCCGCGACGTGCTGGTGCGGCTCGCCTACGGCGCCCGCATCTCCTTGCTGGTCGGGGTATTCGCCTCGGTGCTGGCATCGACGATCGCCGTGATGGTTGGCACGACGGCCGGCTACCATGGCGGTCTGACCGATATCGTGCTCAGCCGGCTGATGGACCTCGTCATGAGCGTCCCTTTCCTGCTCTGCGCACTCGCGCTCGTATCGGCCTTCGGTCCCAGCCTGACGCTCAGCGTCTGCGTGATCGTCTTCTTCAGCTGGGCTCCCATGGCGCGCGTCATTCGCGGTCAGGTGATCTCGCTGCGCAAGCAGGATTTCGTGCAGGCGAGCCGTTCGCTCGGCGCGGGGCCACTCTCGATCATGGTCGTCGACATCCTGCCCAATCTCGCGGCCCCCATCATCGTCTACACCACCATGCAGATCCCAAGTTCGATCGTCTTCGAGGCGACCCTGTCATTTCTCGGCATGGGGATCGTCCCACCGACGCCGAGCTGGGGCGGAATGCTGGCGGACGCGTCGTCAAACTCCCTCTACCTCGTCGCCTGGTGGCTGGTCTTCGTGCCCGGTACGGCGCTGCTTTTGACGACGCTCGCCTTCAACATTCTCGGTGACGGCCTGCGCGACGCGCTCGATCCGAAGAGTGCACGGACCGTCCGTCGTTTCAGGCTGCAATCCAAAGGAGCGTCCAAGCGATGATCCGATTTCTTACCCAGCGCCTGATCTTTGGCGCGGGCGTCCTTCTGATGCTCTCCGCCTTCGTGTTCTTTCTGTTCTTCGTCGCACCGGGCGACCCCGCCCGCATGATCGCCGGCGACAAAGCGACCGAGAGCCAGCTCGAACAGATCCGCAAGAATCTCGGTGTCGACCGGCCGATCATCGTGCAATACGGCGCCTTCATGCAGAAGGCACTGTCAGGCGACCTCGGCTTTTCCTACCGCAACCAGCAGCCGGTCGCGCCGATCATCGTTCGACGAATTCCCGTGACCCTCTCTCTCGTTCTGGGTGGGGCGCTGCTCTGGCTCGCCATCGGCATCCCGATGGGGATCATGTCGGCACGATATGCCGGCGGCCTGCGCGACCGCATCGGGCAAGCCTTCATCCTCGTAGGTTTGAGCTTTCCGACCTTCGTGCTCGGCATGATGTCGCTCTATCTCCTTTATTTCATCCCCAAGCAGGCAGGATTCACTCTCTTTCCTCCCGGCGGATACAAGGCGCTGACGACCCAGCCACTGCTTTGGGCATGGCATCTCGTCCTGCCCTGGACCACACTCGCTTTGACCATGGCCGCGGTCTATGCCCGGCTGACGCGCGGCCAGATGCTCGATGTGATGGGTGAGGACTATATACGCACCGCCCGCGCCAAGGGTCTCAGCGAACGACGCGTGGTCTGGAAACATGGTCTGCGCGCAGTGCTGACGCCGCTTGTCACCCAGCTCGGAGCTGACATCGCCATGCTGCTTGGCGGCGTCATCATCATCGAGCAGGTTTACGGGCTGCAGGGCGTGGGAGCGCTCGCCGTTCAGGCCGTCGCCAATCAAGACCGTCCCATCATCATCGGTGTCGTATTGCTCGGCGGCGTGTTCATCGTCATATCCAATATCGTCGTCGACCTCTTCTATGTGTTGCTCGACCCCCGAGTCCGCTGAGAGAACATCATCATGATCGTTTCCGAATACACCATCCCCGGAATGCATATCCGCGATCACGTCCTCACCATGCCGCTCGACTGGTCCGCCCCATCGGGCAAGACCATCGAGTTTTTCGCGCGCGAGGTGGTCGATCCCGTCCGCAAGGCCGAAACACTTCCGGTCCTCTGCTTCCTGCAAGGCGGCCCCGGCGGCAAATCACCCCGCCCAACACGCGGCGGGCCTTCATGGCTGGCCGAGGCCTTGAAAACGCATCGTGTCATCCTGCCGGACCAGCGCGGCACAGGACGCTCCACTCCGGTCGACACGGCGACGATCAGCCAGCTCGACGGTGAAGCAGGCGCGGACTATCTCGCCTGCTTCCGCGCGGATTCCATCGTCAAGGATCTGGAGCATTTCCGCAAAACGGTGCTTGACGGCCGCCGCTGGCGAACGCTTGGCCAGAGCTATGGCGGGTTTATTACCCTCACCTATCTCAGCCAGGCACCCGAGGGCCTGTCCGCCTGCTATATCGCCGGCGGCATTCCCAGCCTCACGCCTGACGCCGACGAGGTCTATCGCCACACCTATCCCCGCGTGCGGGCCAAGAATGCCGCTTACTACAGGCGCTATCCGGGCGACGTCGCGCTCGTCGGCAAGATCGCCGATTGCATCGATGGCAATGATATCCGCCTGCCTGATGGCGACCGGTTGACGGTGCGCCGCCTTCAGACCGTCGGCCTCGATTTTGGCATGGCGCATGGCTTCGAGAACATTCACTGGTTGGTGGACGAGGCCTTTGCGAACAGCGGGCAAGACAGACTTTCAGACCATTTCCTGGCCTCGGTGATGAACCTGACCTCCTATCATAGCGGCCCGCTTTTTGCTGCTATCCATGAGGCAATCTATGGCGAGGGTGACGGCGCGACGGCCTGGTCTGCCGAACGCTTGCGGGCAGACTTCCCCGAATTCGATCCTGCCGCCCGGCCTTTGCTGTTTACTGGCGAGATGATCTATCCGTGGATGTTCGCGGAGATCTCCTCCCTCAAGCCGTTCAGGGCGGCTGCCGAAGCGCTGGCTCACCGCCCGCATCACAGCGTGCTCTACGATCACGATCGTCTCGCCGCCAACGAAATCCCGATCGCTGCGGCGATCTATCATGACGACATGTATGTCGATGCCGGCCTTTCGCTGCAAACCGCTCGCGCAGTCGGCAATCTGGATTTCTGGATCACCAATGAATTCGAGCATGACGGCATTCGCCAGTCGGCATCGGTGTTCGAACGGCTGGCCGCCCTTGTCGCCGAAAAAGGCGGGCCGCTTGCGGCAGAATGATTGTGGGGATGACGATGAGCAGAACTGATAATACCAGCAAGCTTGCCAATGTGCGCTCCTGGCTTGCGCGGGCGAAGCTGGACGGCCTGATTGTCCCGCGAACGGACGCCCACCAGAGCGAAGTCACGGCAGAGCATGACAATTGCCTGGAATATATCAGCGGCTTTACCGGCTCCGCCGGTCTGGCGCTCGTGCAGCCGGAGCAGGCGCTGATCTTTGTCGACGGACGCTATCAGGTGCAGGTGCGCAATGAGGTGGATCTATCCGCCTTTGCCGTACACCACCTCCATGACGACCCGCTCGATCTCTGGCTGAAGCGCCATGGAAAGCCCGGCTGGCGGATCGGCATTCACACCCTGCTGATCAGCGGCGCCCTCTATGAAAGGCTGCTGGCGGGATGCAAAGCGGCGGGCGTCGAACTGATCGCGCTCGACGCCGATCCCTTCGACGACATATGGATTGACCGGCCGCCTCGTCCGGTCGGCCTCATCCGGGCGATGCCGCCTGCTGTTTCCGGCGAGACATCCGCCAGCAAGCGCAACCGGATCGCAAGCAAGCTGAAGGCGTTGGGTGCGGACCAGCTTATAGAAACCTCGCCCGACAATATCGCATGGCTCCTGAATGTGCGCGGTTCGGATGTCGCCATGGACCCGGTGCCGCATTCCTTTCTGTTGCTCGATGCCGACAATCAAGCGCAATGGTTCGTGGATCATCGCAAGCTCGGCAACGATCGCGCTGCCTTCGAATTGTCCGATGTCACGATCGCCGATCCCTCTGATTTTCTCGGGGCTGTCGGAAAGACGGCGGCGGGCAAGACGACGCTAATCGACCCCGACTTTGCGCCGCAGGCGGTCCGTGCCCGTATTAAGACGGCTGGCGGCCAGACGATTGAGCAAACGAGCCTTCTCGCAAGCGCCAAGGCCACCAAGAATGTCACGGAGTTGGAAGGCTTTCGCGCCTGCCATGTCGAGGACGGGATTGCACTTACCAATTTCCTGGCCTGGCTCGACAGCGAATGGCCTCGCCGGCAAGCGGCGGATCTGCCTTTGACGGAACTGGACGCAGAGGAGCAGCTGATTGCCTTTCGCGCCAGACACGCCGGCTATTTCGAACCGAGCTTCCGCACGATTTCGGCCGCCGGCGGCAATGCGGCCATGTGCCATTATCACGCCCAACCCGACACGAACGCCGCCATTGAAGAGAACAGCTTCTACCTGATCGATTCCGGCGGCCAGTATGCCAACGGAACGACGGATGTGACACGCACCGTTCTATTCGGCGAGGCCAACGATGAAATGCGCGAAACCTATACCGCGGTCCTGAAGGGTTTCATCTCGCTGCTGACCGCGCGCTTCCCGCTTGGCACTCAGGGACATCAGCTCGATGCGCTGGCGCGTCGCCCGCTATGGGACATGGGGCTCGACTACGACCACGGAACGGGACATGGCGTCGGCCATAATCTGCTCATCCATGAATATCCGCATCGTTTTGCGAAAAAGCCCAATCTTCACAATCTGGAACCCGGCACGATCATGACCGTCGAGCCCGGCTATTACAAAGCGGACGTCTTTGGAATCCGGATCGAGAACCAGGTAGAGGTCGTCGCCGACAGACCGGGCTTCTGCCGCTTCGATAGTCTGACGCTGGCACCTATCGATCTCCGCATGGCCAAGCTCGACAGTCTGACGGCGGCGGAAATCGCGTTTCTTAACGATTACCACGCGCAAGTCCGCACGGCGCTTTTGGACAGGGTCGACGGGGAGACCCGGTCCTATCTGCTCTGGCATACGCGGCCGATCGCAGAGCGCTGAAACGCTCAATTGCCGTCCGACGCAGAGTTCATCCGCGTCGGACCGGCTTCACCTGCTTTTTTGTCAGATCCAGTTCGGCAAGCCGGCCGGAACACGTCCAGTCACCGCTGCCTCCACACAGTTGGCAAGGCTGCCGAAGCGTACGACGCGCCCACTGAGGCCTGGTCCGTAATGTGCATACTTGCCCGAATTGGTCATGACCGCGCGTGTTCCGGGCGGAAAGACCGGCTCGGAGATGGAGCACCAGCAGAGATCCGGCAGAACCTGCACGCCGCTGTCGCGCAACCTTCCGAGCGTCCCATCGGTCTCGGCAGCGGCAATGACGTCGCGCCCGGCCGTGACGATGACCATCACTCCCGGCAGACGATGCCGACCCGAAAATGCGTCTGCAAGTGCACGGCACTCGTCAAGCGAGGCGTGTGGACTGCCGATGGCGACGAGCTCGACCTCTTCCGGTCCTTCGTTCAGCATCTTCCAGGCGGCAGCCATGTCCGCGCGCGTAATGATGCGGCGATCCGCATTGGGATGCTCGGCGTCGGCCGCCTCCGGCGTTGCACCCTCGACATGCAGCATAGGCGCTGCAGACGTCGTGCCGAAAGCGGCGCAAAGCGCCTTCAGATCGTCGCGGGACGGGCTTCCCGCAGCAAGGCCGCGCAGCAGCGGAATGCGATCCGGCGAAGCCTTGCCGGCGAGATATCCGATCAGCGGCCAGAAGGCATCGTCGCGACCTTCGGGCAGCTCGACGTCGAGGATACGGGTCGCCTTGCGATTTTCATCCAGGTACACGCCGGAAAGCGGAGCGCGACCCGTCAAGGCGATGCAAAGATCGAGGAAATCGGGATGCTTGGCCGTGCGTGCGCCAAGAACACTGTTGGCGAAAATGACTGCGTTTGATTCAGCCCAGCCGATCGCCTCGCCGGCGCCCGGCGCGCTGTCGAGCAGATAGGGCGAACAGGTAAAAGTCGGGCGGCAGCCCATGCGCACATAGGCGTCCGCCAGCCGCGCGGCCGGATCGCCGAAATCCTCCGGCACGCCTTGCGCGCGCCAGTTGGCGCGATCGACAGAAATGGCGTTCATGGTCGTGGGCACGCGTACGCGCCCGCCAAGCTCGGCCATCTTTTCCGCAAAGGTCAGATTGGCCGGGCTTGCATAGATACATCCGTCGATATGGGCCTGCGTGACATCGATCAGATAGGCCGCACCTTGCTGTGCCGCCATGGCAGTCAATATCCGCATGGCTTGTGCAACTGCAACGCCTTCGCCGCCCTCGAGCATGGACCGGTCCGCCTCCGTCAAGGACAGCGTCGAAGTGGCAGGCGGCAGAAGGGAGATTGCTTCGCCATCCGCCACAACGGCGGCGGCTTCGATCCGGATGGTCTTTGCCTGTGACAGGCGCGCAAAGACTTCAGGCTGAAGCCGCACGACCGGCAATTGCTTGCCGAACATTTCGGCAGCGACAAGCGCGCCGAGCGTCAGCACATCCTCGGCCTCGCAAAAAATCAGAGCAGCCGGCGCGCGGCCCGTCAGTGCCAGATCGAGCAGCACGCCGGATCCGGTGCAGGAGCCCCGGCTCGACGGCATCATCAACACTGCACCGGTCAGACATTCGCCATGCAAGGGATGATGAATATCGATCACCTTGCCGGTGGCGGGATCGACCCCGCCCCAGAAGCTGAGCGCCTCCTGTGTGGCGATGACACGGCCTTCTGTCGTGCCTCCCATGATGCTGCGAGCAGGTGCCGTGTGGTTCATGTCATTTAGTCCATGTGCAAGCGGGTCATGCTCGCCGATGAAAAGAAGGGGAGCGTGACCTTGCGGTTTCCGTCAGAAGCGTTGTGGCGAAAATGGCGTGAGATCGATAGGTGGAGCTTGCTCCGTCAGGAGGTCGGCAACGATGCGCGCCGTGCCGGCAGACTGGGTCAAGCCGAGATGGCCGTGACCAAAGGCATAGATCACATCCGGTGTCGCTCGCGCGCGGCCGATCGCGGGCAGGCTGTCCGGCAGCGACGGCCGGAACCCCATCCATTGCTTTCCTCCCTCCGGATTAAGTCCGGTCAGGAAGGCGCGGGCCTTCTGCAGCATGGCTTCGGATCGTTTGAAGTTCGGCGGCAGCGCCAGTCCGCCCAACTCCACGGCACCACCGACGCGAATGCCCGTCGAGAGCCTGCTGACGACGAAGCCATGGCCCCCGAAAGTTACCTGCGTACGCAGATCGAAGGCATTGGATGGAAGCGTCGTGTTGTAGCCACGTTCGGTTTCGAGCGGGATGCGCTCACCAAGCGATTTGGCGATCCGGTGCGAAAAGGCGCCCGCGGCCAGAACGACTTTGCCGGCCTGGAGCGACTTTCCGTCCGCTGCGACCACATCGACCCCATTAGAGATCGCGCGAAGCGACGCAATCTCGGCGCTTTCAATAATACCGCCCCGGCTGCGGAAATGCTCGGCCAGTGCCAGCGTGTAAAGCTTGGGGTCGGCAATGGAATACCAGCCGGGCGTGAAGGTGCCGAGCACGAAGCGCGATGCCAGTCCCGGCTGGATCGCAGCCATCTCGCCGGCCTTCACGTGCCGGAATTCGATGCCGTGTTTGCGGCGAACCTCCCAGCCGGGCAACGAAGCGCGGAATTCCGCGTCGCTTTCATAGACCTGGAGATTGCCCTCCTTGCGTAGCATGGAGAATGTGTCCGTAGCGGCAAGGAAGGGTTCAAGCTCCGCCTTGGCAAGATCCATCAGGCTTGTCTGGGCGGCCGTCGAGTGGGCAACGCGCGAAGGCTGACAAGCCCGCCAGAAGCGAAACATCCAGGGCGCGATCTGTAGTGCATAGGCAGGCGGCACAGAAAGCGGCCCGAGCGGATCAAGCAGCCATTTCGGCGCCTTCTTCAGAATGCCGGGCGAGGCAAGCGGCAGGATATCCGTGAAGGCGAAGGCACCGGCATTGCCGGCAGAAGCGCCGGCGGCAGGTCCCTCGCGGTCGACGACCATGACATTCAAGCCGCGCGACTGTGCCGCGATCGCAGCGGAAAGGCCGACGACGCCGGCCCCGATGACGATAACATCCGGCCTCGACATCAACGCACGCTCGCGAGGAATTTCTGCGTTTCCGGATGCTGCGGCGCACCGAAGATCTGCTCCGGCTTGCCGATCTCGGCCATGACGCCCTGATGGAAATAGGCAACGCGATCCGAGACGTCGCGGGCGAACGCCATTTCATGCGTCACGCAGATCATGGTCATTCCTTCCTCCGCCAGCATCTTCAGCGTGTCCAGCACTTCTCCGACCAGCATGGGGTCGAGTGCGGACGTCACTTCGTCAAACAGCATATATTCCGGCGACATGGCAAGCGCTCTTGCAATCGCCATGCGCTGCTGCTGACCACCCGACATCCGCGTCGGATAGACCGAGAGCTTTTCGGCAAGGCCGACATGCGTGAGCTGCTTGACCGCCATCTCCTCGGCCTGCTGCCGGCTGATGCCGAGCACTTTGCGCGGCGCCAGCATGACGTTTTCCAGAACGGTGAGATGCGGGAAGGCGTTCCATTGCTGGAAGACGATGCCAACCTTGCGGCGCAGCTTGTTAAGGTCGGTCGACTTCGCATGCACCTCCGTGCCGTCGATGCGGATGCGGCCGGAATCGATGGGCTCCAGACCGTTGATGCAGGTCAGGAGGGTCGACTTGCCGGAACCCGAGCCGCCGATAATGGTGACCACCTCGCCCTTGTTGACGGTGAGGTTGATCCCCTTCAGCACTTCGAGCTGGCCGAAGGACTTGCGGACATTTTCGATCTCAATCATTGGGGGACCACCGTTTTTCGAGATAACCGCCAAGGCGGGCGATCGGGAAGCTGATGATGAAGTAGATGACGCCGCAGATCGTCAGGATCAGCAGCGGCTCGTGCAGGCGGGTTACCAGTACCTGCGAAGCGCGCAGCAGCTCGATCAGTCCCAGCCACAGGACCAGCGCTGAATCCTTCATGACGCCGAGCGAAAGACCGATCCAGGAAGGCAGTGCGACGCGCGTGGCAAGCGGCGCCACGATGTAGCACATATCCTGCCGCCAGCTCATGCCAAGCGAGCGAGCGGCGCGGCGGGTACTTGGCGGAACAGCGGCAATACCGCCGCGCACGATTTCGGTGCAATAGGCAGCTGTATAGAGCGACAGCACCACGCAGGACGTGGTGAACGGTGCCCAGCCGAGCTTCAGGATCGCCTGCAGCGCATTGCCGAGAACCAGCTGAATGAGCAGCGGCACCGAACGAAACACGTCGAGCAGGAAGGTCAGCGGCGCCGACCAGATCGGGCCGGCCTGGACGCGGATCACTCCGAAGACGACGCCGAGGATCGTGCCTGCGGCAACGGATACGCCCGTGACCACGAGCGTCATCCAGGCGCCCTTGGCGAGGAAAAGGAGGTCATTCCAGGTGAGTGCAGTATCGAACATCTCTCACCCCTCTCAGTAGCGGAACATGCGCCAGGCGGCGAGCCGGGCTAGGAGCGTGACGAGCTTGGCGATCAGATAGTAGATCACCGCGGCCAGCGCGAAGAATTCGAAGGTACGGAACGAACGCGCATTGAGTTCCTGCGTGACCCCCGCGAGATCGGTGTTCATGCCGACGGTCACGCCGAGCGACGTCATCAGGATCGCCCAGACCATCTGGTTGGTGATCGGCAGGAAGGCGATGCGCAGCATCTGCGGCAGAACGATCAACCGGAAGGCCTGCAGCGACGTCATGCCGAGGGAACGGCCGGCGCGCGTCTGCGTATCGGGAATTGCCTTCAGCGCCCCGCGGAAGTTCTCGGCGAGATAACCGGCATTGTTGAAGGCGATACCAACAAGCAGCGCCGTAAATGGGCTGAGGTGGATGCCGAAATTACCGAGCCCGAAATGGGCCATGTAAATCTGAAAGAGCGCCGGCGTATTGCGGGCGATTTCCACCCAGGTCGAAGCGATGCCGGAAAGCACGCGGTTGCCGGTAAGCCTGAAAAGCGTGAGCACCAGCGCGCAGACAAGGCCGATCGCCATCGACATAACAGCAATCTGCAGGGTGACCACCGCGCCATCGAGCAGCTGCGGCAACACCTTGAAGGCCTGGTTCCAGTGGAAGGTGTAGCTGAACATGAACGTCCACCTTTCGGAAGGTCAAACGGCGTGGCCATCATGGCCACGCCGTTGTTGAAATCGATCCGATTAGCGATAGACGCTGTTCACGGTCAGGGACGGGAGCGCGCCGCCAACCCACTTTTCGTAGAGCTCGGCATAGCGGCCCGTGCGGACCTGCTGGTTGATGAACAGGTTGAGATAGTTGATGAGGCCGTATTCTTCGCGATTGGTGAAGAGCGCGACGTAATCGGTCTGGAACGGTGCCTTGCCGACAACCGAGATGCCGGGGAACTTGCCCGACTTCACGGTCGCCTGAGCGACGGTCGAGGTGGAAACGGTCGCGTCGAGCTGGCCCTGGCTCAGCGCCAGGAAGACGTCGGCCTGCGTCTGATAAGGACGAAACTCGCCGGTGCCCCATTCCTTGACCTGCTTTTCAAGCGCAATCGCCTCAAACGTGCCGGCGGTCGCGCCGACGGTCTTGCCCTTCATGTCCTCGAAGGACTTGATGCCGGACTTGTCGTTGGAGGTAACGGCCATTTCGAAGGCGAAATAAGGAACGGTCATGCCGACGGTCTTGGCACGCTCCAGCGTATCCGACGTGGAGGCGACGCCGATATCGACGCGGCCGGACATCAGGGCTGGAATGCGCTCAGGGAACGGCGTTTCGACGATCTCGGCGGTGACGCCGAGCGCCTTGGCCAGGTCGTTGCAGTAGTCGACGTCGAAGCCAATCGGATTGTTGTTCGCGTCGCGCGAGCCCATGGGCGGGAAGTCGAGCACGACGGCGCAACGGAGCGTTCCCGAGGAGATGATATCATCAAGCTTATCGGCCTTGGCCGGCGTGATGGCGAAGGCGGTGGCAAGAAGGCCAAGTGCGATGACTGTCTTTTTCATTAGATTCTGTTCTCCCAGTTTGGTCGACCATTTGCGGCCGCGGCCAATAAACGCTTTTTGCAGGCGTAAAGCAAATCGAAAATACAAATAGTATACAAAAAGAATTTCATCCTACCATAAGATTGGCGGCAATCGGCCGCCTCCAACACACGCTGAGAGACAATATGTGCAAACGCCGCCAACCTGCGGTCGGCGGCGTTCGGGCACGCTAGAAAGTCGTTGGGAAGTAGGGCTCAGCCCGCCAGATCGTCGGGGAGCAGGCCGGCCGGCATGTTCTGATAGGAGACCGGACGCAGGAAGCGGCGGATCGACAGGGTGCCGACGCTGGTTGCGCCGAAATTGGTCGAGGCAGGGTATGGGCCGCCGTGAACCATCGAATCCACCACTTCGACGCCGGTCGGAAAGCCATTGACCAGCACGCGTCCGGCCTTGCGCTCCAGCACGGGCAGAAGGCGGCGGGCAGCATCAGTATCGTCTCCGTCCATATGCAAAGTCACGGTCAGCTGACCGGCGAAATGGCGGGCAAGATTTTCCATCTCGTTGAGAGAACCGACGCGAACGACCAGCCCGAGCGGACCAAAGACTTCCTCACCCAGAAGATGATCTGCCAGGAAGGCCGCGCCGGTCGTCTCGAACAGATTGGGAGCGGCGTTGCGTCCGGATTGTTCGGTGATGAGGAGCGGCTCAACCCCTTCGCGGGAAACGAAGCGCTGCTGGCCGTCGCGATAGGCCTTGGCGATGCCGTCCGTCAACATGGTTTGCGGCGCGACGCTCGCAAGCGCCTCCACCGCGGCCTTGACGAAACGGTCGGCATCGGGGCCGTCAAGCACAACCGCAATACCGGGATTGGTGCAGAACTGACCGGCACCCATCGCGAGTGAACCCGCCCAACCCTGCCCCATGGTTTCGGCGCGTGCCTGCATGGCATGCGGCAACACAAACATCGGATTCACCGAGCCAAGCTCGCCGAAGAAGGGAATGGGTTCGGGGCGAGTCGCGCAGAGATCGAACAGCGCACGGCCGCCGGCCAGTGAACCGGTAAACCCGACGGCCTTGATCATCGGATGCCGCACGAGCGCATAGCCGACGTCACGGCTGCCGCCCTGGATCAGCGAGAAGACCCCCGGATGCATGCCGGTCTTGCGGATGGCCGCATTGATCGCCTCGGCGATGATCTCGCCAGTGCCAGGATGAGCGGAATGGCCCTTGACCACGACGGGGCAGCCGGCCGCAAGTGCCGCTGCCGTATCGCCGCCTGCGGTCGAGAAAGCGAGCGGGAAATTCGAGGCGCCGAAAACCGCCACGGGGCCGATCGGGCGCTGAAGCAGGCGGATTTCCGGACGCGGTGCAGGCTTGCGATCCGGCAAAGCCGCATCGAAGCGCCGATCGAGATAATCACCCTTTTCGATATGATCTGCGAACAGGCGGAGCTGGCCAACCGTGCGGCCGCGTTCGCCTTCCAAGCGCGCTTCCGGCAGTCCGGTTTCCTGGCTGCCGATCATGGTGATGGCAGCGGCGCGTGCCTCGATTTCCTCCGCGATCGCCCGCAGGAACGCGGCGCGTGTGTTGCGCGCGGAATAACCATAGCTCCAGAAGGCATCCTCCGCCGCCTCGCAAGCGCGAGCGACCAGCTCAACGGTGCCGATGGAGAAATTATGCGCCTGCCCATGCGCTGGCGAGGAGGCAAAGTGCCCCGTTCCTTCAAGCCATTCGCCGGCGATGAGATGCTTTCCGTGAGGGGTGAATTCCATTGGTCTTCCCTTTCCTTCGCAGAAGCGTCAGAAACGCTGTGCGGCTTTGCTGTTTTCATGTCGATTTTTTGTATACTTTATGTATTTATAATTTCAACCTCTATAGTGAGAACAAAGGAACTCTGGAGAATCAGATGAGCGACATCACCACCCTGACAACAGACGCACTTCATAGCCGCGTCCTGGCGATCCTTTCGAAGGCGGGCCTCAATGCGCTGCAGGCAGCGGCGATCGCGCGCGTCATTGTCGCCGGCGAACGCGACGCTTGCAAATCGCACGGCATCTATCGCATCGAAGGTGTTCTGCGTGCGGTGAAGGCCGGCAAGGCGCGGCCTGATGCCGTACCGGTGCTGGAACAAAGCGATGCGTCCGCCATCGTCAAGGTCGACGCCAAGAGCGGCTTTTCCAATGCCGCTTTCGAGCTTGGCGTGCCGGTGCTCGCCGAGCGTGCCCGCAATTTCGGCATCGCCGCGCTCGCCATCAATGACTGCACGCATTTTGCCGCCCTCTGGCCGGAAGTGGAAGCCCTGACGGATCGTGGCCTAGCTGCCTTCGCCATGTGCCCGAGCTACTCCACGGTCGCGCCCGCCGGCGGCACTGCGCCGCTGCTCGGCACGAACCCCTTTGCCTTCGGCTGGCCGCGCCTCGACAACTCGCCATATGTCTTCGATTTCGCGACCTCGGTTGCTGCGCGTGGCGAGATCGAGCTGCACCGCCGCGCCGGCAAGCCTTTGCCCGAGGGCTGGGCCATAGACGCCAACGGCCAGCCGACGACCGATCCGGAAGCGGCCCTTGCCGGCGCAATGCTGCCTTTCGGCGGCCATAAAGGATCTGCCATCGGCACGATGATCGAGCTTCTGGCCGGCGTCATGATCGGTGACTTCACCAGCCGGGAAGCGCTCGATTATCTCGGCTCCACGGCTTTTGCACCGCGGCACGGCGAACTCATCGTTGCCTTTTCTCCGGAAGCCTTCTCAGCCGGTCGGCCCGGCAATCCGCTGGTGCGGGCCGAAACTCTCTTCGAGGCGATTGCCGGCCAGGGCGCCCGCCTTCCCTCGCAGCGCCGCTTCGCTGCCCGCGCTCGCGCGGAAAAAGACGGTATCCCGCTGACCGCTGAGGAAATCCGCCAGCTCGATCACCTGTTGGAACACGGCCTTGACGCTGTCGCTTGAGCGACTGTAGGCAGAGTAAAGCTGAACCATATAGAACGACAAAAGGCCCCGTTTGGGGCCTTTTGATTTCATGCACAGGGTTGGTAGCTTGCCATATCCGGACAAAGGTCGGCAGCCTTCTCCGCCCGCCTTCATGCTTTGTGTGTCTGGACGGCGCCGGGCAGCTTGCTCCACTCGCCGTACCAGCGGTTGAACAGCGTGAACTGCGCCTCGACATAGCCGCGCTGGCTCTCCGACAGAACATCGCTCTCGTTGAAATTCAAGGCATATTCCTCGTCACCCTTCAGCACCATCATGTGCTTGAAGTAGAGAACCAGATCCGGCCCCTCGTCGAAGGACGATAGAACGGCCAATGCCTGCTCGAGCTCGAGAGCCCGCTGACGCGCATCGGCATCGCCCTTGGCGGCGGCCTGGGAGAGCTTGCACAGATGGATCACTTCCTTCGGCAGCACATTGCCGATGCCGGTGATCGCACCCGTCGCACCGCAGTTGACGAAGCCGTGGAACACCGCCGTGTCGACGCCGATCATCAGCGAGACCTCGTCATCGCGGCTGGTGATGTTCTCGGCCGCATAACGCATGTCGTCCGGACCGCCGAACTCCTTGAAGCCGACGAGATTGCCATGCTCGGCCCTCAGCGCGAAGAACAGGTCGGCGCGCGTGGCAAAGCCGTAATAGGGGCTGTTGTAGATGACGGCCGGAAGATCAGGTGCTGCCGACAGGATCGCCTTGAAATGCGCCTTCTGGGCCGCAATCACCGAACCGCGCGACAGAACGCGGGGGATGACCATCAGGCCCTTGGCGCCGACCTTCTGGGCATGGGCCGCATGGGCAACCGCCGAGGCGGTGTTGACCGCGCCGGTGCCGACGATGACCGGCACGCCGGCCTTGACCAGCCGCTCGACGCCTTCCATGCGCTCGGCATCGGTCAGAAGCGGCCAGTCGCCCATCGAGCCGCAATAGACCACGGCCGACATGCCCTGAGCGATCAGCTCCTTGCCCTTCCTGACGAGCGCCTCGAAATCCGGGCTGCGGTCCGACTTGCACGGGGTCATCAGGGCCGGGATCACGCCGGAGAAAATGCTTGATGTCATCTGTCTGTCCTCTTGGGCTTGGCCTTTTGGGCTGGAACTGCATCGCATCGGCAACGATGCCCAGCCGAACTCACCGGCCGCTCGTCACCCGCTCAACAACTGCAATACAGCTTTGTATTCAATTTGTCGACAAGGAATATGCAAGACAGTCAGATTCGAAACTCCGAAATTTCAGAGCTTCACATCCAGGCGATCCCCCCGCACCAAAAGCTTCTGCACCTGCGCCACGATCTGTTCCGCATGCAGGCGCGCGAGGCTCTCGGCAAGATCCGTATCGCGCGCGGCAATGGCGGCAATCATTTCATCGTGCTCCTCGACGAAGCGACGGGGCAGCCGGTCATTGTAGGATTGGTAGTAGAGACGGAGAATTCGCCGGCCCTCATTGAGCAGTCGACTGAAGAGAGCTGTGAAATAAGGGTTGCGGCCAGCTTCGGCGATCGCAAGATGCAATTCGGCATTGGTCGAGATCATGGCGAGCGCATCCTGCGCCTCGACGGCAGCGGCAAACTCTGCCTGCCGCGCACGGACAATCTCAAGATCCTCCGGCCGGTGATATCTAGCCGCAAGCTGCGTCGTGACGCGATACATCAGCACCAACGCATCGAAATAGCTGTGCATGTTGAGGAAGTCGATCTGCGACACCATGGTCGAGCGATTGGGCAGCGTATCGATCAACCCTTCGCCGGCAAGCCTCACCAGCGCTTCGCGGATCGGGGTACGCGACATGCCGAAGCGCTCGGAGAGCTGCACTTCGTCAATGGGACTGCCTGGCGGCAGCTCCAGGTGCAGAATCTCGTCGCGCAAGATATCGTAGACCACCTTGACGCCGGAGCCGCGTTTGCGCTCGTTCCGCAGGCTTGTTTCATTATCCATGGCTGGCTGACCTCTTCTTTCAGCGTGAGAAATAGAGGGGCATGCCCGGTAAATCAACGGCGCTCTGACGACGACGCGCAGCTTCGCGCTACACCATAGGTGGCGGCCGTCATCTTCAGCGCAAATTCCGGCGCCGGCCTGGAAACGCACGTATCGGGGGCAGCAAGAGCTACACCCGATATGGCTGACACCCTAAGCGAATCGCTGGGCAGTCTTCAACGCGGTCGGCGGACCGCCCGCAACTTGCCGCCGCCGCCACTACCCGCATAGAACCGATCCTTCCCATCGGATTCGAGGCCCGAAACGCCAACGCCATCGGGCATTTCCAGACGCTCCAGCACCTCGCCCGTCACCGGATCGATACGGCGAATGTCGCTTTCGTCACCCTCCCAGGTCCCGTGCCACAGCTCGCCGTCGACCCATGTGACACCGGTCACGATGCGGTTCGATTCGATGGTGCGGCGGATAGCACCCGTCTCCGGGTCGATCTCGTGGATCCTACGGCCGCGATGCTGGCCGACCCATAGGCTTCCTTCGCACCAGGCAAGGCCAGAATCGCCGCCATTGCCAGGCGCCGGGATGGTCGACAGCACCTTGCCGCTTTCCGGGTCGATCTTGTGAATTCTGTCCTCGGCGATCTGGTAAAGATAGTGCCCGTCGAAAGCCGTGCCCGCATGCGATTCCACGTCGATCGAGCGCACCCGCGCGCCGCTCTCCGGATCGAGCGCGTGCAGCTTCTCGCCGGCGGCGAACCAGACATGCCGCCCGTCGAAAGTGACGCCATTGATGCGAGGCGCGTCTTCGAACGGACCATATTCGCGAATGATCTCGGCTTGAGATTTTTTCATTGCCCTGCACTCCAGTCAGCTTTGTTGTGGAATTCGATGGCTATGATCCTAGTCGCTCGGCAGCGGCCCCGGGAGTAACAATGTTGTCGGGAAGCCGACGACCGGCGGCATCATCCAGCGGCGGGCACGGCCGTTACCGACACTCTGGACCTTGCCGGTCGCTGCAAGAGCGTCAAGCGCACGCTGGACCGTCCGCGGGCTTGTCGAAAGCGCGATCGCCAGTGCCGAACTCGACCAGGCCTCACCATCTGCCAGCAAGGCCAGCAGAAAAGCGTGCTCGGTCTCCAAAGGCGGCGCCAGCACTGCAATATCGCCTTTCCCGCGCAGCGAGAGTGCGAAACCTTGCGGGGTCGCTTCGATATCGGCAAATGTTTCCAGAGCAGCGCGCAACCTTCCGATCTCGACTCTGAGCCGCGCCCTGTGGGACTCGTCGGCGTGACGGGCGCGGAACGCGCGGGAAAGCAAATCGGCGCGCGACGCGTCCGCCGGGGCCGCCTCGGCCAAGACCCGCGCCAGCACAAACAGCACCGGCCGGCTCGCCAGCGACACGACATCGCTCCCGCGTCGCACGACGTTGCGGCAAGCATCCACGACCAGAGTTCCTGAGGCAAGCAGGTTCTCGACCTCACCAAGGGAAAGCAGGCGCTCCTTGCCTTGCGAAATCAGCCGCGCAACGGGTGCATCAAGAATACGAGCGGCATCTTCCACTTCAACATCGAGCGCAGGAATGTCGGCCCGCCTCGCGGCTAGTGCGGCTCTTGCCAATGCGGTGCGCGCCGGCTCGGTCCGCAAACGACGGATCGCGATCCCGGCCACTGCAAGCTCGTGGCTTGCCCTTGCGGCAGGAGGCAATGGCGAGGGATCGAGCTTTGCGAGCAATTTCTCGGCCTCATCGAGATGACCAACGAGAAGCAGACGGCGGATCTGCAAATTGCGGGCATGCGCCGCGTTGATGCGATCGCCGTGCTTATCAAGGACGGTGCGTGCCGTCTCCAGTGTCTTTTCCGGCCATCCGAGATCACGCGAGACAAGGGCAATTTCCGCCTGTGCGACAATGCAGCGGGCACGGGCGACCGTTTCGCGCGGACCGAAGCCACGGGCTGCACTCTTCAGCAACGCCTTGGCTCGATCGAGATCGCCGAGCTGGGCCATGGCAATACCGCGAAGGGCAAGCGCGGGAGGATCGTCGCGCAACGCCACACGCTTCATCGCTCCGAGTGCATCGCCGGCAGCAAGCGCCTGCGCGGCCGCGACGATTAACGAGTCCATCGAAATCCCGTCACACTTGTAACTCCCACCCCTTGAGCTTCCAGCCGTAAGTTATTCCCTATCGGCAGGCAAGACGCCGGTCGGCGATGGCAAATTCAGCCAATCAAGGAGATGAACCATGACAATGCATAGAACCGGTACACGCAACGAGT
Organism: Rhizobium sp. ASV8; assembly: GCF_016429255.1. Classification (GTDB taxonomy): domain Bacteria; phylum Pseudomonadota; class Alphaproteobacteria; order Rhizobiales; family Rhizobiaceae; genus Rhizobium. The sequence continues at coordinate 68,873 of NZ_JAELUG010000002.1, forward strand.
GGCTTTCGGCGCGGCTTGCCCTGCTAGAGCAGGAAAAGGAACTGACGCGCCGCAGCGATGAAATTGCAGCTGACCGCCAGCAGTTGCCTTGGGTGAAGGTAGAGAAGGACTACCGACTCGAAACGGAGAAGGGCTTGGTCCCTCTCTCGGCACTCTTCGACGGACGGTCCCAGCTGCTCGTCTATCACTTCATGTTCGGGCCGGATTATACGGTGGGATGCCCGTCCTGCTCGTCGATCGCGGATGGCTTTAACGGGATTGCGGTGCATCTCGAAAACCATGACGTCGCCTTTTCCGTAGTATCACGCGCGCCACTCGCGAAACTGCAGGAGTTCAAACGCCGCATGGGTTGGACCTTCAATTGGGCATCATCTGCAGACAGCGACTTCAATCACGACTTCAATGTCTGGTTCACCCCGGACGAGCAGCGCAACGGCGATATCGAGTACAATTACCGTCGTGAGCCGCCAATGCCGGACGCTCAAGCGGGCAAGACGATGCAGCAATGGGAGCTGCGCGGCAGCGAGGGACCGGTCGAACTGATGGCGTCGATCACAGGAACGGATGTCGCGACCTACACGCGCGATCGGCCAGGTGTGAGCGCCTTCGCCCTGCAGGGTGGCGAAATCTACCACACCTATTCGTCCTATGCCCGTGGATTGGATGGCGTTTGGGGCATGTATCAATGGCTCGACCGCGCACCGCTCGGCCGCAACGAGACCGGAGTCTGGTGGCGCCATCACGACCGCTACGGAGCGCTCTGATGCCCAAACTGTCCGAAATCCGTGAAAGGGCCGGCGCACACGCCGCCGGCCTGCTGCAACTTCCCGGCACAGGACGCTGGTTGCAACTGGCCGCAGCTCCGGTTTTCGCCGTTATGGCACTGCTGACGGCGCAGGATACGGCGGCCGACATGATCTGCTCGGCGCAGGGCGGCTCGATGTCAGGCGGAATGGTGGTGATGTATCTGCTGATGAGCCTGTTTCATCTGGGACCATGGCTTGCGCTTTTTACAAGAGAAGACCGAGCACTCAAACGTTGAGCTACGCTCTTTGCCTGCCGCGATTGATGGCGCGCGCTCCCGTGCGCTGTCACGCTTCCTTATGATTGCGCTTCATCAGGACCTGTTCCTGGATGCCGAAATGATCTTCGAATTTCCGCCATCCCATCGGCGTCACTTCAACAACGCGCGATGATTTCTGCCTCCGTATCCAACCCTCATTGCAAAGCAGACTGGTGAGGTGCACGCCAAGCGGGCCGGCGAGGTGATGTTGCCGCTCCGTCCAATCAAGACACTGCCGTGCGAGCCCTGCGCGAGCCGGTTTGATTTTCGTCAAATCGAGACCCATGCTTGAAAACCACTCGGCCCCGATGGGCGTCACCTCAAATCGCTTATTATCGGCAGCGACGAGAAGCCCTTTTTCGAGCATTCCCTTGGTAACGGCAACCCCGAGGCGGCCGGCCAAATGGTCATAGCAGCAGCGAGCGAATTGCAGTTTCTGCGCCTCACGGGTCAATGCCTTTTTCCGCGTGATCACCATCGGTCCTATCGACGCCAGATTTTCAAGGGCCAATGCCACATGAGGACCGGCGAGGCGATAATAACGATGCCGCCCCTCGGTTTCGACGGTCAGCAGACCTCCGGCCAGCAGTTTGCCAAGATGTGAACTGGCCGTCTGTGCGGTCACGCCGGCAGCATAGGCCAACTCGCCGGCAGGTCGTGCCCGACCATCCAGCAAGGCAACCAGCATGACGGCGCGTGCAGGATCGGCGATCAGCGCGGCCGCGGAGGCGATATTCGGCTGTGAATTCATAGCTGGGACTCCCCGTTTCGGACGTCAGAATAGCATGAAGGCTGCCGGCATGTTTCGACACGCGTCGAAGCATTTCATCTCCCCGGCGAGCTAAGAAGGGCCAGCACTTCTTCAGGACGGAACCCAAGAATGACAAAGACAACAATAGCCTTTCTCACCGACACCCATCTCGGTCAGAGGCTGGTCATGAACTCGGAAGTGGCCGGCGGCAAGATGCGATACGATAGTGAGGCTGAGCAGCACGAAGATCGCCTCCGACTGGTTCTCGACGACATCTCACGCAGGGGGATCGCGGATATCGTCTTTGGAGGCGATATCGGCACCGCGCAGTCTGTGCCGGGCTTTTTCGAGATCCTGAAGGGCTATGATTTCAACACGTCCGTCATTCTCGGCAATCACGATACCTACGATGATATCAAGCGATATTGGTTTGCCGGCGACGGTGACGTCAACGGAAAGCTCTGCTATTCCTACGCCGACAGGCATCTGAAACGCATCTTCCTCGACACATCGGACAACATGCTGGGAGACAGCCAGCACGCCTGGCTTCAGCGCGAACTCGATGGCGCGCACAACGCCGTCATCTTCGTACATCATCCGATCCTGGCAGTGCATACGCCTGTCGATCGAAGTGGGGCTGCCTTGCGGGATCGAGACAAGGTCCGGTCACTTCTGAGCGGCGTCGATTGCGATGTCACGATTATTTCGGGCCATTACCATATGGTAGACGAGACCCGCGACGCGAATATCCGCCAATTCGTCTCCCCCGCGGTCTCCTATCAAATCGTCAAGCAGTCCGACGAACTCCACGCAGATGTCGAGGCCTTCGGCTATCGCATCATCGAAATCAAGGATGCGAGGATCTACACGCAGGCGGTCCTGCTGAACCAAGCCTTTCCTGGCCGCTGATCATTTAGCTGCTGCCGCGGCAAGATGCGGCGCGCAGGACTTGCGGACGACCAATCTCGGCTCAAAGACGGTCTGCGATCCGCTCGGCAGGCGTTTGCTAGCAAGCTCGTCCAGAAGTGCTGAAATGGCTGTTTGCGCCATTTCGAGGACAGGCGCTGCGACCACGGTCGGTGGCGGGTTCATGATGTTGGCAAAGTCGAAATCGTCGATGCTGATGACGGACACGTCTTCAGGAACGGAAAGACCGAGTTCGTGCAGCGCGTTCAACGTGCCGAGCATCATCATGTTCGACAGCGCGAAGATGGCAGTCGGCGGATCGGGATGCTGCATTCGCGCGAACACGCCGTCATGGGCGACGGACTGATCGAAGCGGCCAGGCAGCAACAGATCCTGCTCGATCGGTAAGCCATGTGCTGCCAATGCTTGCCTATAACCTTCCAGGCGATGCTCGCCGGTGACGATATTGTCACGACCGATCGTGACGGCAATCCGCCGATGACCGAGCTCGATCAGATGTTCGGTGGCGATGCGGCCTGCGGCAATATTGTCGAGCTTGACCACATCATAGGGCAATCCCTCGACGAAACTGTCGAGCAAGATCGTCGGAACATGGATCTGGTCGACAATTCGGGCGCCATGTTTCGCGTCGGATCGTGTCGGGATGATGATCAACCCGTCGACCCGCTGCATCCGCATCATCGTCAATATCTGCTGCTCGCGGGCGTGATCCTCACCGGTCGAATAAACCGCAACCATGTAGCCGGCATTCAAACAGGCGGATTCGACCACCTTGGCGACCCTGGCAAAATGCGGGTTGGTAATATCGGGCAAGATCAACCCGATGAGCCTTGAATGCCCCATCCGCAGGCTGCGGGCGCCGCCATGCGGCACGTAGCCGATGTCACGAACGGCGGCCTCGACCTTGGCGATGACCTCGTCGCTGACGGGCGCCGATCGATTGATCGCAGCCGAAGCCGTCGAGATCGCCACCCCTGCCCGTTTCGCCACATCCTTGATGGTGGCCATGCTTCCTCCGCTCGCATTTTATCAGACCCTCTTGCCAACGAGGCTCTGAGATGCTGTTATACGAAACGTTTCGACTTGGCAAATACGGTGCTGCAGAACCTGGGAGGATCAAGGTTCGCGGCATTTTTGAAATCAGAAACGAAACGTTTCGACTGCTATGATCGGACAAAGGGAACGCGCTGGAGGAAGCGCAAGGGAGGATCACATGCATGAACTTTCGCGGCGGTCGCTGCTGATTTCGTCTGCGGCTCTGGCTCTCGGCGCAGGCATCGGACGCGCCTTTGCTCAATCGGATGTTACAGCAACGCTCAAGATGCAGGGATTCGGCGGCGACGCGGAACTCGCGGCGATGACCAACGCCATTGCGCGTTTCAACAAGAAGTACCCGAACGTCAAGGTCGAGCTGTCTGTCGACCCGATCTCGACCGGTTGGGGAGACTATGTCACCAAGGTCTTTGGCCAGTTCAATTCCGGGCAGCAGGCGGATGTTTACGGCACCGCCATCGAGACCTTCCAGAGCTTCTCTTCGCGCGGCCTCTTCCTGCCGCTCAATGATTTCGTGGCCGCCAATCCGGATTTTTCCGACTTTGCCCCGAGCCTGTTCAAGCAGTCGACCTACAAGGGTAATATCAACTACATTCCGATCGGCTGGAACAACATCATGATCAATTACAATCGTGATCTGTTCGACAAGGCCGGTATTGCCTATCCGAAAGATGGCAAGTGGACCTGGGACGAATTTCGCGACGTTGCGAAAAAGCTCACGGTCAAGGATGCATCGGGCAACGTCAAGCAGTTCGGCTACGAGGTGCCTAACCAGAATTTCTTCATCCAGCCCTGGTTCTTCTCCAACGCAACCGGCGTCATCAATGACGACTGGACGGCTTCCAACATGCTCGATCCGAAAGTCTCGGAAAGCCTTCAGTTCCTGTACGATCTGATCCATGTCGACGGCGTTTCGCCGATCCCCGGCAAGGATACGATGGACAATCAGTTCATGGCCGGCCAAGTCGCCATGATCAGCCGCGGCCATTGGATCATCCAGAGCGCCAAGACGAACAAGCTGAACATGGACGTGGCCATTCCGCCGCGGAAAGTCAGCGATACGACGGTGATCGGGTTCGGCGGCTACGCGATTGCAAAGACCACGAAGCAGGTCGATCTTGCCAAGGCTCTGATCCTCGAACTCACCAGCGAAGCGACGCAGAAGGAAGAGGGAGAAAAGGGCGGCGGCGTGCCGGGGCGCAAGTCGGCAGCGGAAACGCAAGCCTTCCTGAGTTTCCCGCCAAGCGCTGCCCTTTATTACAAAACGCTGCCTGACACCAAGGCAGTGCCGTCGCCGGCCAACTTCCAGGAGGTCGAGAAAATCTTCATCCGCTACTACACGGCGATGATGGCAGGTGAGACCTCGATTGCCGATGGCGTCAAGCAAGCTGATGCCGAGCTCAACGCCTCGTTCGAGCGGTTGAAGAAACGGATGGGCGGCTGAAGGCTTTCAGCCGTCGAGCATCGCCGCTTCCACTCAATGACTGTGCGGCGCCGTGGATCGGCGCCCGCGGGATTTCCGAAGCGTGCCAATCAATCTCCTCAACTCTTTCGAGCAACGTCCTTATGAGTGTGATCGCAGAAAGACGCCGCCCTTCCGACCTAAGCCGTGCCCAGGCGCGCGCAGCCTATCTCTTCGTTCTGCCGACGACGGTGCTTTATCTGACCTTCGTCATCGCGCCTGTCATCGTGACCGTCATTCTCGCCTTCTCCTACTATGATCCGATGCTCGGTTCGCAATGGGTCGGCCTCGACAATTTCACGCGCTTCTTTACCGACCAGCGGTCACTTCAAATCCTGTGGAACACGCTGCGCTTCGCCTTCTTCGCCGTGACCTTCAACGTCTCGGTCGGCCTTATCCTGGCATTGGCGCTCAACCGGGCGATGCCGGGCTGGCTGCGCTACTTTTTCCGGCTTGCCTTCTTCTTGCCCATCATCATCGCTGCTGCTTTCGTGTCGATCGTCTGGAGCTATTTCTATGGCGATGATCTCGGGGTGATAAATTACTATTTGCGCCTGATCGGCCTGCCCGGCGTGCGCTGGCTGACGGACGCCAATCATGCGATGACGTCGATCATCATCATGGATGTCTGGAAGAACACCGGCTTCTTCATGATTATCTTCATCGCTGCCCTTCAGGGTGTACCGAAAAACATCCTCGAAGCAGCCGTCATGGACGGCACGCCGGCATGGCGGCAATTCTTCCGCATCACCCTACCCTACATATCGCCCGTCGTGTTCTTCTGCATCGTCTATGCCTCGATCGGCGCGCTGCAGGTCTTCGAATCCATCGTGATCCTGACCCAGGGCGGGCCCGGAGACTCCACCCGCTCGCTGTCCATCCTGATCGTCGAGGAGGGCTTCGGCAGCTTCCAGATCGGCTATGCCGCATCGATCTCCGTGGTCATGACCGTCATCATCCTGATCATCACGGCCATCCAGCAGATCGTCTCGCGCCGATGGGTGCAGCAATGATGGGCGCGATGGAAACGCGCGCTGCAAAGCGCTGGATCGATTGGGCAATCATCGCCGTCATGCTGGCCCTTGCGCTCGGCATGCTGCTGCCGTTCCTGTGGTTGTTCTCGATGTCGTTTCGCCCGGTCGGCGAAGCCTACAAGCTGCCGCCAAGCTTCCTGCCGCCCAGCTTCGACCTCGCCAACTACCGGGCTGTGCTTGCATCGCGCGTGCCGTTCCTGGAGATCTATTTCAATTCGGTCATGATCGCCGTCATCGTCACCGTCGGCCAGCTCGTCACCTGCACGCTTGCGGCGTTTGCCTTTGCCCGGCTGCGGTTCCGCGGGCGCGATACGCTGTTTTTCATCCTGCTCTGCGGGCTCATGTTCCCAGCACAGGTCACCATCCTGCCGATCTATATAGGCTATGCGCAGCTTGGTCTGCTCGACCGTCCGATCGGCCTGGCGCTGATGTATCTGACATCCAGCTTCGGCGTCTTCCTCGTTCGCCAGTTCATGCTGAGCCAGCCCAAGGCGCTGGAGGAAGCGGCCCTGATGGATGGCGCCGGCTATCTCAAGATCTTCTGGCGTATTTCACTGCCGCAGCTGCGGCCGGCTTTGTCAGCCCTTGGCATCATCACCTTCACCCAGACGTGGAACTATTATTTCCAGGCCAAGGTGCTGCTGAGTTCCAACGAGTCCCTCACCCTTCCGGTCGCGATGGATGTCCTGCGCGGCTACATGGGCTCGGGCAACCTTTCGGTCGTCATGGCGGCCATGAGCATGTCGGTCCTGCCCGTCGTGCTTCTCTTCCTCATCGCCCAGAAATTCGTGATCGAAGGCATCACGATGAGCGGCATCAAGAATTAACATCGAGGGATTTGCTTATGATGTGGGACGATCTTGCTTCCATCGAACCGCGTTTTGCCTATCAGGGCGAGCGCACGCGCTACATCGCCTTCCCGCTCGGCGGCATCGGTTCCGGTGGCTTTTCCATTTCCGGCAGCGGCCGGCTGATCGACTGGTCGATTCGCAACCGGCCGGCTCTGCAAGGCTATAACGGCTATTCGCATTTTGCGATCAAGGCCGAGAAGGGCGGCGCCCTCGTCGATGCGCGGGTGCTGAACGGTCCCTATGATCTCAACCCTTCCGGTGCACCTGGTATCCGCAAAATGTTCGACGGCTTCGGCCACGGTGCCAATCGGCAAACCCTGGTCGGCGTCCCGCATTTCAGCAAGGTCGATTTCTACGGTCGCTTCCCGACTGCCGATCTCGTCTTCAGCGACGAACACTTCCCAGGAGGCGTGCGGATGACGGCTCTCAGCCCGTTCATTCCGCATAATGACCGCGATTCCTCGATGCCCGTGGCGATGTTCGAATTCGAGATCGTCAACGACACCGCCGACACGCTCACCTACACACTTGCCGGCACACTCGGCAATTACGGCGCCAATAGCGGCACGCACAATTTCCGGCAGCAGGACGGTATCAGCAGCCTGCATCTGACGTCTTCCGACAAGGACCTCCCGCCAACGCAGCGCGGCGACCTGACGATCGCGACGGACGCCGAAGATGTCGATCACACCGATCATCACTATCGCGGCCAGTGGTTTGACGATCTTGCGGTCTACTGGAAAGAGTTCGCCCGGCCCGGCGGCCTGCCGAAACGGCACTACGACGAGCCGAGAACATCCAAACACATGAGCCAGCAGCCGGAACACGGCACGCTCGGCGCGCGCGTAACCGTCCCGCCAGGTGGCCGCAAGACGGTACGATTTGTGATCTCCTGGAGCTTTCCGGAGGGCGATGTCTACTGGGCCTTTCGCGACAAGCCGGACGGCATCATTCCCGAACGGCAGACACCGAGCTGGAAAAACTACTACGCGACACAATGGCCGGACTCCAACGCCAGCGCCAGCGATGCGCTCAAGCGCTGGGACGCATTGGCCGCGGCAACCGCCTCTTTCCGAGATGGCCTTTTCGACACGACATTGCCGGCAGAAGTAAAGGACGCTGCCAGCGCAACGCTTGCGCTCCTGCGCACCGCGACCTGCATTCGTATCGAAAACGGCGAGCTTTGGGCCTGGGAAGGGCAGCACACCAATGACGGCTCCTGCGAGGGATCCTGCACGCATGTCTGGAACTACCAGCAGGCGCTCGCCCATCTTTTCCCCGCAATCGAGCGCACGCTTCGGGAAACGGAATTTACCTACAACCAGCTGCCGACGGGCGGCCTCACCTTCCGCCAGAAACTGCCGCTCGGTTCCGGCTTCGATATTATCGGCCCCTGCGCCGACGGCCATTTCGGCGCGATCGTCAAGACCTATCGCGACTGGAAGCTTTCCGGTGACACGGACTGGCTGCGTCGCTACTGGCCGAACGTCAAACGCGCCATCGAGTATGCCTGGTCGCCGGCCAATCCGGACCGGTGGGATCCCGATGCGACGGGCATCCTGTCGGGCAGGCAGCACCAGACACTGGACATGGAACTGTTCGGGCCGAATTCCTGGCTCGGCACGATATATGTTGCCGCCCTTCTCGCCATGTCCGAAATGGCGGCCGCTCTGGGCGATACCGACCTTTCGGAAAAGACGGGACGCATGGGCAAGGCCGGCGCCGCCTATATCGACGACGCGCTCTTCAATGGCCGCTGGTTCATCCAGAAGATCGATCTGTCCGACAAGGGCGTCCTGATCCCCTTCGATGTTGGCCGTGCGGCCGGCGTGCTCGCGGATGGTTTCATGGAGACTTATTGGTCGGAAGAGTTTTCCGAACTCAAATATCAGATGGGCGAAGGCTGCATCTCCGACCAGATCCTTGGGCAATGGCATGCAGAAGTGGCCGGGATCGGCGGCTTCCTCGATGCGGGCAAGGTGCAGACGGCACTCTCGTCCGTCCACGCCAATAATTTCCGCCCGACGCTCAGGGATCATTTCAACCCCTGCCGCAACTACGCCTTCGAGGACGAGGCCGGCTTGCTGATCGCCACCTATCCCGAGGGCATCCGCCAGCCGATGGTAGCGGCCCCTTACGCTGAGGAGGTCTGGACAGGCATTGAATATATGTCCGCCTCGCACATGATCATGCATGGGTTGATCAAAGAAGGACTGGACATCGTGCGCGGCGCGCGCGATCGCCACGATGGGAGCAAACGCAATCCATGGAACGACATAGAGTGCGGCTCCTATTATGCGCGTTCGATGTCTGCCTGGCAGCTTGTCAATGCATTTTCCGGCCTGCAGGCCGACATGGTTTCAGGCCGGGTGACCTTCAAACCAAAGGTTGACGGCGACTATCGCCTGTTCTGGTCGGCCGGAACGGGATTCGGCACGTTGACGCGACGGAGCGGGGCGGTCAGTCTGACCGTTCTCGGCGGCGGCATCGACATCGGTGAAATCGCAGTCGGTGACCACGTCCGGCAACTCGGCGACCGCCGCCACATTGCAGCAGGCCAGTCGATCGAAATCGGAGCAATGGGATAATGGCAGGCATCGAACTGAAATCGGTCCGCAAGGCCTTCCAGAGCCTTGAGGTCATCCATGGCATCGATCTGGCGGTAGCCGATGGTTCCTTTACCGTTTTCGTCGGTCCTTCAGGCTGCGGAAAATCGACCTTGTTGCGGATGATGGCAGGCTTGGAAGAAGTGACCTCGGGCGAAATCCGCATCGATGGCAACCGTTGCGATCATCTGCTTCCGTCTGCCCGTGGCATGGCGATGGTGTTCCAATCATACGCCCTTTATCCGCATATGAGCGTCGAGCAGAACCTGCGCTTCGGCCTGGAGAACCAAAGATTGGCGAAAGCGGAAATCGGCGCCCGCGTCGCCAAGGCGGCAGAAATACTGCAGATCGAACATCTGCTTTCCCGACGTCCCAGCCAGCTTTCAGGTGGGCAAAGCCAGCGCGTCGCCATCGGCCGGGCGATCGTCAAGGAGCCGAAAGCTTTCCTCTTCGACGAACCGCTCAGCAATCTCGACGCCGAATTGCGCGTCAAGATGCGTGGCGAACTCACGGCCCTGCACCGGCGGCTCGGCTCGACCATGATTTACGTCACCCACGATCAGGTGGAGGCGATGACCATGGCCGACCAGATCGTCGTCCTGAACGCGGGGCGGGTCGAGCAGGTCGGGCCGCCGATGGAACTCTATGCGCGCCCGAAGAATCTCTTCGTCGCACGCTTTCTCGGCGCGCCACCGATGAACCTGTTACCGGGAAAGGTGGCGCGCCGCGGCGACCAGATCGGTATAGACCTCGACGGCGGCATGCACGTTTCGCTGGCTCGCGAACGGAGGATCGAGCTGGCTGATGGAGCGCCTGTGACACTCGGCATCCGTCCCGAACATGCGGAAGTCGGCGAGAGCGCCCTTAAGGTCGCCGTCAACAGTACCGAGGTTTTGGGATCGGAAACGATCATTCACGCCGAGACTGCGAATGGACAGCCATTCACGATTGCGCAAAGGGGCATTAGTCGGGCGCGAGCTGGCGACTGGGTTCCCGCCGCTATCCGCGAAACCTTCGTCCATCTCTTTGACGAACAAGGATCAGTCATCGGCGCAGTGAGCGACTGGCGGAGCGCCTATGTGAACTGATGCCGTACGCTTGAACATCGTTTGATGAAATCAGGCGGGAGCTGGCCAATGCCTGCAGAATGAATGGAAAGGCTCCCTTAATATTAGGGTCCTGTTAACCATCTTGGCCGTATGAATCTTTGATCGAAAGGCACGTCCGCTTTTCCAGCTCATGCGAATTAGTCGATAATGTCGATCATTCATGCTTTAAGCGCAAATAGCGGCCGCCTCGTCAGGCTCACCTTCGGTCCGGGATCGCGCGGGCGTCCGCCGATGCAGGCGACGGGCCAAAGCAAGCTTGCAAAAACGCGCATCGTCATCCTCAGCGGCGGCCTGATCATGGTCTACGCCGTGATCTTCGCCAGACTGACCTTGTTCGGCATGGCGCCGAGAGACGACACGTCATCGATCCCGCCCGAACGCGTGACCGCCGCCCGGCCCGATATCGTCGACAGAAACGGCGAGTTGATGGCAACGGACATCCGCACCGTCTCGATGTTCGCAGAGCCGAACCGCGTCGTCGACCCCGACGAAGCGGTCGAGAAGATTGCGACGGTCTTTCCCGATATCGACCGCAAATCCCTCTTTAAAAAGCTTGCCGATCACCGCTCGCATTTCGCCTGGCTACGCCGCCAGCTGACACCGAAGCAGCAAAGCCAAATTCTGGCTCTCGGCATTCCGGCAATCGGCTTCCGGCCTGAGGTCAAACGCTTCTACCCCGGCGGACGCACCGCCGCGCACATTCTCGGCTATGTCGATATCGACAATCATGGCGTGGCCGGAATGGAGAAGTATCTCGACATGCAGGGCCTGTCGGATCTCGACTCCACCGGTCTGACGAGCCAGGACACGCTGCAGCCCGTCAAACTTTCAGTCGATCTGCGTGTCCAGAGCATCGTCCATGATGTCGTGTCGGATGCGATCGGCCGCTACCAGAGCCAGGCGGCCGGTGCCGTCATTCTCGACATTCACACCGGCGAAGTGCTCGCCATGGCCTCCGCACCCGATTTCGATCCGAACGATCCGCAGGCGGACGGCGACAAGGGCTGGCTGAACCGGATGTCGAACGGCACCGACGAGATGGGCTCGGTATTCAAGACTTTCTCGATCGCGCTGGCCATCGACACGGGTACGGTCAAGCTGTCGGATACATTCGACGCCAGCGCTCCGCTGCATTTCGGCGGCTTCACCATCCATGACGACCGCGACGTGCCGCGGCGTGTCCTGTCGATCCCGGAAATCTTCCGTTATTCGTCCAACATCGGCACCGCCAAGATGATGGAGAAGGTGGGCATGAGCGATCAGAAGGCCTATTTGACGCGCTTCGGACTCTTGTCGAAGATGCAGACGGAACTGCCTGAGGTGAAAACGCCCAGTCAGCCGAAAGTTTGGAAAAAACTCAACTCCATTACCATAGCGTTCGGCCATGGCGTCGCCACCACGCCCATGCAGACCGCCGTTGCGGGCGCGGCCCTGATTGACGGCGGCAAGCTGATCGAGCCTACTTTCCTTCCGCGCACGCAGGAAGAGGCAGAAAAAACCGAGACGCTTATCGTCAAGAAGAGCACCAGCGATATCATCCGCTACCTGTTCCAGTTGAACGGTGAGCAGGGCACCGGCAGAATGGCCGACGTCCCCGGCTATCACGTCGGCGGAAAGACGGGCACCGCAAACAAGGTGATTCACGGCGTCTACTCGCATAAGCTCAGCTTCAATTCGTTCCTGGCCGCCTTTCCCATGAAGAACCCGAAATATGTGGTTCTGGCTTTCATCGACCAACCGCTGACCGGCGTGCACAACCTGAACCTGGCCGCCGAAACCGCAGCGCCGATGGTTCACGACATCATCGGCCGCGCCGCACCGATCCTCGGCGTCGAACCGGATTTCGGCACCAATCTCCTTGCCGCCTATTGAGTGACCGCCGGTCGCCGGCGGCTCACCTCATCGCGACGACACCTCCCTATCTCGTCAACCGCCGGGCCGTTGATGATCGACCCGACCATGCACTTCGTTTCCACGTTTCAGCAGGTTGAGAATCGGGCATAGCTTCTCCACAGTCGCTTGCAACCGGGCGATATCCTCGGCGCTTGCGGAAGAAACCAGCGTGACCAGATAGCTGATATCCTGAGGATAGACCGGCACGTTCTCGTGGCCTTCGGCACCGGCGCGGGCATCGATCGCGGCCGTGACTTCCGCATCAAGCGACTCCAACGGTATGCCCTGATCGGAGGCATGGATCAGGTAGGTATGAGTGAGACAGCTGGAAAGCGAGCCCAGCAGCAGCTCCGGCGACGACGGCCCCAGATTGTAGCCGGCAAAGTCGGGCGGGCTGTCGGAAATCACCTGAAAATCCCGGATTCTGATCCGGCGCACGCCGCTGCGTCCCTCGGCGCTTGCGCTCGCCGTCAATGTAACCGCGCCGAGCTCTCCCGATTTCACGCGCTCGCGCCGGTTCAACAGAGCTGCCCGCTTCTGCCCGAGATACTCATTCAGGGTTGTCATTGTCGTCTACCTCCAGCCTATCGGTTCCGTCTGCCGCCCTTGCTACGATCCAGAGCGGATATGCGGTCAATTTATAGCCGCCGGACACGCTATTAGTCGATAAAATTTATAGATTATTTGTCGGCATAAGGCGAAGAATATTGCTGAAATTGACCGATCCCTGAAAAGTCCTGCTGATCCGAGATTCCGGTAATGGAAGAGGCAAAATCCCTGAAGCCGCCAATGCCAATGCGTAGGCTGGTTGGAATTCTTTTCCACGGTTCCGGGGCTCTTTTGGAATCAATCGGAATCGCCACCAAAATTCCCGCGCTATATAGATTACAAAATTAGTAGACTAAAGATTCTCATTTTGCCGCCGATATGCGGCCCGATCTCAAGGCCGCCTCGACCAGATCGGTGCCATCCAACAGACCCTTTGCTCGGAGACCTTCGTCATGCCCGCCACGGCTCAGCCACTCATTCTCGATCACGCGGTTATCGGTGTACACGATAAGCTTGATACCGCTGCCGACGTCTATCGCAAGCTCGGCTTTGCCCTGACCCCACGCGGCTACCACACTCTCGGCTCCATCAATCATCTTGCCATCTTCGGCGATAACTATCTGGAACTTCTCGGTTTTCCCTCGGAAGGCGAAAAGAAGCGGGCAGATCTCTGGTCCTATCCGCCCGGCCTCAACGGCCTTGCCCTTCGCACCACCGATGCCGCAACCCTACAGCGCGAATTGGCGAGCGCGGGAAAGCCGGTCACGGAGTGGAAGGATTTTTCGCGCCCAGTCGAGGTGGACGGGGTGCAGAAGCCGGCGAGCTTCCGCACGTTCCAGATCGGCGCGGAGGTGCTTTCCAATGGCCGCTTCTTCTTCTGCCAGCACAATACGCCTGAGCTTGTGTGGCGCGCGGCCGATCAAAATCATCCGAACGGCGTCTTGAATATCAGCGATGTCTTCATCGTGAGTCGCACACCACAAACGATCATCGAACTGCTCGACGGCTTTCCGTCGGTGACGCCGGAAGCGACCGATGCTGGCATCACCATCCCGGCAGGTACGGCCGTTCTTCACATTCTATCCGAAGAGAGCGCGAATTCGCGTTTCGGATCGGCCATCCCGCAGAACTTTGACGGCAACGAGCGCAAGGTGGCGCTCGGGTTGACAGTCCGTTCGCTGGAGGCTGCAGCAGATGCCTTGGCCCGTGGAGGCTTTTCACCCAGGCCTTTCGAAGGCGGCTTGCTCGTCGATGCCGAGGCGGCCAACGGCGTTGCGCTCTGGTTCAAGGAGTAGTTCGCGACCGATTGCGCTGGCGAACTCCCCGTCAAAGGTTAGAATTCCGATACTAGCAAGCAGGAACCACAGGCATGACCAGTAAACCCACCTCCTCGCGCATCGTCCTTGCGTCGCGTCCGTCCGGCAAGCCGGTTGCGGCAAACTTCCGGCTTGAGCGCGAGGAAGTTCGCGATCTCGCCGATGGCGAAGTTCTTCTCCAGATCCTCTATCTTTCGCTTGATCCCTATATGCGCGGCCGCATGGATGATGCAAAATCCTATGCGAAGGCGGTCGAAATCGGTGGCGTCATGGAAGGCGGGACCGTTGCGCGCGTCGTCAGCAGTCGCGATGCGGCATTCAAGCCGGGCGATATCGTGCTCTCGCATTCCGGCTGGCAAACCCATGCGATCGCGGACGGCGCAACACTGCGTAAACTCGATCCGGATGCAGCCCCCATCACTGCGGCTCTCGGCATTCTCGGAATGCCGGGCTTCACCGCCTATGCGGGGCTTCGTAACATCGGCAAGCCCAAAGCCGGCGAAACGCTGGTGGTTGCGGCGGCAAGCGGCGCCGTTGGTTCCGCGGTCG
Organism: Rhizobium sp. ASV8; assembly: GCF_016429255.1. Taxonomy (GTDB): domain Bacteria; phylum Pseudomonadota; class Alphaproteobacteria; order Rhizobiales; family Rhizobiaceae; genus Rhizobium. The sequence continues at coordinate 84,036 of NZ_JAELUG010000002.1, forward strand.
GCCAGATCGCCAAGATCTTCGGCGCACGGGTTGTCGGGATCGCCGGCGGCGCAGACAAATGCGATTACATTCGCAATGAGTTCGGCTTCGATGCTGCCATCGACCATCGCTCGGGCGATTTCGCCAGCCAGCTCGCAGCCGCCTGCCCGAATGGGATCGATATCTATTTCGAGAACGTTGGCGGCCATGTCTGGAATGCAGTCTTCCCGCTGCTGAACGACTTCGCACGCGTCCCCGTTTGCGGATTGATCGCCCACTACAATGACGGGGCCGAGGCTTCCGAAGGGCACAATCAACTCCCCACCGTCATGCGCGCTGTTCTTCGCCAGAGCCTGACGATCAGAGGCTTCATACAGCGCGAATTCGTTGATCAGCGCCCCGACTTCTATCGAGAGGCGACGAAATGGATTTCCGAGGGCCGTCTTAGATACAAAGAGGATATCGTGGGCGGACTTGAAAATGCGCCAGAAGCCTTCTTCGGTCTCCTGGAAGGAAAGAACTTTGGCAAGCTGATCGTGCGCATCGCCGAATAAACTCGGCATTCGCCGTATGGTGAAAGTCGGCGCGGCCAATCGTTGCCGACTTTCACGGCGTTCTGATCCGAGCAAACGCGATTGATCGATCGCACCGCTAGGGATCATTGTGGATTTTCCTCTCCATAAATCTGGCGAGCCGGAGCGATGCCCCCAATAACGTCAGCCAGTGCCTACGCAAGAATCTCCTTCTATTTCTTGACGTTAGCGCCCAACATCCTCGGCGTGCCGTCGTTTAGGATAATTTTCTCCTTCTGAGCCATCCTTCGGCACAAAACTTTCTAGATAAACTCTATCAATTTAGTAGTTTAAATAGAAAGTGAGGGATCATGGCCGTTACAGCAGTGCATTTGGATACCGATGTTCTTGTCATTGGCGGCGGCCCAGCAGGATGCTGGGCTGCGTGGAACGCGGTATCGAGCGGCGCGAACGTCGTTCTGATCGAAAAGGGCTATGTCGGCACGAGCGGCGCGACCGCTGCTGGCAATACCACGACGATCTACACCAAACGAGGCACATCCGAGCGGGCGGCCACGGTCGCCCAGCGGCTCAGGCTCGGTCATGGTTTCTCCGAGCCCGAACGGATCGAACGTGTTCTCGACCGCACCTTCGAGAATCTCAATCTGCTTGCCGAATGGGGATACGACTTCCCTCAATACGAAGACGGACGGCCTTATCGCGGCATGCTGCGCGGACCGGACTATCTTCGTTTCATGCGCCAGAAGCTTATCAAGGCCGGTGTGAAAGTTATCGACCACTGTCCAGCGGAAGAGCTGCTGATATCCGACGGGATCGTGGCCGGCGCGCTCGCTCGATTTCGTCGCTCCGGAGAAACCTTGGAGATCAGGGCTGGAGCCGTCGTCATCGCGACGGGCGGCTGCGCCTTCCTCAGCGGGGCGCTCGGCACCAACAATCTGACCGGCGACGGCTATCTGATAGCCGCAGAGGCAGGTGCTGTTCTGTCGGGAATGGAGTTTTCCGCCCAGTACGGCATCTCTCCGGCCTATTCCAGCGTGACGAAAGGCGTGGTCTATTTCTGGGGGACATTCAGCGACGAGCAGGGAAATGTCCTTGGGTCGAGCGGCGACCGCCAGAGCGTCGTCGCGCGCGAACTCACAAAGGGGCCCGTCTATGCCGTACTCGACAAGGCCCCGCCCCGGCTCCAGGAGGGTTTTCGCCGCGGCCAGCCCAATATCTTCGTCCCGTTCGACAGAATGGGTATCGATCCGTTCACCGAACGGTTTCCCATTACCCTGCGTCACGAAGGAACCGTTCGCGGGACCGGCGGCCTCAAGATCAATGATAGGTCGACAACGACGATTCCGGGCCTTTTTGCCGCCGGGGATGCGGCAAACCGGCAAGGAATGTCCGGTGCGACCTCGGGAGGTGGCGGGCCGAATTCCAGCTGGGCGATGGCGACGGGCTCCTGGGCCGGCGAAGACGCGGCAAGGTTCGTTCGCGCGCTGGGCAGAAACTGGCGAACGCGGCGCGTCTCCCGCGTCACCAGCCCTACCGGTGAGAAGGCGTCTGGCGGCCCCTCGGATGTCCTGACAGTGATCGAGGTGGCCAAACGCCACATTCTTCCTCTCGATGGCGGGTTCTTCAGAACCCAGTCGACGTTGGAAACAGCATCGGAAAATCTGCGCGCGCTTTGGGACGATCGCAGCTGGCGCTTGGCTGGAAATGCCCGGTCACGAGAAGCCGAGGCGTTTATCGCCACGGCACGATGGTCGACCGAAAGCGCGCTTCTGCGCAAGGAAAGCCGCGGTCTTCAGCGCCGGCCGGACTTTCCGAGTGAAGACCCGACCCTGCTGCGCACGATCGAGACCGGCGGCACCGATGGCCTCTGGGCAGCCTTTCAGACCGACATCCAAGTAATGAGTGAAGCATCATGATCGAGATCGTGAGCGCAGACCGCTGCGTCAAATGTGATCTTTGCGTAGAGGCCTGCCCGGACAATGTGTTCGATGCGGTTGCGGACGGAGTGCCTGTCATCGCGCGCCAGGCAGATTGCCAGACATGCTTTCTCTGCGAGCTTTTCTGCCCGACCGATGCGCTTTACGTCTCCCCACTTTCCGAAAGCATCGAAGGCGCAACGGAAGCGGATCTCGTGGCGCGCGGCATCATGGGCAGCTTCCGCCGCGAGATGGGATGGAAGAACGCAAAACCACGCGGAACGGCAGGCGACATGAGTTACCGAATCTTCGAGGCCGGCACGATCATTCCCTAAAGCCGGACGATGTTAGGCCGAGGCGAAATAACATCATGATCCTCCATATAATCAAATACTTACAACATGACTTCGCCCGAAAACCGCTAACACTTTCGGGCATCATGCTCGGACTGGAGAAAACTATGCGAAGACTTTTTTCGTCCCTACTGCTCGCAGCCGCGGTCGCCTTGAGCGCAGCGCCATCGCAGGCAGAGGATGCACCGGCCAACATTCGTTTCGGTGATGTAGGTTTTGGATTCGGCACCCCGTTTGGCGTGGGCCTGCAGGCGATCGCCGATGCCAAGGGCTTTATCGCCGATGAATTCAAAGGCACGCCCACCAAGATCGAGTTCACCTATTTCACAGGCACCGGCCCGGCCATCAACGAAGCGCTCTCCAACGGACAGCTCGATTTTGCCTCCTATGGCGCCGTGCCGAACATCATCGGCAAGGCGAATGGGCTGGACACAGTCATTCTCGCCTCCTATGGCGGCACCGCCATCTTCGGCGCGGCACGACCCGACCTCGACATCAAATCGATCGCGGATCTCAAGGGCAAGAAGGTCGCGATCCAGAAGGCCACCATCATTCATTGGGGGCTGATTACAGCGTTGAAGAATGCCGGGCTCTCCGAAAAGGACGTCACCATCGTCGACCTGAAGAATGCCGATCAGCTCGCGGCCATCGCAGCCAAGAGCGTCGATGCGGTGTTTGGAGCGGACTTCCTGCTTCCACTTGAGGACAAGGGCATCGCGAAGATCTTCTACAAGTCTTCCGATGCAGGTGTTGGCGGAGAAGGCTTCGGTGCATTTCTCGTGACCGACAAGTTTCGCAAGGCCCATCCCGAGGCCACACAGAAAGTCGTGACCGGCTTCGTCAGGGCAGCTCAGTGGCTTGCCGACGACAAGAACCGCGACGAGGCCTATCAGATCTGGTCACGCGCCGGCACACCCATCGAAGTGCTCCGCAAATCCAACGCCGGCGGCCCGCTCGGACAGAAGTATAACCCACGTCTCGATGATTTCTTCGTGTCTCGCTATCAAAGCGGAATTGCCTTCGACCGCGAGCAGAAGCTCATTCGCCGCGACATCGATCTCAGAGCCTGGGTCGACCGCAGCTTCATCGACAATGCCGTCGCATCGCTCAAGCTTCAGGCTCTCTGGCCTGATCGCTCTGCCTCCGGCAGCCTCGAAAACTGACCGGAGCAGATCATGGCAACGTTCGAAGCACAGGATGATCTTTCTCTTTCGGGAAAGGCCTCGGACGTTCGGCCGGGACCATGGCGGCCGGATTGGTATCGAACGGCAGGCACGGTGTCGCTCGTTCTCACCGCTCCGGCGCTTGTCCTCTCTTTCTGGTGGATCAGCGCTGCGGAGGGATGGGTCTCGCCGCAGGTGTTGCCATCACCGGATCTGGTGTTCCGGACATTTCTCGAGCTTTTGGCGAGCGGCGACATTCTCACGGCCGCCCTCATCAGCTTCCAACGCATCGCCGAAGGTTTCCTGATCGGGGCCTCGCTCGGCTTTCTCTTCGGCCTTCTTATTGGCCGATCCGCGACGGCCAATGCCTATCTCGGGCCATCCTTCCGGGCATTGGCTGCTGTGCCGTCCCTCGGTTGGTTGCCGATCCTCATACTTCTGCTCGGGATAGAGGAAAGCCTGAAGATCGTCATCCTGGCGAAGGCCTGCTTCGTGCCCATGGCCATCAGCACGGCCGAGGGCGCAAGGAACATTCCGACAGGATTGAGCGAGGTCGCCGACGTACTCGGCCTTCGCGCCAGAACCCGCTTCTTCAAGCTGGTAATGCCGGCAATGGCGCCATTCATCGCAAGCGGTGTAAGGCTCTCCCTCAGCCAGGCCTTCGTCTCTCTGATCGTCGTCGAAATGCTCGCCGGAACAGACGGCCTCGGCTACATGATGGTCTGGGGGCGAACGCTGTTCCAGCTCGATATCGTAATTGTCGGCATGATCGTCGTCGGCGCCTTCGGCTTCGGACTGGACCTGCTGCTGAGAAAGGCCGAGCGCGCCGTGCGCAAAGGGAGTGCCGCCAATGTCTGAAAGCCTCAGGCTTCCGGCGTGGATCCCGCGCGGGGCTCTCATTCCCTTGGCGGCGGCTCTCATCTGGTGGGCATCGGCAGCGGCGGGCTTTCTGTCCGGTCCGATGGCCGTGACGCCTCTGCGGGTATTAGAGGTGCCGCTTCTGGATCCTTCGGGGCGCGAACTCTGGTTCTCCCTGCTTGCAAGCCTGTTGCGCGTACTGATCGGAAGCGTGATCGGCAGTGTAATCGGGATCGCCCTCGGCTATTTGGCAGGGACATACCGCGCCGCAGCATTGAGTCTGTCGCCCGGCATCCATACGGTCAGACAGGTCGCGCTCTTCGCCTGGATCCCTCTGTTGACCGCGTGGTTCGGCAATGGTGAAGGCACGAAGATCGTCTTTACCGTTCTCTCCACCTTCTTCCCGCTTTTTCTTGCGACGGAGCAGGGCGTCCGACAAGTTCCTCCGGCGCTGATCGACGTTGCTGATGTCCTGAAGCTACGTCGCGGCACGCGTATCCGGCAGCTCTATTTCCCCGCCGCCCTCCCCAGCATCTATCTCGGCCTGCAGATCGCCATACTCTCCGCCTGGATCGGAACAATCGGTGCGGAATATGCCGTGGGCAACGGGCGTGGGCTCGGCAGCTATCTGGCAAGCGCGCGCGACCAGTTCAGGATGGATATCGTCCTCGTCGGCGTCATCGCGCTCGCGGTCGGCGGCGTCTTGCTCACCTACTCTGTCCGTCTCGTTGCGGCATCCCTCTCTCCCTGGACGAAAGAACAGCGATGAATGCGCTATCGATTGAACATGTCAGCAAGGTCTATTCTCTCGATGGCGTTGCGCGGCCGGTCCTGAACGACATCAATTTCACCGTGCGCCGCAACGAGATCGTTGCAATGGTCGGCGCATCGGGATGCGGCAAGTCAACCTTGCTGCGTCTCATCGTGGGCCTTGATAGCGATTTTCGAGGATCGATCGTCAGCAACACACAGACAGCATCCCGAACCAAGGTCGGCATGGTATTCCAGGACCATCGCCTCTTTCCGTGGCTTACCGTTGAGGGAAATGTCGCCCTCGCCTTCGACAATAGCGATCTGCCTGCCGGCCAGCGTCAGGAAAAAGCCAAGCATTATATCGAGCTGGTCGGGCTCGCCGAATTCTCGAAGGCCTACCCGCGTCAGCTATCGGGAGGGATGGCACAGCGAGCCGCAATCGCGCGCGCACTCGCTCAGGAACCCGATATTCTTCTCATGGACGAGCCTTTCGGCGCGCTCGACTCAATCCTGCGAATGCGCCTGCAGGACGAGTTGCTGTCGATATGGGAGAAAAACCAGGTCTCGATCGTCATTGTCACGCATGATGTCGAGGAAGCCCTTTATCTTGCTGATCGTGTCATCGTCATGGAGCCCAATCCCGGCCGAATACGCGAAACCATCGACGTGGCGCTCCCGCGGCCTCGCGACCGCAACGGCGTCCTCCTGGCCAATTTGAAAAAGCATTGCCTCAGCATGCTTATATGACCTCTGGGAAACACCGGGCCTATCTCCTGACGACGAGTAGCGAGAGAACGATCCCGCAAAGCACGGCAATGAAGCATATTGCGGGCGTGAGGCGGATGAGAGCAGCGAAGATCTGTCTTTGCCTCGAACCACTGGCGAATGGCTTATCCGCAGCATCGCTCTCTCGGGCATCGGCTTTCAAGCCGAGAGCGTGACGCCCTTTTCCCGTCAATACGAAGCTGAGACCGAACTGGCCGTTGGCGTCGCCTGCGCGAATGAGCGAAGATTCAAGGGCGTGTTTCAATAGCAATCCCGTTTCAGCATCCGGGGTGCGATTGCCGGAGAACTCCAACGGGCCTTTGCGATGGATGGCGTCGAGGAGTTCCAACATGTCGGAACCGGTTTCTGGCTTCATCTTCCTTCAGCCCGTCCTTAAAGCGAGAACGATCCTTTAAGGCAATCGTTCTGACGAAGCTGTGTGAAGATCGCGTCGAGGTGGCGTCAAGATTTTATGATATCGCCGGATGCCTGGGAGCCTTTCCAGAAAAAGAGGGAGCGGTTTTCCGCCGGGAATGCGCAAGGCCAAGAAGACGGAGGTCGTTCGCGATCCAAAGAGAGGCGGATGCGCTCCGGAATGTCCCAGGCTCAGTAACGCGGGACAGTGAAGCGTACGGTCGTCCCGCCACCCTTGCGGCTTTCGATCGTCGCCTTGCCGCCATGTGCCTCGGCGATCGCCTTGACCACGGATAGGCCGAGCCCGGATCCTCCGGCCCTTCTGCTCCGCGCTTCGTCAGCTCTCCAGAAGCGCTCGAAGGCGTATTCCTGCTCCAAAGGGGTCATCCCCGGCCCGGTGTCCGAAATCTGCAGAATGGCAAATCCGCCCTTCATGAAAGTCTTGACCTCCAGCCGCGAACCCGGCGCATAGCGTGCGACATTGTCCATCAAGGCGAGAACGACCTGCCGAAGCCGCGCCCGATCCGCGATGATCGGCGCGTTGCGCAAGTCTGTGACGATTTCCAATCGTTGCGCCGCCAGCGCCGGTCTCATCGTATCGACGGTGTCGCCGACTTCCGCCGCCAAATCGAAGCGCGAGACCTGGAGTTCCATCCGGCCCGCATTCATCAGCGAGAGGGTCTTGAGATCGTCGACAATCCGGGTGAGGGAATCGATATGCTTGACCAAGCCGAGAAACACATCCTGGCTCGGCTCGAAGACGCCGTCAGCAAGCCCTTGCATGCGCCCCCGAAGGATCGTCAACGGCGTGCGAAGCTCATGTGCGATGGCAGAATTCGAATATATCAGTTCTTTTTCGGCTCGCTGGAGCTTCTCCGCCATCTGGTTGAAATCTTCGATCAGCCGGTCCGCCTCTCCGAATGTGCCCTGCCCCGTGGCGCGGCCGGTGAAGTCCCCCTCGGCGATAGTCCGGGCAGTTTCGGCGACCGCGATGAGCGGCTTGACCAGTCGCCGGGCGAGCCGCCAACCGACATAGGCACCCACGGCCTGACCGATCGCGACATTGATGGCAAGAACCACGAAGTCGGTCGGCGCCCATTCTTCCGCTGCGGCGGGCTCCGGGAAAAGCCAATCCCAGACCCACCCATAGATCAGGAAGCCGAAAAACATGACCGACAGGGATACGAACGCGACGATCGTCGTCGACCAGACGATCTGCCGATTGAGGCTATTTTTAACCAAGGTCGCCAAGGCGGTAGCCCACTCCCCTGACCCCGTTGAGAAGGTTGCCGACACCAACCGCATCAAGCTTCTTGCGAAGCTTGCTCATATGGCTATCGACCGTCCTGTCGAGTGCATCACCTTCCGGAAGGCAGGCGTCGATGATCTCGCCTCTTTCGAAGGCCCGGTTGGGGTAGCCGGCCATGAACTCGAGAATCCGAAACTCCGTCCGGGTCAATGGCAAAACAATCCGACGATCGCCGTTGTCGACTGATGCCACATGCGCAACCGAATCGATCGAGAGCCTCCCGATCCGCAAAACCTTGTTCGCCATACCGCCGCTGACCGACCGCCTGAGGATCGCGCGTGCGCGCGCCACGACCTCGGCCGGGTTGAACGGTTTCACGACATAATCGTCGGCACCCGCCCGCAAGCCCTGCAGCCTGTCCACATCATCGGCAAGCGCGGTCACCATGATGACCGGCGTGGTTCCGCGCTTGTGGATCGCGGCAAGCACGGCATAACCGTCAAGCTTGGGTAGCTTGACATCGAGCACGACCAGATCGGGCCTGAGACGCTGGTGATGGGAAAGCCCTATCTCGCCGTCCGATGCAGTCAGAACGCGAAATCCCTCACGTTCGAAATAGCGTTCGAGGATATCGGATATTTCCGGCTCATCCTCAATGATCAGTACAAGAGCGTTTTCCATTCGCACCTCCAGCCTTGAGAAAAGGCCGCGCGACGCTGGCCGTCAACATTCATTTCGCGTCTCCACGAAACGTCCACATATACTCCATCGAACCGCAACGCTTCTCCTGTTTGGTGCTAGGCAGAGCAATTCCCGGAAAAGTGCGCAGCGGTTTTCCGCCCGGAATCGCATGAAGACAGTAGCCCCGGAGCCGTCGGAGGATTTCTCGAAATCCTCCGACGGCTCCGGCGTGAACCATACGACTAGACACGAACGTTCGAAAATAGAATCGAAGCGGTGAGATGGCGTGACGCCACGTCCGGAAAATCCTCGCCCTTCGGTCCAGACAGGAAGCCATCAATGCTGATGAACAAGGGACTGCGTGGGCGAAAGGTGCTGCTGACGGTTACGGCTATGCTCGCGCTGGTCGCAGGCCAGGTATCCTCCCAGGAAGAAGGCCAGATGCCGACGCCCGCCGTGGGTGTCGTTGAATTGAAGGCGCATGCCGTTCCCGTGATGAGCGAGCTTCCCGGCCGCATCGCCGCGACCAGGGTTTCGGAAGTGCGGGCCAGGGTCTCGGGCATATTGCAGGAGCGGGTCTTCGAGCAAGGCAGCCTGGTGCACAAGGACGATGTCTTGTACCGGATCGATCCCCGCTTGTTCGAGGTTCGCGTCGCCAGCGCCGAAGCGGCACTCAAGAAGGCAAAGGCGGTTCAGGCCAATGCCAAGCAGCAGCTCGAACGCCAGCGCACGCTCAAAGAACGCAATGTTGTCAGCGCGGTGGACTACGACACCGCCGCCGTCAATCTCGATCAGGCCGAGGCCGATGTCGCTTCTCAGCAAGCCGTGCTCGACGAGGCCAAGATCAATCTCGGCTACACCGAAGTGCGGGCGCCGATTACCGGCGTCATCGGCGGCGCTCTTGCCACGGAAGGAACGCTGGTGACAGCCGACAGCACCTCCAATCTGGCGCTCATTCAGCAGGTCGATCCCGTCTATGCCGACTTCACGCAGTCGGCGCAGCAACTTCTTGCGCTCAAGCAGGCGGTAAGCGAAGGCAAGCTCGAGAGCCCGGCACCCGGCCAAGCGCGTGTCGAACTCGTCTTCGACGGCGGCAAGGTCTATTCGCTACCCGGCAAGCTGCTGTTCTCGAACGCCAATGTCGACCCGAACACAGGGCAGGTCACGCTGCGGGCAGAATTCGCCAATCCTAAGGGCGATCTCCTGCCGGGCATGTATGTCCGCGTACGCATTGAGCAAGCGGTCCAACAGGCCGGTCTCACGATCCCGCAACGCGCCGTCACCAGAACCTCGGAGGGTAAACCCCAAGTGTTCGTCCTCGCGGCCGATGGCACCGCGCAGGTGCGTGATGTCTCGCTCGGCACCTCCCTCGGCTCGGAATGGATCGTTCTCTCCGGGCTGAAGGAAGGCGAGAAAGTGATCGCCGACGGAGTCCAGAAGGTCCAGCCCGGAGCAAAGGTGAACGCCGAGGCATGGAAGCCCGACACCGCCGATTCCAGCACTCCCATTCAGGCCGCGAAGTAATACGAACATGGCACAATTATTCATCAGGCGGCCCGTCCTCGCATGGGTTTGCGCTTTCTTCATCATGATAGCGGGGATCATCACGATCCCCATGCTGCCGGTTGCCCAGTATCCTAATGTGGCGCCGCCGCAGTTGTCGATTTCAGCCTCCTATCCCGGCGCCTCGCCGCAGGAGATCTACCAGGGCGTAACCCGGCAGATCGAGGAGGAACTGAACGGCGTCCACGGACTGGTCGATTTCGAATCGACATCCGACAATTCCGGCTCGGTCAGCATCAGCGCGACCTTCACCACCGGCACCGATATCGGCAAGGCGACCGTCGACGTGCAGAACGCTGTCCGGCGCGTGGAATCGCGCCTGCCGGCCGCTGTACGCACGCAGGGTATTTCAGTGGAAGAAGCCAGCTCCGGCTTCCTGCTGATCGCAGCGCTGACCTCGACCGACGGCTCGATGGACGAGATCGCTCTTGGCGACTACATCAACAGGAACGTTCTCGGTGAACTCCGTCGACTGCCGGGCGTGGGACGTGCGCAGGTCTTTGCGTCGCAGCGCGCACTGCGCGTCTGGATCGATCCGGACAAGATGGTCGGACTGCATCTGACGAGCGCTGATATCAATGCCGCGATCGTCGCACAGAATGCCCAGGTCGCAGCGGGCCAGATCGGTGCCACGCCGAACCCCGTCAGCCAGGACCTGACCGCTACCGTTATCGTCGAGGGACAATTGAAGACCGCCGAGCAGTTCGGCGACATCATCCTGCGCGCCAATTCGGACGGCTCGACCGTACGGCTGCGCGACGTAGCCCGTATCGACGACGGCGCGGAAAACTATTCGACGACAAGCCGGCTCAACGGCCAGCCGAGCGCCGGTCTTGCGATCCAGCTGACCTCGACGGGCAACGCCGTCGCCGTTTCCAGCGCGATCAAGACGAAGATGGACGAACTGTCGAAGTTCTTCCCCAAGGGCGTCGAATACTCCATTCCCTACGACACGAGCCCCTTCGTGAAGGCTTCGATCGAGAAGGTCGTGCACACGCTGCTCGAGGCCATCGCGCTTGTCTTCATCGTTATGTTCGTGTTCCTGCAGAACTTCCGCTACACGGTCATTCCGACGCTCGTCGTCCCCGTCGCGCTTCTCGGAACCTGCGCGGTGATGTACGCAACGGGCTTCTCCATCAACGTGCTGACCATGTTCGCCATGGTGCTGGCAATCGGCATTCTCGTCGACGACGCCATTGTCGTGGTCGAAAACGTCGAGCGCATCATGGCCGAAGAAGGTCTTTCACCGAAGGCTGCAACCCAGAAGGCGATGAGCCAGATTACCGGGGCGATCCTCGGCATCACCCTGGTGCTGTCCTGCGTCTTCATCCCGATGGCATTCTTCCCCGGTGCATCCGGCATCATCTATCGCCAGTTCTCGCTGACCATGGTCGTGTCGATCCTCTTTTCGGCCTTCCTTGCGCTATCGCTGACACCAGCGCTCTGCGCCACATTCCTGAAGCCTATCAAAGAGGGGCATCACGAGAAGGGCGGCCCCGGCGGCTGGTTTAACCGCAAGTTCAGCAGCCTCACGGCTGGCTATGCCCGGACGGCCACCGGAATGGCGCGCCGATCCGGCCGCATGATGGTGGTCTATCTCGCGCTCGTGATCGGTCTTGGCTATCTCTTCGTCAACCTGCCAGGCTCGTTCGTGCCGCAGGAAGACCAGGGTATTCTCATCGTCGATATCCAGGGGCCGCCGGAAGCAAGTGCCAATCGCACGATCGCTTCGCTGAAGCAGGTGGAAGCCATTTTCAAGGCCGAACCGGCCGTCAGGGACGTCTTCGCCGTTCAAGGCTTCAGCTTCTCCGGCAGCGGTGCGAATGCGGCGCTCGCCTTCGTCACGCTCAAGGATTGGAGCGAGCGGCCCAAGGGCAGCTCCGCCGATGAGGTCGCGGCGCGCGTGAACCAGAAACTGTCGACATTGAAGGATGCGACGTCCTTCGCACTCTCGCCTCCCGCGATCGACGGCTTCGGAACGACGAGCGGCTTCTCGTTCAGGCTTCAGGATCGCGCCGGACGCGGGCTGGAAGCCCTCAAGAATGCCGGCGCCGAGTTGATGGAGAAGGCTGCAAAGAGCAGCATCCTCACCAACGTCCGCACCGAAGGAATGCCTGAAGCCGCGCAGGTCATCCTTCAAATCGATCGCGAGAAGGCCAATACCTTTGGTGTTGGCTTCGCCGAGATCAACGACACGATCACCGCCAACCTCGGATCCTCCTACATCAACGACCACCCCAATGCGGGACGGATGCAACAGGTGATCGTCCAAGCCGACGGTCGCAGCCGCATGCAGGTGGAGGACATGATGAAGCTGAATGTTCGCAATGCAAGCGGCGGCATGGTCCCCCTGGCGTCTTTCGCAACTGCGACCTGGCGCAAGGGCAACCCACAGATCGTCGGCTACAACGGCTATCCCACGATCCGCATCACCGGCGAAGCCGCTGCGGGTCAATCTTCCGGCGCGGCGATCGCCGAAATGGAGCGTCTGGCAGGGGAACTGCCGAGCGGCTTCGGCTACGAGTGGTCCGGGCAATCGAGGGAAGAAATCACGTCGGGCGCACAGGCTCCGATGCTGTTCGGCCTCTCGATCCTGTTCGTATTCCTTCTGCTGGCAGGCCTCTATGAAAGCTGGTCTATCCCGCTTTCTGTGATGCTGGTGGTGCCGCTCGGCATCATCGGTTGCGTGCTGGCGATGATCCTGCGAGACATGCCGAACGACCTCTACTTCAAGGTCGGCTTGATCGCGATCATCGGGCTTTCCGCCAAGAATGCCATTCTCATCGTGGAATTCGCCAAGGACTATTACGGGCAAGGCAAATCGCTGCTGGATTCAGCCATCGAAGCGGCGCGGGTTCGGTTCCGGCCGATCGTCATGACATCGCTCGCCTTTACCCTCGGCGTCGTTCCGCTGGCGATCGCCACCGGTCCGAGCGCCGCCAGCCAGAACGCAATCGGCACAGGCGTACTCGGCGGCATGATCTCGGCCACGGTCCTTGCTGTTTTCTTCGTTCCGGCATTCTTCGTCTTCGTTCTCAAGGTATTGCGAACGAAGAGACCGGTTGAGGATCAAGCCGGGGAGGAAGTCTCCAAATCGACAACGTCAGCCCATCCCTGACCGGATGGGCGGCAGATCTCCGCTCTTTCAAAGGAACCCGAAATGCCTGCAAACGTCACTCTGCTTCATCCGCCGTCGTCCGAGCAGGTGTCCTTGCAAGATGCTGTCCACCGTCACGGTTTGCTGCGTCTTACGCCAGCACTGCCTTAGGGCCTTGCTCCTCCGGCCCGGAGACACGGGCGGCAATCGCAATCAGCGGTCTGCCTTTTCGATGTCTCCGGTCGCCCCCGTTAATTTTGCGAACGCTCGTATGTGAAACTCAGTTGTTGAGAAAACGACCGTTCGAAAACTATCTGCGCAGGTGCCTTAATGCATTCGAGCCGCTGGTTTATCCTCGTCGCCGTCATGATGGCATTCACGCCCGTTGTCGTGGACATGACGATCCTTCACATCGCTATCCCCTCCCTCGCGGTCGCCTTGGGAGCCTCGGGAAATGAGGTCCTGTGGATCATCGATATCTATCCTCTGGTCATGGCCGGCCTGCTCGTGCCGATGGGGACGTTGGCGGACAGGATCGGCTATCGTCGGATACTTCTGATCGGACTCGGCGTCTTCGGGGCCGCCTCAATCGCCGCCGCGTTCTCGACATCGGCCCCGATGCTGATCGTCGCACGTGCGTTGCTCGGGATCGGCTCGTCGATGATCATGCCCTGCGTTCTCGCCCTCATCCGGCAGACCTTCGAAGACGATGCGGAACGCGCGACGGCTCTTGGTATCTGGAGCGTAGTCAGCATGGCCGGCGCCGCGATTGGCCCTCTCGTCGGCGGCGTGCTGCTGGAGCATTTCTGGTGGGGTTCGGTCTTCCTCGTCAACGTACCGATCATGCTGATCGTCATTCCCGTCGTTTGGCGCCTCGTCCCGTCGTCATCGGGCAATTCGCAAGCAACATGGAAGCCCGGGCAGGCGTTGATCCTGGTGGCCGGGTTGATCCTCACCGTCTACGGCGTCAAATCCGGGTTCAAGACAGGGCTTAGCGTTGAGACCGCTGTGACGCTCTTCGTTGGCGTGGGCCTGCTTGCATGGTTTTCCCGCATACAGATCTCCTCCGAAAACCCGATGCTCGATCTGTCCTTGCTGACGAAACCGGCGATTGCCGTCGGATTGATGATGGCATTCGTGGCCAGCGGCTCGCTTGCCGGGTTCGAGCTTGTGCTGGCGCAGGAGCTTCAGTTCGTGCTCGACAAGACGCCCCTTGAAGCAGGCGTCTTCATGCTTCCCCTGGTCGTTGCCGCAGCGATCGGTGGACCAGTGGGCGGTCAGCTCGCCAATCGATACGGCCTTCGAGCCGTTGCCTCGTCGTCGATGACGGCAGCGGCGCTCGCCTTGTTCGCAATCTCGCTGTCCGACCTTGTCGAAAATGCCTATATCGTCGCTGTCCTCCTCGTCGTCCTCGGCTTCGCACTTGGCGTCGGGCTTCTGGCATCGTCCATCGCGATCATGGGAAGCGCACCCGCGGAAAAGGCCGGAGCGGCTGGCGCGCTCGAAAGCACCGGGTATGAACTGGGCGGAGGTCTAGGTATCACGATATTCGGCGTACTCGTGAACTCCATTTACCGCTCGGCCTTCGCCAATCCCGTCGCCGCCGATGGCGTCTCCAATTCCATCAGCGAGGCCATGACAGCCGCTCGCGAAATCGGCGGGAGCGATGGTCTGGAAATTGCGGTGGCCGCCAAAGCGGCGTTCGCGGAGGCACATGGCTCGGTCTTGGTACTGGTCGCGGCGATGATCGCTCTGCTGTCTGCCTTGGTCTTCATTGCACTTCGCAATGCGCCCAAGGCGGAGGCGCACTGAGCGCGAGACAAATCGGCAGAACTAAGGGCTGACTTGCGCCTCGATATCGAATGAATGAATTTCGGTAGGCCGTAACTTACTTACGGCGTGCCGATCCGTTCCATTACCAGGCAAGCTTCGGAACTGCGTCCAGCAGCATTCGTGTATATGGCTGCTTCGGCTCAGCGAAGATATGTGAGACCGAACCTTCTTCGACGATCTTTCCGTGATGCATGACGACAACGCGGTCGCACAGATGTCGGACCACGGATAGATCATGGCTGATGAAAAGCAGCGTCAGATTGAGGCTGCGCTTCAGCTCGAGCAGAAGGTTGATGACCTGCGCCTGAATCGACACGTCGAGAGATGCCACGGGCTCGTCGCAGACAATCAGTTCCGGCTGCATGGCAAGCGCGCGTGCGATGGCGATACGCTGCCTCTGTCCGCCGGAAAACTGATGCGGATAGCGGTCTGCCAGAGCCGGATCGAAAGCGACCGCCTTGAGCCACCGGTTGACGTAGCTGCGCGCATCCTTCTTCACGCAGAGCCTGTGCGCGATCGGCCCGTCCGCGACTGATTGAAATATCGTGCGCCGGGGATCAAGCGATGCAAAAGGATCCTGAAAGATCATCTGGACCGAGGTCCCGATCTTGTTGTCGTTTTCCCGCACCTTGCGGCCATCGACGAGGACATTGCCCGAGGTCGGCGTGTAGATGCCGCAGATGATCCGTCCCAGTGTGGATTTGCCGGAGCCGGATTCACCCACCAGCCCCAGCACCTCGCCGCGCGCAATCGTCAGGCTTGCCGATTGAACGGCATGATTGACGTGGGGCGGCTTAGCAAGACCTAGCCGCTGTGCAAAACGGCCCGTCGATCCCACCGGCTTCTGGAACACCATGTTGACGTCTTGGACGTTGACGAATTGCGGGTTCGCGTCGATCGATTTACCCTGTTCACCCTCTGAAACCGAAAACTGTTCGGCATTTTCCGTGGCGCTCGAGGTCAGCAACTCCCCAGGCCGTTTTCGCGACGGCAATGCATCGAGCAATCCTCGCGTATAGGGATGCTTCGGCGATCCCAATACTTCGGGCACGGATCCCATCTCGACGATTTTACCCAGCCGCATGACCGCAATCTTCTGCGATATCGATGCGACCGTTGCCAGATCGTGGCTGATCCAGATCATCGAAATACCGAGTTCGGCGACGAGCGCCTTCACCTCTTTCAGAATTTCCGCCTGCACGGAGACGTCGAGCGCCGTCGTCGGCTCATCGGCAATCACCAGCTTGGGCTTGTGCAACAGGGCGATGGCGATCGCGACGCGCTGGCGCATACCGCCGGAAAACTGATGCGGATATTGATCGACTTTCTTCTCCGGCTCGACGATGCGCACACGCGCCAAAGCATCGATCGCCCTGCGCCGTACCTCGGCATCGGATACTTTTTCGTGCGCACGGATCGCCATGGCAATCTGGTCGATAACCTTGAGAACCGGATTGAGGGTCATCATCGGGTCCTGGAAGACCATCGAGATTTCCCGGCCGCGAATGCTGCGCAGCTCTCTCTCTGACAATCCGACCAATTCTCGGCCTTCGAAACGGATCGAACTGCCCGACTGGATGCTGCCCGGCTTGTCCAGCAATCCAATCAGCGAAAAACCCGTGATGGACTTGCCGGAGCCGGATTCGCCAACCAGCCCCAGAATCTGCCCCTTCTCGACATCGAACGAAATGCCATCGACGGACTTGACCGTGCCACGCTCGGTTTCGAAATAGGTGCGAAGATTATCGACTTGCAGGAGAGCGGTCATTTGCGCAACCTCGGATTCAATATGTCCCTGATCTGATCGCCCATGAGGTTGATCGCCATGATCAGGATGATCAGCGCGACGCCGGGATAGATGGAAATCCAGTAACGCCCGGAAAGCAGATATTGGAAACCGTTGGCAATCAGCATGCCAAGCGAAGGCTCGGTCGGAGGCAGCCCGACACCGAGGAATGAGAGCGTCGCCTCAAGCGAGATTGCCGATGCGACCTGGACCGTTGCGACAACGATCAGGGGCGGCAGCGAGTTCGGTAGAATATGCCGCGTCACGACATGCCAGCCGCTCATCGGTATCGAAAGGGCGGCCTGCACATAATCCTTCTGCCGCTCAGCCGAGGCGGCACCATGGGCGGTTCTGACGAAATAGGCATATTGCGCAAAGACGAGCGCCAGAATCAGCTGCGACTTTCCCTGCCCGAGCAGAGCCGCAACGACGAAGGCAAGGAGAATGGCGGGAAAGGACAGCTGAACGTCGACAAGGCGCATGATGAATGTCTCGATGCGGCCGCCGCGATAGGCTGCAAAGCACCCGACAATCGCACCGAGACTGAATGCAATCGCGCCGGCAATCAGCCCCATCTCGAGCGAAATGCGGAGCCCGTAGATCATCGCGGAGAGAAGATCCCTACCCTGGCTATCCGAGCCGAGCCAGTAGTGCATGCCATTGGCACTCACGTAACCCGGCGGTTTGCGAGCGTCGCGCAGCACCAGCGATTTGAGATCATAGGGATCTTGTGGCGTTATCCACGGGGCAAATATTGCCAGAAAGACGATGATAGTCACGACCACCAGAGCGACAACCGCGACCTTGTTCTTTCTGAAGGCGCGCCAGAACTCCATCAAAGGCGATCGGCCCTGGTGTGGAACGCTGATCTGATTGGAAGCCGCCATCTCAACGACCTTTCTGACGCAGGCGCGGATCGAGCAGGGCATAGGCCAGATCGACGCAGAGATTGATGACGACGAACAGAACGGCAACCATCATGAGATAAGCGACCATTACGGGTCGATCCAACGAGGCGATGGAGTCGACAATAAGCTTGCCGAGGCCGGGCCAGTTGAAAATGGTTTCGGTGACCAGCGCAAAAGCAAGCGTGGAACCAAGCTCAAGGCCGAATACGGTTACGAGCGGTATGGAGATCAGCTTCAGCACATGTTTGCGCAGGATCGTGCCTTCGGGAATTCCGGCAGCGCGGGCAAACTTGATGGTATCGGTGGTCATGACCTCGCGCGTCCCTGCTGCTGCCAATCTGCACATCATGGCCATCTTGAACAATGCGAGATTGAGAACAGGCAGCGCGAGATGCATCCATCCATCCCTTGTCAGGAAAGAGAATGGAACGCCAAAAAGATCGACCGTTGCTCCACGCCCGCCAGCCGGCAAAATGCCCAGCTGCACGGCAAAAACCATGATGAGCATGAGGCCGATCCAAAAAGTTGGAACGGAAAATCCGAGGATCGAACCCGCCATGATGAGCTTCGGCAGAAACCCGTCCGGCCGATAGCCGGCATAGACACCCAACGGCACGCCGATCAGCGAAGCGAGCAGCACTGCAATGATCGCAAGTTCCAACGTTGCCGGCAGCCGCTGCGCAATCAGTTCGTCGACTGGCATGTTGAATACGAATGACCTGCCAAAATCGCCACCAACCGTCTTGAGGACGAAATCGATGTATTGCTTCCATAGAGGCTGGTTGAGCCCGTATTCCTCGATAACTCGCTGGCGAATCTCCTGGGTAACGTCAGGAGAAATGAGCACGTCGATAGGGTTACCAATGACGTAGACACCAATGAAGACGAGAATGGACATGACGACCAGGACAATGAGCGCTTGTCCCGATCTGCGTAGGATGAATGAAGCCATGTGCTTCTCTCTCGGTGCGTCCCTCGCGATTACGCAGGGGACGATGCGTTAAAAGGGTAACCCTGACGTCTCAGTGCCAGTCATGTTCGATTTCGTGGCGCGTCTCTTCGACCGCGACCTTCCAGATTTCCAACATGTCCTGATCCGGCCGCTGGAATACGCCGTGATAATTGCCTTCTGCGATGCGCTCGCGCTTCCGCCCCGCGTCGACGCGCGCGGCAGCGGCAAAGTCGATGCGATCCTTCTTGAAGTTCGGAACCGGCGCGCCTTCGAGGCGCGTCCACGGAAAATTTTCCATCCAGCTTGCATGGCTGGCGGCAGAATCGATTTCCAGCACCTTTGCCATGGTCTTCGGAGCCCGCCACCAGTCATGAAGTTTGACTGACGTATCGCGATGACTGTTCATCCATTCCGACAAAAGCGGGTTGATCGGAGTGTTGCCGCCATGGCCGTTGACGATGAGGATCCGTCGGAACCCGGCATGATAGACGCTGTCGAGTATGTCCTCGATGACGTTGATATAGGTGCGAAGCGAGAGCGTCACCGTTCCGGGGAAATCCGCAAAGCCGGAGGCCATGCCATAGGGCAGGCACGGGAAGACCGGGACGCCCGTCGGCTCCGCTGCATCGACCGAAACCCGCTCGGCCAGGATCATGTCGGTCGCAAGGCTCAGATAGGCGTGCTGCTCAACCGATCCGATTGGAACGATGCAGCGATCGTCTTCCTTCACACGGGCCTCGACCTGCGACCAATGCATGTCCTGAATGCGCATTTTCGTCTCCTGCAATGATGGGGGATCAGCCGGCTGGACGCACTAACCCCTCACGAAGAGCCCAGTGCGACGAGCATCTCCGCATTTTATTTGTTTTCTAATTCGGTTCCATTAGGAACAAAAAAATGGAGTTGACGCAACAAATTTTTTAAATATCGTCCCAAATAGTACTAATTGGAAAATCTGATCGGGTTTTGTCGATGGACGAACTGTTGCGCACTGCCCTATATGAAGGGAGAGCCGGGAGAGAGGAGCCGGGGCTTTCGAGCCTCTCGGAAGACGATCCGCTCTACCCCAAACTTTGGCGGAATCCCTGTTGGTTTTCATTCCGCCTCAACTACCTTGCGTTGCAGTTCAACAATCCGGTCTATGGGTTGATCCAGCAGCAGCTGGGCCTGCTTCGACCCGAATTCGTGGTGCTCTGGTCGCTCTATCTGAGCGATGAACTCACCTTGACCGAGGTCGTCCGCTCCTCAGGCTTCCCGAAAAACACTTTGAGCCGCGCCGTCACCAAATTGGACACGCTCGGCATGATCAGCCGCGAGCTCGACCGGATCGATCAGCGGCGCGTCGCACTCAAGTTGACGGAAAAAGGTCGCGCCGCGGTCGAGGCCGTCGAAGAGAAGATGATGAGCTACGAGCGGACGATGCTCGAATGCCTGTCGCCCGCAGAACGCCTGAACCTCTCCGAAATCCTGACCAAGCTTGTGGTGGCTTCCGAAAGCTGGCCACAACAACTGGTTCCTGACCTTGAGCCTGAAGAGGATGGAGACGAGATCTCCTGACAACCAGGTGCAAACAACCGGCGGCAAGCCGTTCTTGCCCATGAGAAAGAAACAAGGGAACACATGACAATACGCTCCGTTTTCAAGGCCGCATTGCTGGCCACGACCATCATGATGCCGCTGTCGGCGATGGCTGCAGACTTGGTCATCGCCACCAAGTCCGGCCCGGCCTCGATGGACCCGCATTTTACGGCAACATCGGCCAATGCCGAAGCGACCAAGCATGTCTTCGATACGCTGCTGAAGTCGGGCAACAAGCTCGAGGTCGAGCCGTCGCTTGCCGTCAGCTGGAAGCCGATCGACGACACCACCTGGGAATTCAAGCTGCGCGAAGGCGTAAAATTCCACGACGGCTCTGACTTCACTGCCGAGGACGTGAAGTTCTCGATCGAGCGTATTCCGAACGTTACCGGTCCAAATCCCTCGACGATCTATGTCCGCAGGGTGAAGAGCGTAGAGGTCGTCGATCCTCACACGGTTCGCGTCAAGACCCTTGGACCTGCCCCGACACTCCCCAACGATTTCGTTCGCCTGTTCATCGTGTCTCATAAGGCAGCCGCTGCCTATTCGACCAAGGAAACGGCCGCAGACGGTTTCAATTCTGGCAAGGCGACGATCGGCACCGGGCCCTACAAGTTCGTCAAATGGGCCCCCACGCAGGACCTCGTTCTTGAGAAGTTTGACGGCTACTGGGGCGGCGCTCAGCCTTGGGATCATGTCGTTCGCAAGGAAATCCCGAATGACGCAGCCCGCGTCGCGCAGCTGAAGGCCGGCCAGGTCGATTTGATTTCGAAGGTTCCGTCGACGGACCTTGCGGCGCTGGAATCCGATTCCAAGCTCGCAGTGGTCAAGGACGAGTCGGTCTACATCCCCTATCTGGAGTTCGACTTCCGTAAGGAAACTCCGATGGTCTGGGATAAATCCGGAAAGAAGCTGGAAAAGAACCCCTTCCTCGATCCGCGCGTACGCGAAGCGTTCGACCTTGCCGTCGATCGCCAGACGATCACCGAAGTCGCACTTGAGGACATGGGCAAGGTTCCCACGCAAATGGTTGCCTCGAACATCTTCGGATATAACAGCGATATCAAGCCCAGCACTTTTGACGTGGCAAAGGCGGCCAAGCTGATGGCAGATGCCGGTTATCCCAACGGCTTCAAGGTCTCGCTGAACTACGCAAACGACCGCATGCCGACGGAACTGGGGCCGACCGTCGCTCAATTGCTCGCTGCAATCAATGTTCAGGTCGATGTCAGCGGCGTTCCTGCGGCCGTGTTCAATCCCGCCAAGACCCGCGGCGAATATTCGCTATACATGGCGTCGTGGGGCACGCTGACCGGTGAATCCAACTACATGCTGTCGTCGCTGATGCATACCAACGACAGCGCCAAGTCGCTCGGCGCGTTCAACACCCGCGGATATTCCAACCCGGAGATGGACAAGCTGATCGAGGATGCCGCCAGCGAAATGGACGAAGCCAAGCGCCGCGATCTTCTCGAAAAGGCAAACCTTCTCGTTTCCACCGATAGGCCCGATCTCCCGCTTGCCGTGAACGTATCGGCATGGGGCGTGAAGAAGGACAAGATCTCCTACACGCCGCGCTCCGACGAAGACACGTTGGCGATGGACGTCAAGCCGAAGTGATATAGCAGCAGACCCCGGGGATGCCTGTGCCGCCGGGGTCTGCACTTTCGTTCAATGCGCTCTGCGGCAACCTGATGTCTCTGTTGGCGCGCATCTGCGCAAAGGGATGGAGATCGACGTCCCGCCTCAGGCGTCTTTCCAGGTGGAAAACGTTGCTGCCTGCCCGCAGTGCTTTCCATCATTGTCGATGAGCTGCCAGACAATACCGTCTTCGATCCAGAAACGGCGCCCGGACTTTGCAATCCTCAAGCCGCGATAGTCCGCAATGAAGCCGTTGCTCGTGACGGCATCCAGCAAGCGCTGACGCTCCGCGCGATTGGGAAGCTCCGCCGAAAGCCGCGACGGCAAGGTGATAAATTCGTCCCAGGGATATTCGAAGCATTTCTGGGCTGCTTTGTTGGCAAAGACAAAGCGCGGATCGGGGTCGGTATTATGGGCCACGACCACGAATGGGGCCTCGTGATAGAGCCAGTTAGGCCCTAACCCTTCGGCAACAAGCGAAGTTCCGACAATCCGGCGAAAACTGCCGGTCAACAGTTCGAAAAACGCCGGGTCGACCGATAGATCGGCGGCGGCGCGCTCAGTGTCGATAGCCATTCATTCCCTTCCCATTCGTTGCGCCGCTCAAGGTCGCTCTAACCTCTTGAATCTACCCATCGGACTTTCCGGAAAACGATACCGGATGCAGCAGTCTGCAAACCACAAGCGGATTCCGCCGGATAGCATGACAGATGCTCATGTCATCCATTTTCGATGTTCGGCGAAGCGTTCAACCAAGAGATCGATGAACAGCCGCACCTTGGTCGGCAAATGGCTGCGGTTCGGATACATCGCGCTGATGATGAACTCCACCGCCTTGTAGTCAGGCATTACGGGTATGAGCCGCCCAGCCGCAACATCTTCGAAGACGATGAAGCTCGGGGCGAGGAATATGCCTTGACCGCTTGCCAGCAGAAATCGCAACGTCTCGGCACTGTTGGAAACGACATTGCCCGAAATCTTGACGCCTACCTGATGACCGCCTGCATCCTCGAAGCGCCATTCGTCGCCATAGGGATAGTAGGTATATTGCAGGCAATTGTGTTCCACGAGATCAGCCGGCACCTTCGGCATGGGATGCGTGTCGCGATATTCGGGCGAGCAAACCAGCATGTGACGCCACGGAGTAAGCTTGCGCGCGACAAGGGTCGATTCCTGCGCAGGCAGCGTGCGGATCATCAGATCGTAGCCCTCCTCGATCATGTCGATCGCGCGCTCGCCGACATTGAAATCCAGGGAGATTGCCGGATATTGCGTCATGAACTCATTGACGACAGGGAGCAGGAAGCGAACGATGGCACCGCTGGTGTAGATTTTCAGCGTGCCGCGCGGCATGGTGTTGAGCGCGCCTGCTGCCCGGTCGATCTCCTCGAGATCAGCCAGGATCTGTGAGGAACGCTCATAATAATATTTCCCCGTTTCCGTCAGGCTGACCTTGCGTGTGGTGCGGTTCAAAAGCCGCACGCCGAGGCGATCTTCCAGCGATTGCACATGGTTGCCCACCATGGTGACGGACATGTTGAGACGGCGCGCCGCGGCGGAGAAGCCGCCGCACTCCACCACCCGGCCAAAAACTGTAAGGCTGGTCAGCCGATCCATATCGTCCTCGGATTATCCACTCTGAATTGATGATCCTTCCAGATTCGAGGAGATTATCAGAAAGACCAATCGGACGCATCTTCACCTCAACAAAATGGCCCTCGCACGCAGGCCGCGATATTGAAGGAGAAGGACAAATGGTCGAACTACCCCGCAACGAGGTATTCAAGAACGCAAGTCAGGCCGAGGTTGCGCCAGCCGGTGACGTGACCAAGTCACCCGGCGCCGAAGCGCCGCAAGCGCCGATTGCCGAAGCCCCCGCTTCCAGCGTTGCAAAGACCCCAGGGACAAGCCGCAAAACCATCAAGCGTGGGCTGCTCGTCGCCGCCCTACTGGCCGGTGCAGCCTTTGCCGCCGACTTCGGCTATCATTATTGGACGGTCGGCCGCTTCATTGAATCGACCGATGACGCCTATGTTAAGGCTGACTACACCGCGATCGCCCCAAAGGTTGCCGGCTACATCAAGGAAGTGCTGGTCAACGACAACGACACCGTCAAGGCCGGCCAGGTGCTTGCCCGCATCGATGACCGGGACTTTCAGGCCACGCTCTCGCAGGCAAGAGCCGATCTGAAGGCTGCGGATGCGGCGATTGCCAATATCGATGCGCAGATCCTGCTGCAGCAATCGCTGATCGAGCAGGCCAAAGCAACGGAAGCGGCTTCGCAGGCTTCGCTCGTCTTCGCAAAGTCCGATGCCGCTCGCTCGGCCCGGCTGAACTCCAACGGCGTCGGCAGTCAATCGCAAGCAGAACAGACCCAATCGGCTCGCGATCAGGCCGCTGCCGCCGTCGAGCGTGATCAAGCCGCCATCGTTGCCGCCCAAAACAAGGTGCCGGTGCTGCAGACCCAACGCGATCAGGCCGCCGCCCAACGCGATCGGGCCGCAGCAACCGTCCAGCAAGCGGAACTCAATCTCTCCTATACGGACATCGTTGCGGCTGTCGACGGTACGGTCGGCGCCCGCTCGATCCGCGTCGGTCAGTATGTCACATCGGGCACGCAGCTGATGGCGGTCGTGCCGTTGCATTCGGTCTATGTCGTCGCCAATTTCAAGGAGACGCAGTTGACCTATGTGCGTCCCGGCCAGTCGGTCGAGATCAAGGTCGACAGCTTCCCGGACGTGGCAATCAAGGGGCATGTCGACAGCCTCTCGCCGGCAAGCGGCCTGGAATTCTCGTTGCTGCCGCCGGACAATGCCACCGGCAACTTCACGAAGATCGTTCAGCGCATTCCGGTCAAGATCGTCATCGATGACGAGCGGCTGGCTGGCCTGTTGCGCTCCGGCATGTCGGTCGAGCCTGAAATCGATACCAAGGCCGCCCAGACATCGACCGCCAGCGCAGGAGGATTATCCGGCCACGCTGGATGATCCTTCCAATCCTTCGTCGATTATCGCCCCAACACTGTCATGAGATTATTCCGGCATGAGCCGGAAGGAGCCGCATCATGGCCACTCTTCAGATCGCCGCAAACAACAATTCCGCCGGGCCGACCGCTGCCGCACCCGCTGCGGCCGCAAAGCCCGCCATGAGCCCGCTGCGCATGTGGATCGCCGTCATCGGCTCCACGCTCGGCGCCTTCATGGCCGTCCTCAACATCCAGATCGTCAACGCGTCGCTTGCCGATATCCAGGGCGCGATTGGCGCCGGAACCGATGACGGCGGCTGGATTTCGACCTCGTACCTCATCGCCGAGATCGTGGTCATCCCCCTTAGCGCCTGGCTCGCCCGCGTCTTCTCGGTCCGCATCTATCTGCTGACCAATGCCATTCTGTTCCTGGTCTTCTCGGTCGGCTGCGCCTTTGCCGCAAACCTGCAGCAGATGATCGTGTTGCGCGCCATCCAGGGCTTTTCCGGCGGCGTACTTATTCCGATGGCCTTCACCATCATCATCACGCTGCTGCCGAAGCCCAAGCAGCCGATGGGTCTTGCGCTTTTTGCGCTTTCCGCAACCTTTGCGCCGGCCATCGGTCCGACCATCGGCGGCTACCTCACCGAAAGCTGGGGCTGGCAGTATATTTTCTACGTCAATCTTGTGCCCGGCATTCTCATGGTAGCCATGCTTTGGGTATCGCTCGATCGCTCACCGATGAACCTTTCGCTGCTTGCAAAAGGCGACTGGCCGGGGATCATTACCATGGCGATCGGTCTTGCCGCCCTGCAAACCGTGCTCGAAGAGGGCAATAAGGACGATTGGTTCAGTTCGCCGTTCATCGTTCGTCTGTCGATCATCGCCGCAGTGTCGTTGACGCTCTTCCTGATCATCGAGCTTCGCGCTGCTCATCCGCTGCTCAATCTTCGCTTGCTTGTGCGCCGCAATTTCGGCTTCGGCATGCTCGCCAATTTCCTGCTTGGCATCGCGCTCTATGGTTCGGTGTTCATCCTGCCGATCTATCTCACGCGCATTCAAGGCTATAATTCCGAGCAAATCGGCCTGGTGCTCGCCTGGACCGGCATTCCACAGTTGATCCTGATCCCGCTCGTGCCACGGCTGATGAAGCGCTTCGATGCCCGACTGCTGATCATCGTCGGCTTTGCGCTCTTTGCCGCCTCGAACTTCATGAATGTCTACATGACCGGCGACTATGCCAGCGACCAGCTCTTCTGGCCGAACATCGTCCGCGCCATTGGCCAGGCATTGGCCTTCACTCCGCTCACGGCCATTGCCACTGCCGGCATCGAGCAGGAAAATGCCGGCTCGGCCTCCGCGCTCTTCAACATGATGCGCAATCTGGGCGGCGCGGTCGGCATTGCGGCCCTGCAGACCTTCCTCACCAAGCGCGAGCAGTTCCACTCGAATATCCTGACGAATTCGGTCTCCATGTTCGAAGACGCAACCCGCGACCGCATCGCCCGACTGACGAACTACTTCCTGAACCATGGGGTCAGCGATCAGGCGCTTGCCACCCATAAGGCCATCGTCGCCATTGCCGGCAGCCTGCGCAAACAGGCCAACATCATGGCCTTCAGCGATACGTTCTACCTGCTCGGCGTTGCGCTTGTCGTCGCCCTGCTTGCCAGCCTGTTCCTCAAGAAATCCGGTCACCTCTCCGGTGCCGGCGCGCACTAGAGCCGCACCTGAAACAGAAAGGAGATAGTTATGACCATGCTGCTGGACACACCTCGAACCACGACGCCGGGTGCCAAAGCTGCCCAGATCGGCGTCAGTACGGCCGCTACGCTCAACCTGATCGAATGGCTGACCGGAGACGAGTGCCACGCCCTGGATGAGGTCGGCCTCGTCTCCGGGCTGGGCCGCCGTTTGCAGACGTTAGGCGTTCCAGTCGATCGACTGACGCTGCATCTGATGACCCTGCATCCCGAGCTTAGCGGCCGTACTTTCGCCTGGGCGCCGGGCGAACCGATCGAGATCCATGATCGCGAGCACGGCCGGCTCCAGACCATTGCCAACACGCCGCTTCGAAAGGCGTTGGAAATGCGCGAAACGTTGCTCGTCGGCCCCGGCGAGAGCCAGCATGGCCGCTGGCAGCACATCGACGTCTTTGCCGGTCGCGGGCTTGTTCAGCTGATGATAGCGCCGCTCTGCAATGCCGACGGGCCGATCAGTTCCGCAGCCTTCGGCACCCGGCGACCGGGCGGTTTCACGCCAGCCGAGCAGCAGGTGCTCATGCGCATTCTGCCGGCGCTGCGCACCGCCAGTGAGTTGCGCGTTCTCCGGCAATGCGAGCTCAGCCTGCTCGACACCTATATCGGCCCCATGACGGCGAGCAGAATCCTGGCCGGGCATATCCGTCGCGGCGAAATAGAGTCGATGAACACGGCTCTTCTGCTCTGCGATCTGCGCGGCTTCACCGAGCTTTCCAACCAACTGCCGGGCGACGTCGTGCTCGGCCTTTTGAACGCTTATTTCGACAAAGTCGTGCCGGTCATCGCGCTGGGCGGCGGTGAGGTGCTGAAGTTCATGGGAGATGCCGTTCTTGCCTTCTTTCCCGGCGTCGATCCCGCCGGTGCCTGCAATGCCGCATTGACGGCCGCAAGAGCAATTCTCGATGATGTGGAGAGCTTCCAACATTACGGCATCCGCATCAAGGTGGGCATTGCATTGCACTATGGCGAAGTCAGCTACGGCAATGTCGGCGCCGGCAATCGGCTCGATTTCACGCTCATCGGCCCTGACGTGAATATCGTTAGCCGTATACAAGGCGTGTGCAGTGACACAGGCAAGGCGCTGTTGATGTCCGGCAGCTTCCGCGAGAAGGCCGAGATCATCGATGCGGTCTCCATTGGGCCTCGACAACTGAAAGGTTTCACCGAGGCAGTAGAGCTGTTTACGATCGAAGGCTGAGAGACACAGCCCGGCTGAGCGCTTTCCCGATTTCCGCAGCCTGCGACAGGGAAATCCAGTCTCTCACCTCATCACTCCGAAACGCATCTGGGCAGATTAGAGCATGTCGTGCAAAAGTGTGCAGCGGTTTTGCGACTACGACATGCGTGAAATCAAAGAGCTAAAGCGCGTGAAGCGAAACTGAAAGATCGCGACGCGCTTTAGATCGACGTGTCGGGGGGAAGACGGGCAGGATGTCTTGACATATAGACCCTCTACAAACCGAAGGTTGCTATTCTTCAGCCGTACGCGCAAGAAAATCTCATTTGCTAAGGGCAGACGACAAAGCTGGTTAGATATTTTATGAATACACCAGCTTTTTTGTGTTAAGTGCGCCCCTTTAAGACAGCGACGGAGACTTCTCGCACTCATGATTGAACTGACACCATCAAAGATCGCCGGATTGAAACTTGCGCACCAGGGAGACCTCTATCCGCAATCGGCGAAGAAATGGACGCACCAGAACGCGACCGTGACATATGCAAAAACGGACCGTTGGAAAGAACGTCCGCAGAAAATCAAGTTCATAAGCGATAAGACGCTGGAGGAACTGAAGGAGCTTGGCCTTCTGGAGCGCCTCAACCTCAACGAGGATGCCGGAAAAGATGCCTACACCATAACCATGGCCGGCAAGATCTGGCTTCTGAAGAACAAGTAGAGACACACGACATTTTTGGTCGCCTCGCCGAACCATTGGTTTCACGGATGATGCCCTGCGATTGACACTTCGCAGAGATGGCGTTCCCGCGTTCGGAGAGGGCTTCATGGGTCGCTGAAATAGAACGCACCCATATCTGCCGCGATAGCCTCTCGGCACCATCAATTACCGGGCGAGCAATATTGATAGCGCGCTCGCTCGGGCAATTTGGAAATCATATGAAATAGCGCTTTCCTTGGCCGTGTTCGGCCTGACGAACGGTCGCTGATCTTCGCCGTGGTGTGAGCGACCTCGCACAATTTGGCAAACAGGTTGACCAGCCGATGGTGGTTCGCGCGGATGCAGGCATCGGCGCGATAAGCCGCACCGCGTTTTGGATCGCGGCCGCGATCATGGCATGGCTTTGTCAAACAGCTGATCCACCCGTCAGGTAGTCTCCGGCGCGATCCACAGCGATAGGTGCAGGAAGGCCGCCAGCCAAAACGAAAAAAGCCTGCCGCGGGAGGAGGTGCGGCAGGCTTTTCGAAAACCGAACAGCGACTGGGAGGAGGAGTGCCGCTGTTCCTACAGACGTCCCTGGGAGGAGGAGTGGGCCGTCTGAATTCGAAGCGCCGCGGGAGGAGGTGCAGCGCTTCAATGAGTGTTGTTATACTCGCACCCGCGAAAACTTCCAGAACTTATGCTGCACTGCAGCTATGCAAAAAATGCAATCCTAAAGAACAACAGCGCTGAGCTGGCGGCAAATGCGCGTAAAACATGGTCCGCAAACGCAAAACGCCCGCATTCTCAGCGGGCGTCCGGTAATCAAGATGACTGAATGCTATGCTATTAGCGGCCCATTGCGGCGCGAGCAACGCTGCGGATATCAGCGCGAGCGATACCGAGGTCCTGCAATTCGCGGCTGGACATGCGATCGAGTTCAGCTACGGTCTGACGGAACTTGCGCCAATTGTTGAAAGAGCGTGCGACGTTCATGATAATCCCCTTTCCTGAGGGCTTTCTGACGTCGGCAACCTCTCTTGGTCCGGCGTCGTTTCGATGATTGGAATATAGGGCATTCAATCGATTTAAAAAAGCAACAATCCCGCACTGCACCTATGCGGAATACGCATTCCTTTGACATCGTCGGAAGCTGATGGGTATTTTTTAGGCTCTCAGAAGCTCTATCGAAACATACGGCTCGCCAGCAGATAGCCATCGGCATCTCGCACTTCGTCAATGACCCGAAATGGAGGTCGCCGGCATTTCCGAGGGACAAAGCTGAATGATTGCCTGGCGCACCTGTTCGACATCGACAGGCTTGTGCAACAGCAGATGGCCGCTTGCCGCAACGTCCTTCAGCCGCTCCGGCGAGGTATCGCCCGTAAGGATCACCGCTGGCACGGATCGGCCGAGATGCAAGCGCATCTGCTTGATCGCATCCAATCCGGTCGTGCCGGCTTCCAGCCGATAGTCGGTAATGATGAGATCGATCGGCGCATGGTCACTTCCCCCCACCGCATGCGCGAAACATGCTTCCGCCGCCGAACGTCCAGGATAGACCCGGTAACCCAAAGTCCTCAACAGAAGGCTGATCGCTTCAAGACCGTCACGCTCGTCGTCAATCACAGCGATCCCAATCGATTCATCTTCGTCACTCCGATCGACATCGATTGCAATGTGAGCATTGGCGGAAACCGCTATCGGCACGGTGATGGAAAACATCGACCCCTGCCCCTCCCTCGAGATCATCCTTAGCGGATGCTCGAGAAGTTGAGCCGTACGACGCACAATCGCAAGCCCCAATCCAAGCCCCTGAGCGCGATCACGGGCCGGATTTTGCAGCTGAACGAACTCCTCGAACACCGCTTTCTGCTGATCCGCAGGAATACCGGCCCCGGTATCCCAAACCTGAATTTCCACGGCGGCGCCACGACGACGACAACCAAGCAGAACATGTCCTTTCGCGGTATATCGAAACGCGTTCGAAAGGAGATTGGCGAGGATGCGCTTCAGCGTAATCGGATCGCTGTCAATCCATCGATCGCTATCGACCACCCGCCATCCCAGGTTCCTCTCTTTTGCAATGCCGCCGAATTCATCGCGAAGATCGGCGAAAAGCTTCCTGAGAGAAACCGGTTCCTTCGCGACGACGACGACGCCGGCATCAAGCCGCGAAATATCGAGCAAGGCATCGAGCAGTCCGCTGAGATTGCCGACGATGGATTTTGCCCTGTCGGCGAGGTTGCGTGCATCCTTGGCGTGCACATCACCGCGTCGACCCAAGATGGAGAGCGTGGATACGAGCAGGCTGAGAGCATGTGTCGGTTGGCGCAGATCGTGGCTGGCGGCTGCGAGGAAACGCGTCTTCGCCCTGTCCGCCGTCTGCGCCTTGTCGCGCTCCTCTTGAAGATGCTCGACCAATTCTTCATTTTCCAATCGCAACGCGACGGTCTCGCGAAGCATGCGGTAGGTGATGCGGCAGTAATTGAGGTTGATTATCACAAGGGAAACAAGCAGGAACAGGAATGCACCTGCCATCTCGCTTTCACCGATGATGCAACGCAACCCTATCGGCACCACAGTGATCAAAATCGAGCCGACGAGCGCCGGTGGAAAGGCGGAGAGCGACGGCACCGTACCGCAGACCAGACCCGTCAGAACGATAACGGTGAAGGAAAGCACGATCGGCGACTCCGGAAGAAAGCCGACCCAGCCAAGAAGCCCCCACAGCAGACCCGAGATCCAGGAAAAGGCAGCCGCAAGCCATGCCCATCGCAATATCGACCGGCTGTCGTTTCGTGCCCGGCGAAAGAAGCGGCGGGAGGCGATGACACGAATACCGGTCAAGAAATACAGGGCGCCCAGCCAGCCGAACAGCCAGCCCGAGGAAACAGCCGACTTCAGAATATAAACGGCGGCAAGCGAAATAGCGATGTTGGAGATAACAACCCCATAGGAGTTGCGATACAGGAGCTCGACCAGAGCCCGGCGTATCTTGTCTTCCTGCATGCGTCCCTCCGCTTTACCGAGTCGCTCCATAAGCGGATTTTTCCCGGCAGGGTTGATTTATAGGTAACCTGTTTCACATTAACTAGCGGCCAAGAGTGCCAGGCGCCATCCGAGAGTAGCAACAGAATGAACCGCACAACTAAAGTCATCATAGCCGACGACCATGCGATCGTGCGCGAAGGGCTGAAGCTGCTCATCTCGACCGTCGAAAACGTTGCGGTTGTCGGCGAAGCAGCCAACGGCGAGGCCCTCCTTGGGCTTTTGCAAGATGCTCGTGCCGATGTATTGGTCCTTGATCTCGGCATGCCGGGGGTGGTGGGCATTCACTTTATTTCCACCATCAGAGAGCTTGCGCCTCGCCTGAAGATCCTGATGCTGACGGCGAATATAGAGCCGCGAACCGTGCGCGCTGCGCTCGATGCCGGTGCCAGCGGCTATCTGACCAAGGACGGCGACCCTGAGGAAATCGCAGCCGCCATCGATGCGGTGCGAAGCGGCGGAACTTATCTGGCAAAGTCGATCAGATTTGCGGTCGATCAACCGGAGCGGCGGAACAAGGCGCCGACGGCTGAAGAAATCGTCTCGCCCATTCCGCTGACCTTGAGAGAGAAACAGATCCTGCTTTTGTCGGCACAGGGTCAAACCGCCCGACAGATGGCGGAACGTCTCGGCATCAGCGTCCTGACGGCTCGCAAGCACCGGGAAAACCTGATGCGCAAACTCGATCTCCACAGCTCCGCCGAAGTCACGGCCTACGCTGTCCGCCTCGGCATGCCGGCTGGCTGAAATTTGCACATTTCTCTCCCGCGCGGTTCTCGTCTGTGCGTTTTCCTGACGGAAACCACATACGCGGCTGTCTGGCCGCGCTGAAATACGGCAAGCGTCGTATATGCCGCGATATCGCTCAAGAGTAGTTCCCTGAGCAAGCGGTGCCTTGGCTATCCGCTTAGGTCGCTCCGGTAGAGGAGAGCGGTCTGCCAAAGCGGAGGATACGCCATGCCATCATTGGAACACTGGACCTCGTTTGCCATCGCGACGGTTCTCTTCGCCTGCATGCCCGGCCCCGCAATGCTTTATATGACCGCACAAACCCTGGCGCACGGAACGCGCGCCGGACTGAAGGCGGCGCTCGGTATTCATCTCGGCTGCTATTTTCACATCGTCGTCGCCGCCGTCGGCCTCGCAGCTCTCCTCGACGAGGCTCCGGCAGTCTATGCGATCATCAAGCTTGTGGGAGCCGCTTATCTGATCTGGCTCGGAGCCACGATGCTCTTGGGATGCAACAAGCATTCGACCGAAACCATAGATAGAAAATCTGCCGTGCTTCGCGACAGCGTTTTCGTCGAGGTTCTCAACCCCAAGACAGCGCTCTTCTTTCTGACATTCCTGCCGCAATTCGTGGATCCAGGCGCGACCATGCCGATTTCCATGCAGTTTCTTGTCCTCGGTGTCATCGTCAACATCGTGCTCTCTGCGGCGGACGTAGCGGCGGTCGGCGTGGCATCCCTCACGCTTGGCCGATTTGCCAATGTCGGCGGCGGGAAACTGATGCCGAGAACCTGCGGTTCCATTCTGATCGTCCTCGGCTTTGCCTTGGCAAGGCAGCATGCGTGATCGAATAGGAAGGAGTAGCGGCATGATGCGGTGGCCAAATCTCCTTGAGGCGTCCCATGCTGGCTCGCCGGTCCGTACGAAGAGGTATCCCCCTCTCCCGAGCGCCGTCGCATCGCTTGCTGCTATCATGATAACAATCGGCGCTTCTGCCGAGCGGAGCACCGCCTCCACGGCGGAGCCGGCAACCGTAGACGCGGCAATCGTGCTGGCGGTCGATACTTCCGCCTCGATCGACCCGGCTCAAGCCGACTTCCAGCGCGAAGGGCATGCGGCGGCACTACGATCCAGTGAAGTCCGCGCCGCAATCGAAAATGGCATGACCGGCTGCATTGTCGTCACCTATGTCGAATGGGCTGGGATAGGCGAGCTGAATACAGTCTTGCCATGGACCAAACTGTGCAACGCATCGGATCTGGACGCTGCAGCCGATGTCATTCTTCGTGGCGGCGACAATGGTTTTCAGCGCAAAGGTCGCGGCAGGACCTCTCTCTCATTTGCCATCGATATCAGCGCATTCCTGCTCGAGCGCTCGCCCGAGCACGCCAAGAGGAAAGTCATCGACTTATCCTCCAACGGCACCAACAACGATGGTTCGCCGGTAGCTCCAAGGCGTCAGGCTGCGCTGGAAAAAGGCTATATCATCAATGCCATCGCCATTGCGCCCAGCGAATCCGGAATTGCAGACGATCTTCCGGACTATTATCGGCGGGAAGTAATTGGTGGCCCCGGTTCCTTCGTGATCGCCCCGCACCGCATCGAGGACTACGCGACCGCGATGCGGCGAAAGCTCGTGCTGGAGATCGCGGGCTTGATGCCGCATGCATTCGGCTGTGAAGCCGAACGGCATTCAATCGCCGTCATGCCCCTGCCGGCAACCGCCGACACTATCTGCGTGCAATAGAGCGCCCCTGCAGGACAGCATCACGCGTTCCTGCGCTTGCCTTCCAGAAGGTCGAGGATGGAGTTTGCGGCATGGAGCACATTCGTGCCGGGGCCAAAAACCGCACTCACGCCATGCTCGAGCAGAAAATCGTAGTCCTGGCGCGGAATGACGCCGCCGACCACGACGATGACCTGATCGGCGCCCTTCTCCTTCAACGCTTCGACGAGTTGGGGCGCAAGCGTCTTATGCCCGGCGGCAAGCGAGGACATGCCGATCACCTGAACCTTTTCCTTGACGGCAAGGTCTGCGGCTTCGTCCGGCGTCTGGAACAGCGGGCCGGCCACCACGTCGAAGCCGACGTCGCCGAAGGCCGAGGCAATGACCTTCGCGCCGCGATCGTGACCATCCTGCCCGAGCTTTGCCACCATGATCTTCGGCTTGCGGCCGAGCGATGCGGCGACATCGGAGAGGCGGTTGCTGAGCGTCACCAGCTCAGGATCGCCGGCATAGGCGGCACCATAGATATCGCTGACAACCTGGGGGACGGCTGAGTGATCGCCGAAAACGGTACGCATGGCGTCGGAAATCTCGCCGACCGTCGCGCGGGCGCGGGCCGCATCGACGGCGGCCTCCAGGATATTGCCTTCGCCCGTCGCTGCGACTGTCTTCAGACGCTCGAGAGCCTGCCCGACCTCGACGCTATCCCGGCGCCTGCGCGTCTCTTCGATGCGCTTGATCTGGGCGCTGCGGACGGCGGCGTTGTCGATCGCCAGGATCTCGATCTCCTCCTCCGTTTCCAGCCGATACTTGTTGACGCCGACGATGACTTCATCGCCCCGGTCGACGGCCGCCTGACGTCGCGTCGCCGCCTCCTCGATCAGCCGCTTCGGTAAGCCGTCGTTGACGGCCTTGGTCATGCCGCCCAGCGCTTCCACCTCCTCGATCAGCGCCCAGGCCTTGTCGGCCAGTTCGTTGGTGAGGCTTTCGACGTAATAGGAGCCTGCGAGCGGATCCACGACATTCGTCACGCCTGTCTCATGCTGAAGGATGAGCTGGGTGTTGCGGGCGATGCGCGCCGAAAATTCCGTCGGCAGGGCAATCGCCTCGTCGAAGGAGTTGGTGTGCAGGGACTGCGTGCCGCCAAGCACCGCGGACATGGCCTCGAAGGCGGTACGAATGATGTTGTTGTATGGGTCCTGTTCCTGCAGCGAGACGCCTGATGTCTGGCAGTGCGTTCGCAGCATTAGCGACGATGGCTTGGCCGGCTTGAATTCTTCCATGATGCGCGTCCAGAGCAGGCGCGCCGCCCGCAACTTTGCTGCCTCCATGAAGAAATTCATGCCGATGGCGAAGAAGAAGGACAGGCGGCCGGCGAAATCGTCGACATTCAGCCCCTTGGCCAGCGCCGCGCGCACATATTCGCGTCCGTCGGCGAGCGTGAAGGCTAGCTCCTGCACCAGCGTCGCTCCGGCCTCCTGCATGTGATAGCCGGAGATCGAGATGGAATTGAACTTCGGCATCTCCTTGGCCGTATATTCGATAATGTCGGCAACTATCCGCATCGAGGGCTCGGGCGGGTAGATGTAGGTGTTGCGGACCATGAACTCCTTCAGAATATCATTCTGAATCGTGCCCGAAAGTGCGGCACGCGGCACGCCCTGCTCCTCGCCGGCAACGATGAAATTTGCCAGGATCGGGATGACGGCCCCGTTCATGGTCATCGAGACGGAGACCTTCTCCAACGGTATGCCGTCGAAGAGGATCTTCATGTCCTCGACGGAATCGATCGCCACACCGGCCTTGCCGACGTCCCCGACCACTCGCGGATGATCGCTGTCATAGCCGCGATGAGTGGCAAGATCGAAGGCGACGGAGACACCCTGCTGACCGGCGGCGAGCGCCTTGCGATAGAAGGCGTTGGAGGCCTCGGCGGTGGAGAAGCCGGCATATTGGCGGATCGTCCAGGGACGGCCGGCATACATGGTGGCGCGCGGGCCTCTCGTGAACGGTGCAAAGCCGGGCAGAGATGAGAGGTGCGGCAGGTCTGCCGTATCCGCTTCGGTATAGAGCGGCTTGACCGCTATTCCCTCGGGCGTTTCCCAGGTGAGCGTCTCAGGCGATGCCTTGAGCTCCTTCTCGGCCAGAGAAGCCCATTCCTCTAGGGATCGTTCAACCATCATTCGAACTCCAGAATCAGCTCGTCGACCGCAAGGCTATGCCCTACTTTCGCTTCGATACGTTTAACGACGCCCTTACGTTCCGCCTTCAAGGCATTTTCCATCTTCATGGCCTCAACAACGGCCAGCGTCTGACCCGCTTCGACGATACTGCCCGCCTCGACGGAGAGAGAGGTAAGCACTCCCGGCATCGGGCACAACAGAAGCTTCGACGTATCCGCCGCCACCTTGACCGGCATCAGGCGGGCAAGCTCCGCAACGCGTGGCGAGCGGACACGGGCAACGATCTCCGTCCCCCGCCAGCGCAGGCGGATCGCCGACCCCACCAGATCGACCTTGACGCCCAGTATATCGGAGCCGACCGAAAAAGCGCAGTGCGTTTTGCCAGGCAGCCAGTCGCTCTTCACACGCAGCATGTCACCGTCGGCAAACGATACGTTAAGATCACCATCCATCGCTTCCACGGAAGTCTCGAAGCGCCACTGGCTGAAGCCAACGATCCAATCCCGGCCGATCTTGCGGCGATGATTGCCGATCGTGCCGGAAATATCCGCAGCGCGCCTTTGCACAGCCTGATTGATCGTGACTGCGATCGCCGCAAGCTTTCGGGCCGACGCTTGGTCAGGTTCGACGCCATGGAAGCCTTCGGGGAATTCTTCGGCAATGTAACCTGTTGTCAGCTGGCCGGAACGGAACCGCTCCTGGTTCATGACAGCGGACAGGAAGGGTAAGTTGTGCCCGATCCCTTCGACCTCGAAATCGTCGAGCGCATCGCTCATCGCATCGATCGCCTCTTCGCGGCTCGGTGCCCAGGCACAGAGTTTAGCGACCATGGGGTCATAGTACATGGAGATTTCGCCACCCTCATAGACGCCGGTGTCGTTGCGCAGGATGGCGCCAGCGCTCGTCGGGCCTTCGGCGGGCGGGCGGTACCGCGTCAACCTTCCAATCGAAGGCAGGAAATTACGATAGGGATCTTCGGCATAGAGGCGGCTTTCGATGGCCCAACCATTGAGCTTTACGTCGGCCTGGCCAAAGGACAGGGGTTCGCCGGACGCAACCCTGATCATCTCCTCTACCAGATCGAGGCCGGTCACCAGCTCGGTTACTGGATGCTCGACCTGCAGGCGCGTATTCATTTCAAGGAAATAGAATTTGTTCTGCTTGCCATCGACGATGAATTCCACCGTTCCTGCGGAATGATAGCCGACGGCCTTGGCGAGCGCGACGGCCTGTTCCCCCATGGCTTTGCGGGTCGCTTCGTCAAGGAAGGGTGACGGCGCTTCCTCTATGACCTTCTGATTGCGCCGCTGGATGGAGCATTCCCTCTCGCCGAGATAAAGGACATTGCCGTGTTTGTCGCCGAGCACCTGGATTTCGATATGGCGCGGTTCGGTGATGAACTTCTCGATGAAAATGCGGTCGTCGCCGAAGGAGTTTTTTGCCTCGTTGCGCGATGCCTGAAAGCCTTCGCGCGCCTCTTCGGCATTGTGCGCGATGCGCATGCCTTTGCCGCCACCGCCCGCGGATGCTTTGATCATCACAGGATAGCCGATCTCATTCGCGATCAGCACCGCTTCGTCGGCATTGTCGATCAGCCCCATATGTCCTGGCACCGTCGAGACGCCCGCGCGAGCCGCCAGCTGCTTGGAGGTGATCTTGTCCCCCATAGCCTCGATCGCACCGACGGGAGGCCCGATAAACGTCACGCCTTCACGCTCAAGCGCGGCGGCGAAATGCGCGTTCTCGGAAAGGAACCCGTAGCCTGGGTGCACTGCGTCGGCACCGCTCTTGCGCACGGCATCGATGATCCGGTCGATGACGATGTAGGACTGGTTCGATGGTGACGGGCCAATATGCACGGCTTCGTCCGCCATGGACACATGCAGGGCGTTGCGATCCGCATCGGAATAGACGGCGACTGTCGAGATGCCGAGGCGCCTGGCGGTCTTGATGACTCGGCAGGCGATTTCGCCGCGATTGGCGATCAGGATTTTCTTGATCATGGGAATGGCCTGTCAGAGGGGTATCGTGTCGTGCTTCTTCCAGCGTGCGTCCACCTGCTTGTTGCGAAGCGAGGCGAAGGCACGAGCGATGCGACGACGGGACGAGTGCGGCATGATGACTTCGTCAATGAAGCCGCGCTCGGCTGCGACGAAGGGATTGGCGAAGCGCTCCTCGTATTCGCGGGTTCGCGCGGCAATTTTTTCCGGATCAGCCAAATCGGCTCGATGGAGGATTTCCGTCGCGCCCTTGGCGCCCATGACTGCGATTTCAGCGCTTGGCCAAGCGTAGTTCACATCCGCGCCGATATGCTTCGATGCCATCACGTCATAGGCACCGCCATAGGCTTTGCGCGTGATGAGCGTCACCATCGGCACCGTGGCCTGGGAGTAGGCAAACAAGAGCTTGGCACCATGCTTGATCACCCCGCCATATTCCTGCGCCGTGCCGGGAAGAAAGCCGGGCACGTCGACCAAGGTCAGGATCGGAATATTGAAGGCGTCGCAAAAGCGAACGAAACGCGCAGCCTTGCGCGAGGAGTCGATGTCGAGACAGCCGGCCAGCACCATCGGCTGATTGGCGACGACACCAACCGTCTGTCCTTCCATGCGCATGAAGCCGGTGATGATGT
Source organism: Rhizobium sp. ASV8 (assembly GCF_016429255.1). Taxonomy (GTDB): domain Bacteria; phylum Pseudomonadota; class Alphaproteobacteria; order Rhizobiales; family Rhizobiaceae; genus Rhizobium. Next base: position 122,978 of record NZ_JAELUG010000002.1, read on the forward strand.
TGCGTGCAAAAGCCGCCTGCAGCTCGAAGAATTCACCCTCATCGGCAAGGGCGTGGATCAGCTCCTTCATGTCATAGGGCTTGTTCGAGCTATCGGGTATCAGCGTGTCGAGCCGATTTTCCAGCCGCGCCGGATCGTCGTGGAATGGCCTTACCGGCGGCTTCTCGCGATTGTTCAGCGGCAGGAAGTCGAAGAGCAGCCTGACATGTTCGAGCGTATCGATATCATCGTCGAAGGCGCCGTCGGCCACCGAGGATTTCGAGGTATGGGTGCGCGCTCCGCCAAGCTCCTCCGCCGTGACGATCTCGTTCGTTACCGTCTTCACCACGTCAGGGCCGGTGACGAACATGTAGGAGGAATCCCGCACCATGAAGATGAAATCCGTCATGGCAGGCGAATAGACGGCGCCGCCCGCGCATGGTCCCATGATGACGGAAATCTGCGGCACGATGCCGGAGGCCTCGACGTTGCGCTTGAACACCTCGGCATAGCCGGCAAGCGAATCCACGCCTTCCTGAATGCGTGCGCCACCGGAATCGTTGAGGCCGATGACCGGCGCACCGTTCCGCATGGCCATGTCCATGATCTTGCATATCTTTTGTGCATGGGTTTCCGACAGGGAGCCACCGAGCACGGTGAAATCCTGGGAGAAGATATAGACCTGGCGGCCATTGATCGTTCCCCACCCGGTCACGACGCCGTCACCCGCGATCTTCTGCTCCGCCATACCGAAATCGGTCGCGCGGTGAGTAACATACATGTCGTATTCTTCGAAGGAGTCTTCATCGAGAAGCACTTCGATGCGCTCGCGCGCAGTCAGCTTGCCCTTTCCGTGCTGGGCCGCGATTCTGCGCTCGCCACCACCCTGCCGCGCCTCGGCGCGGCGTGCTTCGAGCTGATCCAATATCGTCTGCATGATGCCTCCCTCGATATCTAGAAGTCATAGCGAGGGTCCGGCGACGAGAAAATCATTGAACGCGCAGATATGCGGACTTATAAAAATTCAAATTAACAATTGCGAAGTTGCGAAGATGGCCATCGGGAAACTCTTCATCGGGCGAAAAGTCCGGGAACTGCGTCTGGAACATGATGCGACACAAAGCCAGTTTGCCGAACGTCTCGGCATCTCGCTCAGCTATCTCAACCAGATCGAGAACAATCAGCGCCCCGTATCAGCCGCCGTCCTGCTCGCCCTTGCGGACAAGTACGGACTGGATATTGCCGAGCTGTCTACCGGCGAAACCGATCGGCTGATGTCGGCACTCACCGAAGCGCTCGGCGATCCCTTGTTCGAATCCTATTCGCCGACCTTGCAGGAGCTGAAACTGATCGCGCAGAATGCGCCAGGATTTGCCCGCGCGCTTGTCAGCTGCCACCAGGCCTATCGGCGCAATAGCGAACAGCTTGCCAGCCTCGACGACCGGCTCGGCCGTGCCGCAGCCCTCGAAGCGACGCCCTATGACGAGGTTCGCGACTTCTTTCACTATGTCGACAACTACGTGCAGGAACTCGACACCATGGCCGAAGCGCTCGCCGGCAAGCTCGGGCTGCAAGGCGGAGATGGCCAGCCGATCCTGACGGACTATCTGGACAGTCAATTCGGTATTCGCGTTGTGCACGGACCATCCGCCATGAATGCGGTGCGCCGCTACGATCCGGCGGGGCGTGTGCTGACCCTCAACCCTTACGCCCCAGCTGAAACCCGAACGTTCCAGATGGCGGTACAAACGGCGCAGCTCTACGCCAGCGAGGTCGTGGAAAGCATCGTTCGCCAGGCAGGCTTTCGCAGCGAAGAAGCCAGCGAGGTCTGTCGCATCGGCCTGCACAATTATTTCGCCGGCGCGCTTCTCATGCCCTATCAAAGCTTTCTGAAAACCGCCCGCGACCTTAGGCACGACATCGAGTTGCTGGCTGCCCGGTTCGGGACGTCGCTGGAGCAGGTCTGCCATCGGCTATCGACCTTGCAGCGCCCGGGCATGAAAGGGATACCGATCTTCTTTGCCCGCATCGACCGCGCCGGCAACATTACCAAGCGCCACAGTGCCACCAAGCTGCAATTCGCACGCTTCGGAGCCGCCTGTCCGCTCTGGAACGCACACCAGGCCTTCGAGACACCGGGCCGCTTCATCCGCCAGCTCGCCGAGACGCCGGATGGCGCCCGCTATCTCTGTCTTGCCACGCATGTAAGCAAGGGCGTCGGCGGGTTTCGCACCCAACGGTCCAGCCATGCGCTGGCGCTGGGCTGCGAGATTTCCTATGCCAGCGCCTTCGTCTATGCCGACGATCTCAACGTCACCGACAAATCCGCCTTCGAACCGATCGGCATATCCTGTCGCATATGCGAGCGAAACAATTGCGCCAGCCGGGCCGTTCCGCCTTTGCGCCGCAGCATCTCCGTGGATCACAATGTCAGAGAGACGACGCCCTATCAGCTGTCGTAAGATCGACCTCGGCCGCAAGAAATAACAACGCTGCATTCCCAGAGCTTTCAATGGAGCTCAGGCTCGCACGGTCCCGATGTGCCGCAGCAAGGCGGCGCCGAACTTTCCATCGAGCAGCTCGGCTGGAAGAACATGCGGGCAAGCCGCACTGGCCGCCCGCAGGAGATCCACATCGCTCGACGTCTCCGATAGCTCTTCGCGCAGGACCGCACCTTGCGGATCGCTGACTTCATAGGCCGCTAAACCCTTTGCCCAGCGCTCCACATAGGCGATCCAGACTGCGATCGCAAAGGCGAAGGGCTCGAAATCCGTTCCGCGCTTCAGCGCGGCGAAGGCAGGAGCGATTATTCGTTGCGGCAGCTTTTGCGTGCCGTCCATCGCAATCTGCGCCGTCGCATGGGCAATCGCGGGATTGGAGAAACGTGTCTTCAAAGTCTCGGCATAGGTTTCGAGATCGATGCCGAGTTGCCCTATCGCCATGGAGGCAGCCTGCAGATGCCGTGATACCATTTCACTCAAGCGCGGGTCGGCCATGACATCCCTGACGAAGGCTTTGCCGTGAAGACAGCCGGCGTAGGCGATCAGTGAATGGGTGCCGTTCAGCATCCATAGCTTCATGCGCTCGTAGTCCAGTATATCGGGCACGAAGAGCGCGCCAGCCGCTTCCCATGCGGGACGACCGGCACAGAAACTGTCCTCCAATATCCACTGGCGAAACGGCTCGGTTTCGATGGCCGCCAGGTCGTCATAGCCGGTCTCGGCTCGCGCAAGCTCGAACACCTCCTTGCCCGGGATCGGTGTGATGCGATCGACGACGCCCGACGGGAAAGCCGCATGAGCCTCGATGAAGCGGACAAGCGATGGATCGTGCGTAAGCGCGGCAAACTCCAGCACAGCCTCCCTCAGCCGGCGGCCGTTTTGAGGAAGATTGTCGCAGCTAAGGACGGTAAAGGCGGGAAGCCCTTTCTGCTGTCGCAATGCCAAGGCCGCCGCGATCAATCCAATCACGCCTTGCGGAGATTGCGGCTGCGCAAGCTCCTGAGCGATATCCGGATGAGCCGCATCGAGCCTTCCCGTGCCGGTCAGGCCATAGCCTTTTTCCGTCACGGTCAGGCTGACGATCCGGCAGGCGGGTACCGCCATTAACGCGAGCAAATCTGGAATGCGTTCCCGCCCGGAGACCACGGAATGAAGGGCACCGATGACCGACGCCTTCGTTTCCACGCCTCTTTCTACAAGGGTATACCGATAGTCCTGAGGCTCCAGAAGGCCGGCAAGCGGCGACCCGCGCAATGATGCGCCAACGACCCGCCAGTCGCCGCCATGAGCTGCAAGCGCATCGTCCGTATAGGACAACAGGTGAGCGCGGGCGAAATTGCCGATACCGAGATGAACGATGCCCGAGCCATGATCCTGCGGCCTATAGCTAGGCCATTTTGCCGCCTTTCCCGACGACGGTACACTTGCAGCGCTCAGCCTGCTCATATCTTGCCGCCGGCAACAATCGGATGCGACAGGGCCGTCATGATGCCGCGCAATTCCGCCAGCCCTTTGAGACGACCGATCGCCGGATAGCCGGGGCGCGTCTGCCTGATATGATCGTCGAGGATATTCTGGCCGTGATCGGGACGGAAAGGGATTTGCCAGTCTTTGCGGCCCTGGCCTTTTCGCCTGGTCTCTTCGGCAAGCACGGCGGCGATCACCGCCACCATGTCGGTATTGCCCTCGAGATGCGCCGCCTCGTGGAACGAACCGCCATGCCGGTTGTCTTCCAGCGTGACGTTGCGCAGATGCAGGAAATGGACGCGGTCGCCGAGCCTTGCCATCATGCCCGGCAGGTCGTTGTCGCGCCGGGCACCCAGCGAACCGGTGCAAAGCGTGATGCCATTGGCCGGAATATCGACAGCCTCGACCATGGCGCGGTAGTCGGCTTCAGTCGACATGATGCGCGGCAGCCCCAGCAGCGGAAACGGCGGATCGTCCGGATGGCAGCAGAGCAGCATGCCCAGCTCCTGCGCGAGCGGTGCGACTTCGCCCAGGAAATCGATGAGGTGTGCCTTCAGTCTTTCGGCATGCAGGCCATTATACTGCGCGAGATGATCCTTCACCTCGTCGATGGTCATATGGATCGCGGCACCCGGCAGGCCGGAAACGATGTTGGCGACGAGCTGGCGCTTGCGCGCGTCGTCCATTTCGGAAAAGCGGCGCTGCGCGGCCTCGACGACCTCTGGCTCAAGTTTCTCCCGCGCCGCTGGGCGTTGCAGCAGGAACAGATCGAAAGCGGCGAAATCCACCGCATCGAAACGCATGCATGTCGCACCGTTTGGCAGGCGAAAGGCGAGATCGGTGCGCGTCCAGTCGAGGACAGGCATGAAGTTGTAGCAAATCGTCCGCACCCCGGCATCGGCGAGATGGCGAAGGCTCGTCTTCCAGCTGTCGATATGCTCCCGCCACGGCCCGCTCTGGCGTTTGACGTCTTCCGAGACCGGCAGGCTTTCGACCACATCCCAGCCCAATCCGGACGCACTGCCATCACTCATGACCGAGAGTTCGCGCTTACGGGCGGCAATATCCTCCGGCGTCCACACCTCGCCGGGAGCGCGATGATGAAGCGCGGTGACCACGCCTTCCACGCCCGCCTGTAGCATGTCGTCGATCGATACCGGATCGGACGGGCCGAACCAACGCCAAGTCTGCCGCATCATCTGTCCCTTTCTTCAGTGCATATGCTGTTTGGTAAATTGGGGGAATCGAAGTCTCGTCCAGCCTATTCCTTCATGCCGCTCGTCGCGACACCTTTGACGAAATTGCGCCGCATCGCGCCGAAGAAGATGACACTCGGAATGAGCGACAAAGCGGCGGCGGCACTGAGACGTCCAAGATCGACGGTGAATCCGGTCTGGAACAGGGCCAGTCCGACCTCTAGGACATATTTGTCCCGCGCCGTGTTGACGATCATGGGCCAGGCGAATGTGGTCCACGCCTGGAAGAAAGCAAGGACGGTCAGCGTCCCGATCGGACCGCGCATCAGCGGCAACACGATGCGAAAGAAAATCCACCATTCGCCGGCGCCGTCCATACGTGCGGCTTCCAGCAATTCGTCTGGAATCGACGTCAAGGCATATTGCCGGACAAGGAATATGCCGAAGCTCATCACGAGATAGCCGGCGAGGAGTCCACCGATCGAGTTCAGCAGTCCCAACTGCTTCACGCCGAGATAGAGCGGAATCATATAGACTTCGAAGGGAACGATGGCGGTCGCCAGCACCCCGACAAAGACGAGATTGACGCCGGGAAAACGGAACTTCGCCAGCACATAGCCCGTGATTGATGATGTCAGGACGATCGCCACCGTCGAGATCGCTGCGAATGCAAGGCTATTGCCCATCCATGTCAGTAGTGGTGTGTCGCTCAGAACCGAGGAAAAATTGTCGAGCGTCGGCGATTGCGGGATGAGACGCGGCGGCCATGCCAGCAACTCGGCGGGCGTCTTGAAAGCGTTCGCCGTCAGCATGATCAGCGGCAGGATCATCAAAATGCCGAAGACAGTCAGCACGCAATCGATGACGAATTTGGAAAGGGAATAGCGTTCCCCGCTCTTCTTGCTCGGTGTCGTGCTCATCGGCGTGCCGCCTTGTCGCGGAAGAAAACGAATTGACCAGCCGTCAGGACGAGAACGATGGCCAGAAGGACGACAGCCTCGGCGGCGGCATAGCCAACACGATAGTTGCGGAAACTGTTTTCGAGCATATCGAGCACCAGAACTCGCACCAGTTTGCCCGGCGCGCCCTGCGAATCCGAGGCAAGCACGAAGGCCTGGCCGTAGATGTTGAAGGCCGCAATCATGGTGACGACCGAGACGTAGAGCGTTACCGGCCTCAATTGCGGTACGGAAATATAGCGGAAGCACTCCCATGCGGTGGCTCCGTCGAGTCGTGCCGCCTCATAGAGCGAAGTCGAGATGTTGCGCAGCCCGATCAGAAAAATCAGCACGGCATAGCCGAGCGCCTGCCACGAGCAAAGTATGATGATGCAGACGATGGACCAGACGGGGTGAAAAAGCCACGCCTGCGCCGGAATGCCGAAGATCCCGAGAAAGGCATTCAGCGGCCCGAGCTGCGCATCGAACACCCATTTCCAGGCCATGGCGGCTGGAACAAGCGAGACGATATGCGGTATGAACAGGCTGGTTTCATAGAAGCCGGAGAGCGCGCTGCCGAAGCGGTGCTGGATGAGCGCCGCCAGTCCGAGCGCCAAGGGGATCGTCAGAGCCAGCACGCCAAAGGCAATGATCGTGGTGTTACGCAGCGCCTCAAGAAACAGGGGGTCGCTGGCCAATTCCTGAAAATTGGCCAGACCGATGAACGGCTTGTTTTTGGAAATGATATCCCATTTGAACAGGCTGAGCCGCAGCGTCTCGAAGATAGGCACGACTCTGACCAGAACGAAGAGCGTCAGCGGCACGGCCAGCGCGCTTATCACGAACCCCAATTGTCCGCGCTTTTTCATCAAACAATCCTTCCCTTGCGGAGACGGAAGTACCCGCCTCCTCGCTTCCCAGCCTCTGCCGGCGCCTACTGCGCCAGAAGACCTTCGCGCTTGAGGATGTTGTCGATCTCGCCGCTAGCTTCTTTGAGCATGGCGTCGATGGCGGCATCATCCTTGGCCAACGCCGGATTGGCGAACGCAGCCTCGAGGCGGGCGGCAAAGCGGGTCAGGATCTCGCTGGATGGTGCAATCGGCGGCAGGCTGAAATAGGTATAATCGGCCGGCGGCGCGACGAAGGCTTCGAGAACCGGCTTCTTGGCGATGATCGCGGAAAAATCGACATTGCTGCGTGAAGGCAACCAGCCGACATTGTCCAGAAGCCATTGCAGATTTTCGGGCTCGTTGGTCTTCTGCACGAACTCCCAGGCAAGCTTGCTCTTGTCGTTATCAAGAGGCACGAAAAGCGATGCCGGCACGACAAGAGACCCCGCCGGCAGCGGCGCAGTCGCGTATTTCAGATTGGGCGCCTTCTTGGCGATATCGCCGATGACCCAGGATTCGCGAATGAACATCGCCGTCTGCCCCAGCTCGAAAGCCTCGGCATCTGCCTTCATCTGCGGGCTGACTGTCTTGGCGACGAACAGCTGATCCAGATACTGCTTGAGAGCTTTGCGCCCGGCCTCGTTGGCAATGGCAGCCTTCCAGCCCTCGCCATCCTGCTCGACGAGCTTGCCGCCGAACTGGTGCAGATTGATCCAGAACTTCTCGCTGATCCCCTGGCCACCGCCGGACAGCCGCAACGACCAGCCGCTGATGGTGGGATTGCCCGAGGCATCGCGCTCGGTCAGCTTCGCGGCATATTGCGAATAATCGTCTGGCGTCTTCGGCGGGCCGGAAAGCCCGGCCTTGGCGAATTTCTCCGTATTGTAGTAGAGGGCTGATTGGCCGTGATAGAGCGGCACGCCATAGACATGCTCGCTGTCGGAAACGGCCGCGATATAGACCGGGCTGAAGTTCTTCGGGTCCTTCACGAAGGCGGTGACTGCTTCCGGCGCAGGCGCCAGCAGCCCTGACTGCACGTATCGCGGCGCCTCCGACTGCATTTCGACGATGTCGGCCGCCGAGCCTGCCGGCAACGCGAAAGCAAGCCGCTTCTCATGTTCCCGCAGGCTGATCGTTTCCACCTTCAATTCGAAATCCGGATGAGACGCCTTCATCTCGGCCGCAACGTGATTGTAAAAGGGCTCGAGCTCGGGAGAGCCGCCCCAAAGGGTCAAGGTCTGAGCCTGTACCGAACAGGCAAGACCGGCGAGCATTGCGGCGAGCGAGACTGTCTTCAAAAAGTGCGATGCCATTTCAGTTCTCCTCTTCACGAATTGGACCTTCGTGGTCGATTATTATTGGATATTGTCCGGCACCCTTGCGCCGGTTGCCTTATCGAACAGATGCGCGCCGGCGGCCGAGAGTTTCAAACTCAGCGCTATACCGGGCTTGTCGGCTAGGCGCTCCCGAATGACGGCGACGATTTCCTCGCCGCCAAGCGTAAGGCTCACATGGCTTTCCGCGCCGGTCGGCTCGACAGAAACAAGCTTCGCCGTCACGGCAGACGGATCGGCGGGGTCGCAAAGATCCAGCGCCTCGGGACGAATACCGAGCAGCAACTCTCCGGTGGATCGGGGCAAGTTTTGCGGAAGTGGGATGGCGGTGCCGTCCTGCGTAATGAAGGCGGATCCCGTAATGCTGCCCGCCAGAATATTCATCGACGGGGAGCCGATGAAGCCGGCAACGAAGACATTGGCCGGGCGATCGTAAAGCTCCAGCGGCGAGCCGATCTGTTCGACCACGCCACCCTGCATGACAACGATCCTGTCCGCCATGGTCAGCGCTTCCACCTGATCGTGTGTGACATAGATCATCGTATTGCCGAGCCGGCGATGCAGGGACCTGATCTCGGAGCGCATCTTCACACGCAACTTTGCATCGAGATTGGACAACGGCTCATCGAACAGGAAGACTTTCGGCTTGCGCACGATCGCCCGTCCCATGGCAACACGCTGTCGCTGCCCGCCGGAAAGCTGCTTCGGATAGCGCTTGAGATGATCACTCAGGCCAAGGGTGGCTGCCGCCGCCTCCACCTCCCTGCGGATCTGATCCGCCGGAGCCCGACGCAACTTCATGGAAAAAGCCATGTTGTCGTGTACGGTCATGTGCGGATAGAGCGCATAGTTCTGGAAAACCATCGCGATATCGCGGTCCTTGGAATCGACCTCGTTGATCACCCGTCCGTCGATCAGGATTTCCCCATCGGAGACATCCTCCAACCCGGCGATCATGCGCAGCAAGGTAGACTTGCCGCAGCCCGATGGTCCGACGAGCACGACGAACTCACCATCCTCCATGGTGATTTCCAGATCGCGCAACGCATGAAAGTCGCCGTAATGTTTATGCAGTTTGCGGATTTCGACGCGTGCCATGCTTATTCCCCTGGTGTCTTCTTGGGCGAAGCGGCAAAGTCCGCTCCCGATACCGTTGCACACAGACGCAAGTGACGATCTCCCGGCACCCAATGGAAAGCGATGAAATCGGCTGCCGCGCCCTCGACGAAGCCCGTTTCCAGACCAAGCGCCCTCGCCGGGTTGACCGCCGCCATGGTGACCGCATCGCCGAGGCTGAAGCCTTCGAGGCTTGCTGCCAGAGCAACGCCATCGGCAAGCGGCGTCGCGGCGCCTGCAAGCGTCGCCATTCCCACCATCGACAGGCGTCCATCAGCCGACAGCTCGACGTCACCGCCGATGGGCTGGCGATAGCGGCCAGGCGCCATTCCGGCGAGCGCAACCATATCGCTGACGAGGATCGACCGCTCCACGCCTTTTGCTCTCAGCATCGCGGTCAACGTTTCGCGATCGAGATGATGGCCATCGGCGATGAACATCGCCTGCAAGTTCAAATTTGCCAGTTGCGCCCATAGGAGATTGGGGTGGCGGGGCAGTGTCGAGGCAATGCCGTTGCCGAGATGCGTGCTGAAGCCTGCACCGGCCTGCACAGCCCTGGCGATGTCAGTCGTGTCGGCCGCGGAGTGCCCAATGGAGACAAGGCATCCTCCTGCGCGGGCGTGGCGAATGAAGGCATCCGCGCCTTCTGTAGCCGGGCACAGCGTTACCAATTTCACCAGATTGCCGGATGCCTCCTGCCATTGGTCGAACTCGTCGCATGAGGGTTCGCGGACATGGTCACGCGGATGCGCACCACGCGCGCCGTCTTGCGACGAGATGAAAGGTCCCTCGACATGGATGCCGGGTATCATGCCGGTGAGCCAGGCATGCTTCCGGCGCGCACCGGCAATGACGGAAAGTGCATTGCAGATCGCCTCTTGAGAGGCCGTGATCACGGTCGGCAGAAAGGCCCTGACGCCCTGTTCCCGCATTCCCTTTGCAACAGCACAAACTGTTTCTTCGTCGATATCGGCACGGTTGAAGTCATGACCGCCCCATCCGTTGACCTGCAGGTCAACCAGGCCAGGCGCCAGCCAGGGAAGGTCTTCACCGTTCGAGCCTTCCAGCTTCCTGACGGCGGCAATCCGGCCGTCACTCACGGTCAGCTCAAGGATATCTCCTGATATTGCGTGCCGTCCGACGATCATGCTGCTCTCCGAAAGACGTCGGGCGTGGAAGCCTCATCGAGATAGAGCACGGCTTGCGGATGTCGCCGTAAGATACTGGCCGGGCAATCCTCGGTGATCGGTCCAGTCAGCATCCGTGTGACCGCGATCTTCTTCAGCGCACCGGGGACGACGGAAATCACTCGCCCGGCCGACAGCAGAGCGGGGATCGTTACGGTAATTGCCTGTTGCGGCACATCGGCCAGACTTGCGAAACATTCGTCCTCCACCTGCTGGAGGCGGCAGTCCTCAGCGAGCGTGACAACTTTGACGCTCTGCCGATCCTGGAAACGGGCGTCCGGCGGGTCGTTGAAGGCAAGATGTCCGTTCATGCCGACGCCGAGGCAAACGAGATCGAGCGGCTCTTCCGCAAGCCTTCCGGCATAGTCGGCCGCGCAGGCCTCCGGCGAAGAAAAGCCATGGGGCTCGATACGGTGGATTTTTCCAAACGGGACCAGCGTAAAGAGATGGCGATCCAACCAGTTGGCGAAACGCGCTGCATGATCAATGCCCAGGCCGATATATTCATCCATGTGAAACGCCGTGATCCGGCTCCAGTCGATATCCGCAGCATTGCGCAAAAGCGCGAGCGTATCCTGCTGGCTCGGAGCAGCCGCGAACATGACGCTCACGCGCGTCTTTCTAGCAAGAAGTTCGCGCAAGGCCGCGGCCAAATCGCGGCTTGCCGCTTCCGCCATTTCGTCGCGGGACGAATAGCTTTGGGTGGCGAGACGATCTGTGTGCCATGCAAGCGGCATTTGCTGTGCTCCCTGTGTCGTTGCTTCAAGCTATTTGCAACCGATTGCATAAGTCAATAGGCCAAATATCGACTTCTTAAGATTATCATTACAGCGACGACGCAGAAGTCGCTGCCTTTTATGCTGTCTACGTTCGAATCCTCTTGCAATCCGTATGAAAGCGGTTGCATAAATGTGCAACAAAGTCGGCACCAAGGGAGATAGATGTGACGGCAATCAAAGTCGGATTGGTTGGGCCGGGAACGATCGGCAGGGTGCATCGCGACGCGATCGCGGCCGTGGAAGGAATGGTGCTGACCGCCGTGGCCGGAGGGACTGCGGAGGAATTGGCAGCATTCGGGACGTTACCCGATGTGCAATTCTTCGACGACGCATCGACCATGATCGGCGATGCCGATCTGGATGCAATTGTCATTGCGACCCCGAGCGGCTCCCACTATGTCCCCGCCCGTGCCGCGCTCGACAAGGGCTTGCATGTCGTTGTCGAAAAGCCGCTTGCGGTCGATCTCGAAGAGGCAATCGACCTTTATCGCCGCTCCATCGCCGCTGATCTCGTTTGCTCGACCATGTCCCAACGACGGTTGGAAGCTCAACATCAGGACATTCATCGCCGCTTGCATGCAGGCGAACTCGGCCGGCCTATCGCCATCGAAGGTCAGGTCTACTGGCATCGCGCCGACGCATATTACGATGAAAAGCCATGGCGTAAGCTTGATGCGCAGGGCGGCGGGTCGCTCTTCAACCAGGGCATTCACACGCTCGACCTGATGCTTTGGCTTTTCGGCCCCGTTGCCAGCGTCACGGCAGAGGCCACGAACATGGCCGGACGAGCAGGTGGCAGCGAGGATTTCTGCCAGGCACTTCTGCTCTTCGAAAACGGTGCGCGCGGCACGCTCGTTACCAGCACGGCGACACCTCCCGGCCGGCCGGCCGCCCTCATGTTGTTTACCGATCAAGGGCACGTGGCGCTCAATCACACCGATGTCGTCGACTGGAGCTTTGCAGGCCAGCCCTTGCCGGCCGCAGCGGATTCCTCGATCAAGAGCGCAGCCGGGAGCCAGGTCGGTATCGGCATTCGCGGCCATGTCGACCAATGGGAGGATGTCAGGGATGCCATTCTCGGCGACCGCCCCGCGCGGATCACTTTCCGCGACGGACTTGAAGCAGTGCGCGTGATCACCGCCATCTATCGTTCCGCCGAAACCGGCCGGCGGGTCGCAATGAGTGAAATCGGAGGCGCATGATGCCCATCAAGAAGCTCGCAATCCTCGGCGCCGCCCATGGCCACATCAGCTATGTGACAGACGCGCTTGCCACGCGCTCGGACGTCGAGCTGGTCGCTCTTGCCGATCACGATGAGGCACGGCGGGCCAGTTATGCCGGGAAGCTTGGCGTTCCCGGCTATGCCGACATGACGTCGCTGCTCGAGCGGCATGATGTCGATGCGGTGGCCGTGATCGCCGAACCCGGACTTCGTGCCGGGTTGATCGAAGCCTGCCTGGAACGGGGGCTTTTCGTCATCGCCGATAAGCCCTTGGCTTTGACCGTGGAAGAGGTGGACAGAATCGCCAAGGCCGACGGCGGCCGCAACCGTGTGGCCCTGATGCTGGAGAAGCGCTTCTATCCTGTCACGCGCAAAGCGCGTGAGCTTTTCCTTGGCGGTGAAATCGGCGATCTCGTCGCCATCACCTCCACAGGCCCGCACAAGCTGCTGCCGTCAGCAAGACCCGCCTGGTTTTTCGACCACACACTCTATGGCAGCATCGTGAACGATCTCGCTGTTCACGACATCGATCTTGTCCTATGGCTGACGGGCGCACATTCGGGCCGCGTCAGTGGTTGGAAAAGTCCCGGCCATCCCAAGCAACACGCGGGATTTGCTCTGGCCGGCCGTGCGCTGCTGACATTGGAGACTGGTTTGCAGGCTGTGATCGACATGGATTGGAGGCAGCCCGAGGCCGCAGCAAGGCACGGCGATTACGCCATGCGCCTCGTCGGCACGCGCGGGCGAATGGATATTCTCTTCGGGGAAGGCCGCCTTCTTGTCGAGACCGACAGCCGGAGCCTTTGGCAACCGGATCTACCTGCCGCGATCGGCCCTGCAGACGACGCCCTCGACGCATTGACGGGCAAGGCACCCTTGCAGGTTTCGACCGCAGAGGCTCTTCTGGCGAGCCGCATCGCGGCTCTTGCCGCCGCAAGTGCCGAAGAGGGAGGGCACGACTATCGCTGGTAGGAGGGATCCGAAGACGAGGGTAAAGCCGACGCTGGATGAGATCGCCGAGCGTGCCAATACGTCCCGCTCGACGGTGTCGCGCGCGTTCAGCCGGCCGGACCTGCTTAATCCAAAGACCGTCGCGCAGATCCTCGCGATCGCCGAGGAGATCGGTTATCGACCAAACAATATGGCCCGCGCGCTATCGACAGGCCGGACAGGCAATATCGGCCTGCTGGTGCCCGATATCGCCAATCCGTTCTTTCCGCCGCTCATCAAGGCCATCCAGAGCCAGGCCGATGCGCTCGGACTCTGCCTGTTTCTCGGCTCCTCCGGCGAAAGCGGTGCGCGGGAAAACACGCTCTTCGAGCGGCTTGCCGGGCAGACCGACGGGATTATTCTGGCGTCGACGCGCCTGAGCGAGGCGCAGGTTAGGACCCATGCCGCTCGCCATCCCATCACACTGATCAATCGCGATATGGTCGGTCTGCCGCGCGTGCTGATCGATACGCAGGCGGCAGTGATGGAAGCTGTCGGCTTCCTGGCCGAGAACGGCCACCGCCACATCGCTTATCTCTCAGGCCCGAAAGAATCCTGGTCCAATCAGCAGCGTATGGAGGCGGCGACCGAGGCATGCCGTCGGACGGAGATCCGCCTTTCGATCATCCCCCTATCCGAACCGAGCTTCGAGGGTGGCGAAACGGCGGCCGAGCAAGCCGTCGCGGCCGGCGTGACTGCAATCCTGGCGTTCGACGATCTGACGGCCCAAGGGGCGCATGCACGGCTCTCGGCCCTGGGGGTCGCTATCCCCAGGGATATAAGCCTTATCGGATGCGATGACGCTTTGCCCGCCATGACCTACCCCGCTCTTTCGACCTTGAGCGGCCTTTCGCAGGAGGCCGGACGGCATGCCTTGAAGCTTCTCTGCGACGCCATCGAACACAGGGACGGTTCGCAAGACATGAAGGTCGTTCTGGGCGCTCGCTTCATACTCCGCGACACAGCCGGCCCGGCTCCATCTGAGCCAAGGGCTGACCCAATCCCGGTCAACGATCGGAATCGATGATCACTTCTTCGCCGAAGGCTCCGTTCTTCGGCATGGGCTTATAGGTCGTGTTGGATGCGCGAAGCACGCGGATCGGGCGAGCTCCAACCTCCATGGCTTGACGCATGTCGCCATCGGCATCGCCATAGTAGATCTTCACTCCATGTTCCCGCAGGAATGCGGTTTTGGTACTGTCGCCAGCCGTGAAGACCACAGGACTGATCGTGTCCATCTTGAAATCGCGCTTGATCGTCTCGGTCAGCCGCTCGCCCGGGCTCTTGGTCCGGCCTGTGATGAAATAAATCGTGTCGCCGCGTTTCGTATGCATCGCAATCAGCTTGGCGGCGACCTCTTTCGGCAGTGAATAATTCATGTCGCAATTGGCGTTGATGTCGGCCCAGAATGCATCGTTCTTCAGATAATCGTAGCTGCCTGGCGAATATTTCTGCTGGCCGTAGAAAAAGCAGGGGCTGGAAAACAGGACGGTATCGTCGATATCGAAACCAACCGTCATAGGCGCATGGCCTTCCAGAGACTTTTCGATCTGCTCGACACTCACCCAATGAATCGGATCGCGATGCGTCAAGGCGTCCTGTGTCACGCCAGCAAAGGCTGCCTCCTCGGCAAAGGCAGGCTGGGCGCCCAGAAGCGCCGCGATGATGATGAGGCAAGGCGAAAAGCGTGTCATCCAGTCTCTCCGTTCCGTATTTTGCATGTCACATAACTGTCGTAAAACTGTCATAGTTAAGCCGACCGCAAAGATCGCCGCAAGGACGAGGTGGCCGTTTTCGGTGGATATGTCTGCGGTCGCGCCGACGAGCCACGATGCCGCCGGCTTCCACAAGAGGCGGGTCGCTCGGGCGGCAAGATGGGCTTCTCAGGACTTTGCGGTCTGGGCGCCGGGGTGAAAATCCCTCTGATGTCGAAGTGGCGCATCGCCGAACAAACCAAAGGCCTGAACGACCATGCCGGTCGGTATGTCGAGGTTTCTCGCGATGCCGCTGCCTTTCAAGACCCCTCCGCGCTTGTCCGGATCCGGTTCACGATAGGAACCGCCTCCCCCCAATCGACATTGCTGGACACGGATCGGCCCAAGCACCTGGGCGCCGTCGCCAAGTTGCGCATCCTTTGCGATCGATCCACCGCCGTTGAGCCGCGCATTGTCTCCAACGGCGATTACGTCTCCTTCATTGTCGGCAATGAACGTAAACCCACCCTCCTGGCCGATATCGCAGTTTGATCCGATAGAGACCGAACCGGCCTGTGCTACAACGCGCGTCCCACTATGGAGGACCGTCGACGATCCGACGGCAACCGAGCCGGCCTCCCCGACCATGATCGTGACATTGGGCCAGAGGAAGACGCCTGCCGCAAGCTCAGCCCGGTTCGACACTAAAGTCGAGAATGGATCAATAACAGTAACTCCGCGGGCACGGAGCGCAAGCACGCCTTCAACCGTCAGGAATCCTTGAAGACGTCGGTTTTCGTCGATACTGGCGATCAACTCATGCATGCCCGGAGGCACCCCCGGCCGACATGATCTTCAGCAGGCTGGCTGCAACCGCCTCGCCGTCGTGCTGACCGCGGTTCCAGGCATCTTCGAACTCATCGCGGACCAACACGGGCGGGGCTTTCTCCGACAGTCCATCCGAAAGGTAGGGGAATTCGCCGATCGTTTTCTCGAAGGGAAACAGCACCCGGTTGGCCAGAATGTGAGAAAACAAGCCAGAAGAGGCGCCATGTCGACGCCAGTGGTGATCGAACGCCGACGATACATCGGCCAATGTCAGGCCGATTGTCTCGCGGCACTGGAGAATGTTGCCGATGAGCACCTTGGGGCAGAGCGCCTGCTCGACTGCCGCGATGACCCCATCCACGAGAAGATGCGGAATGACGCTCGTATAGACGCTCCCTGGCCCAAAGGCGATAAGGTCCGCCCGCGCTATCGCGTCGAGGACGGCGGAGTTCGCCATCGGCCGGTCGCCACTCGCGCGATCAAGCTCGACCTCGGCAATCCCAACCTTGGCATCCGCTTTCGCCATTGTCGTAATGGCATCCTGCGGTATGACCGTTCTGCCATCCTTCAAGGTGGCTGAAAGCACGAGATCGCGGTCAACGGACGACGGCCAGACATTCCCGTTGATGCCACACAGCTTTCGAAACACGAAAATCGCCGTGTTGACATCGCCATTATGGGCAAGACACGCGCCGGTCAGGATGAAATTGCCGATGCTTCCATGCCTGAAATCGAAATCCTCGCCAACCGCCGAAGCGAATGTGTTGAGATAGTTCAAGATTGCGCCGTGGAGGCCAGGCTCCATCCTTTCAAGCAGCGGATGGCCGCCCTTGGCATAGAACAGGAATTCGTTGCGGGCATCTTCAAGACCGAGATTTGCCGAAATTCGGGCATTGCAGATCTTCACCACATCGCCGGCACACCCCTCTCCGTGAGCCATCGTCATCAAGGCCTGCCTGATGTCACCGACGGAGAGGATGCCCAGTTGCTCGCGAATAACCTTGGAGCTGCCGCCGCTATCCCAGGCGGGCACGACGCGCGTGACCTCGACTCCGCTTCGAGACAAAGCGATGTTGATGGAGCGGCAAGCGCTCCCACCGGAAAACAAGACGACTCTTTTCATGCCCACTCCCAGAGCATTTCCGCATTCCTTCGAAACGCGAAAACGCTCTATCCGTTTGTTTCAGGCAATTCCGGACGGAAAACCGCTCCGCACTTTTCCTGGAATTGCTCTATCAATCTGGAGTGGAGACTATCGTGCGGCAACGATCCGCAAAAGAGCGCGGATCGTCACAAATCCTGACATAGATGATATAAATACTTTTTAGGCCTGCGGAGCAGAGACCGCCTATCGATCGTGAAGATGCTTCTTCAGGAATGAACGGGTGCGATCATGAATCGGATTTTGCAGAATCTGCTGTGGTGCACCTTCCTCGACCACGACACCTCCGTCCATGAAGACGATGCGATCGGCCACTTCGCCGGCAAAGCGCATCTCGTGGGTCACGATCAACATTGTCATGTGCTCGGCGGCAAGCTGTTTCATCACGGCATTGACCTCGTCGACCAGTTCTGGGTCGAGTGCCGACGTCGCCTCGTCGAAGAGCATCACCTTCGGCTGCATCGCCAGCGCGCGCGCAATCGCGACACGCTGTTTCTGGCCACCGGACAGCCGCGATGGATAGGCGTCGACCTTGTCGGCCAGCCCCACCTTGGACAGGAGTTCCATCGCCAGTGCACGGGCCGCCTGCTTCGTCAGCCCCTTGAGCTTGACGGGGCCGAGCGTGATGTTCTCAAGGACGGTCAGGTGCGGAAACAGATTGAAATGCTGAAATACCATGCCCATCTGCTGGCGCACCGCATTGATGTGCCGTTCGAAAGCATTTCCCTTCAGCGCGCGATTGACCAGCTCGCCATCGAGCCAGACCTCGCCGCCGTTCAGCACTTCGAGGTGATTGATCGACCGCAAAAGCGTGCTCTTGCCCGAGCCGCTCGGTCCGATAATCGCAATGATCTGCCCGCGGGAGACGGAGAGATCGATCCCTTTGAGCACTTCGAGCGCCCCGTAGGCCTTGCGGGCCCCCTTGACTTCGACCATGGGCTTTGCGGCGCTCATCGTGACATCTCCACCTTGTTTTCAAGAAATTGCAGTCCGGCTTCGAGGACGAGGTTTGCCACGTAGTAAATACCTGCAATGGTTAGATAAAATTCGAAGGGCGTATAGGTTTCGCTGATGGCGATCTGGGCGCTGTAGACAAGTTCGGCGATACCAATGATTGATACCAGCGAGGTGTCCTTGAGAAGCACGATCAGATTGTTTCCGATCGGCGCTATCGTCTTGCGGAGCGCCTGCGGCACGATGATGTAACGCTGCGCCTGGCCGCGACTGAGGCCGATCGAGCGCGCGCCTTCCATCTGTCCGGGATCGACCGAAAGGATCCCGGCGCGGAAGACATCTGCGTTGTAGACGGCGAAATGCAGGCTAAGGCCGATGATGCCGGCGCCAACTGCCGGAATATCGATGCCGATCTGCACGAGCCCGTAGTAGATCAAATACAATTGCAGCAGCAGCGGCGTCCCCATGAAAAGCCAGGTGAGGAACCGTATCGGCAAGGCCGCTATCGGCGGCGCATAGAGGACAATGAGCGCGAAGGCTATGCCGAAGGCGAGGCTCACGACACTCGCACTGACGAACATGACGAGCGTCCACCAGAGACCGGTCATCAGAAGACCGAAATAGGGCGTTACGACGCTAAAATCGAGATTTTGCATATGGGCATCCTCACCTTGGCGCGAAGTGCAGATCAAGGCGATCGACGAGGAACCGGACCGCGTAGACCATCACGATGTAAATCGCGGCGGACACGGTAAAGATTTCGAAGGGCTTGTAAGTCGAGCTGATAAAGCGCTGGGCGGTGTAAGTGAGTTCGATCACCGATATGGTCGACACCAGAGCCGATCCCTTGATCAATGCAACCGCATTCACGCCGAGCGGCCTTATCATCAGACGTGCCGCCTGCGGCAGTGTCACAAGCCACAGGGTCTGGGCGCGACCGAAACCGATCGAACGCGCAGCTTCGGCCTGACCACGATCGACATTGATGATGGCACCACGAATGGACTCTGCCATGTAGGCGCCGATGTTAAGGGCAAGACCGATGACCCCGGCCGAATAAGGCTCAAGCTCCAGTCCGATTTGCGGTCCGCCGAAGTAGAGGACGAACAGCTGCACGAGACAGGGCGTACCCCGAAACACACTGACATAAGCCCGCGAAAACCATCGAGCGACGAAGAAATCCGACAGCCGACCCGCTACCAGGATAACTGCGATGCAGAAGCCAAGCAGGATAGCGAGGACGGAAATACTCAATGTCACCCACGCGGCCTCCAGAAAAAACGGGAGGACGCGCTGCATTAGCGCCAAATCCATAGAAACGCTCCGAAAAGTCATAGTGAATGGGCCGGAGACATATCCGACCCACACCGAAATGCCAGTTAGCGAATATCGCTACCGATCCATTTCATCGAGATCTTTTCATAGGCGCCGTCGGCGAGCATCTCTTCGAGAACCTTCTGCATCTTTGCCTTCAGCTCCGGATTGTTCTTCCGGATCGCAATGCCGAGGGCGACGCGACCGCCTTCGATGTTCGGCGTATCGAGAATGCGGACCTTCTGTCCGGTCTCCTTGACGGCCACCATGACTGGAACGCTGTCCATCACGAGAGCATTGATGCGCCCGGCCTCAAGATCGACCAGCATTTCGGGAAGGCCCTTGTAGGAGCGAACAGTCAGGTTGCCCTGAGCTTTTGCCCACTTTTCATGCGCGTCTCCGAGCGTAACACCAACGATCTTGCCGTTGAGGTCTTCCAGCTTCTGGATGGAGGAGTCGGCCTTCACCACGATCGCTCTGCCTGCGTGATAGTAAGGGCCAACGAAGTCCACGGCCTTTTCGCGCTCCGGCGTGATGGTCATCGACGCGACGACGGCATCGTACTTCTTCGCCAGGAGGCCTGCGATGATCCCGTCAAAAGGCGTCGTGATGATCTTGGCCTTGAGGCCCATGCGCTCGGCGATAGCCTCGCCGATCGAGGCATCGAAGCCGACGACCTGGTTCTGATCGTTCGTGAAACTGAACGGAGGATACTGGCCGCTCATGGCGACGCGCAGTTCGCCCGAGTCCTTCAGGGTCGCCAGCTCGTCAGCGCGAGCATGCGTTAGGGAAAATGTTGCCGTGATCGCAACGGCGGCCGCAGCGATCAGATTTGTAAGCTTGTGCTTGAACACGTCAGTTTCCTCTGTTGGTATTTTGTTTCGTTTTGTCGGTTTCCCAGCAACCTTCACCGCCAGAGTTTTGCATAGCCATTTTGGGCAAGCACCAAGCAAGGTGTCAGCGTACCTGACACATTGCCGGAATTGACCGACATTATGTCGCCCGACGATTTTCCCCGTGCCAGCACCTGCAGCGCGAAGACGGAGACCGGGGTAAGAATCATATCGCTGCGGGCGTTGATGAGACCGATCGCATTGGCCGCAACGATTGTCGAAAATCGCGCGCATATGCCGATTGAAACGCAAAAGGCCGCACCCCCGACCATTTCTGGAGCGGGAGTGCGGCCCTTTCGGCGGCCTGCCGATGCGCTATGAACTACTTCAATGCGGCCTCGAAGCTCGCACCCAGGACATCGAGCAGATGATCGGCATTTGCCCGGTCGAA
Source organism: Rhizobium sp. ASV8 (assembly GCF_016429255.1). Classification (GTDB taxonomy): domain Bacteria; phylum Pseudomonadota; class Alphaproteobacteria; order Rhizobiales; family Rhizobiaceae; genus Rhizobium. Next base: position 143,813 of record NZ_JAELUG010000002.1, read on the forward strand.
GATCATGGACGGGCGCATCTTCAGGACATTGTCGTGTGGCCCTTCGGTTCCCATCAGAATGCCGCGTGCTCTCGCACCGTCATTGATCTTCCGGGCAAGGTCCGTCGCGGGCGCTTTGGTCTTGCGGTCGGTGACCAGCTCGATCCCGAGGAAGAGGCCAAGACCACGCACATCGCCGATAATGTCGAACCGCGCTTGCATCTTGCGGAAACCATCGAGCAGGTAGTTGCCGACATTGAAGGCATTCTCGCGCAGCTTGTCTCGCTCGATCACGTCAAGAACCGCCAACCCCACGGCGCAGGACACGGGATTACCGGCAAAGGTGTTGAAATACTCCATGCCGTTGTTGAAGCTGTCCGCAAGCTCTCGTGTCGTGACGATCGCGGACATCGGGTGGCCGTTTCCGATCGGCTTGCCCATGGATACAACGTCCGGAACCACGCCCTGGGTTTCGAAAGCCCACCAATGGCTGCCGACGCGGCCGAAGCCGACCTGCACTTCGTCGGCAAGGCAGAGACCGCCCGCCGCACGGACCATGGCATAGACTTCTTTCAGATACCCATCCGGAAAGAAGACCTGGCCGGCAACGCTCGGGATCGATTCAGCCATGAAGAATGCGGGAGCCCGCCCCTTCTTGCGCATGCTTTCGATCTGTTCGGCAACGCTTTCGGCAAAACGCTTGCCATGTTCCTCCACTGGCCATTCTTCCGGGGCGCGATAGCTATCCGGGATGATGGCCTCGTGAACATGATCCGGACGCCCTTTGCCGCCCTTGCGCTTGTACTTGTAGGGGCTGAGATCGATCAGCTCCTGCGTCGTGCCGTGATAGGCCCAGTCGACGACGATCGCGTCGTTGCGTCCGGTGTGATTGCGCGCCATGCGAAGCATCAAGCTGTTTGCCTCGCTTCCCGAGCAGGCAAAGGATGCAACCGACAGGCCCTCAGGCAATGTCGCGGTCAGCCGCTCGGCATATTCGACGATATTGTCGTGCAGGTAGCGCGTGTTGGTATTGAGCAGCCCCGCCTGACGAGACAGCGCCTCGACGACGTCGGGATGCGCGTGTCCGAGATGGCAGACATTGTTGAAGCAATCGAGATAGGCCCTGCCGTAATTGTCGATCAGCCAGACACCGTCGCCACGAACAAACTTGATCGGCTCGGAATAGGAGATGGAAAGATTGGGCAGCAGCAATTCCTTGCGCTTGGCGATCAATTCCTCTCTCGTGCGACCATCCTGAGAGAAAGTTTCGGGCGGCAGACCGGCAAGAGCCGACGCGTCCGGGAAAAGTTCGGCCCAGACGTCGAGATAGGCGGATTCACCGACGCCCAGGATCTCCGTCGCCGTCAGCGCGGTGTCAGTCGAAATCTGGAAGTGCAGATGAGGAGTCCAGCCGCCGTTCTCATGAATATCGCCCATATAACCGACAAGATCACCGGCTTCCAGGCGTTGTCCGGGCTTCAGCCGACCAAGTGCCTCATGGGCCATGTGCCCCCAAAGCGTGACAAAGGGCGGGCAGCCTTCGGGAGCATGCTCGAGCGAGATAAGGCCGCCATAACCAAGCGGCTCGTGCTCGATCTCGACACTCCTCACGGTGCCGGCCACCGGCGCATAGAGAGGCGTCCCGGCCGGCATGAACAGGTCGACGCCGAGATGATGGATGCGGCGCTGGCCCTCGATGAAGCGCGATACAAAGGCCTTGTCCGTATAGACGGTTCTCTTCTCGCCCCAGGAACCAACGCCAAGCTCTATTTTGTGCTGCTCGGCATAATCAGTCCACCATTTGGTCGCTTTCTCAGGCCGCTGCTCGGCCGAGGCCACGGTCATCACATGCGACGCGTCGCCATAGGGTACGATCGCCTTGCTCATCGTGGCGGCCGCCGGCCGGACGATATCGGCGAAGTTCTTGCCGTTGTCGGAAATCCAGCGACGGACCGCGCCGGCTCCGTCGACCGCATCGAGGCCGCATGCCTTGCGCAGAACGGCCGTGGCAAAACGCGGGTTCATGGCATCCATCTTCTCAAGTAGACGCCATGCTGGTGCCTCGCTGATCGCCAGATACGGATTGTCATCGGTCTGATCATGACGGGAAGCGGAGAAGGTAACGCTCGTCACCAGACGCATGGCGATGAGGTCGAAGAGGATGTCAATTTCTTCGGCTTGCAGCGGATATTTCTCGTGGAAGCCGGCGGCGAGAGCCGCGGCCGCACCGATCGGGTCCTCCATGTCAAGGATCGAATAGGCGCAGGCAATGGCGACTTCGGCGATCAGGACGGTGTGGACGGCATCGCCGAAATCGATAACACCAGAAATTCTCTGATGGTTGTGCTCGTCGACCAGCACATTCCAGTCATTGGCATCATTGTGGATGACCTGTGCGCGCAACCGCGAGAGCTTGGGCTCCACGAGGGTTTCGAAACGCTCGATGAAGCGCTCAAGAAGCGCTCGCTTCCCGGCGTCGCGGACAAAATGCAGGCGAGACCGTGCGCGGGCCGCATGACGCAGATCCCAATCCAGTTCGCGCAGGGCGCCTGGATGAATGAAGCCCTGGAGCGCCCTGTCAAGCTCCCCGAGCGAACGGCCGAGGCTGCGCATCAAATCGAAAGTCCTGCCGACCTCGGCAAGCGGTGTCCCGGCCAGCCAGCCGACCAGACGCAAGGCGTGCACTTCGCCATTCGGGGCCGTCGTGGAGGCCAGAAAGTCGCCGGTGAGACTGGGCTTCAGATGCGGAACCACGAGCTCCGAATCGGCGCTCGCAAGATGATTGAGAAGAGCGGTCTGAAACTCGCTTTCAACCCTCGGCTCGCTGGAGTTGACGATCTTCAGGATCCAGCCGGCGTCGGTGTCGGTTTTCAGTCGATAATTGCGGTCACGCTCGCTGTCGAGTGGCGAGGCCTTGGCCGTGACGCCGAATATTTCCTTGGCAAGCCTCTCGGCATCGCCTGCGGACAGTTGAGGAGCCGGGTGGGAGAGATCAGTCATAGTTGTTGTTTTTCCAAGCTATTTTTCTTTCCGATAGCTTGGCACGCAATCGGTTTTCAGGCATCAAGTATCCTGCCGGATCAAGCAAGTATCCTGTCGGATCGAACCGGCACACTGTCGGAATAAGCCGACAGATGTCCGGCCTCAAAGCGAGAAGACCATGCGCGACCTTGACGCCAAAGATCGGGAAATACTCGAAATCCTGTCGAGGGAAGCTCGCATCGCGGTCAAGGCCCTGGCCGGGCGGATCGGCCTGTCGAGAAGCGCCACCAGCGAGCGCGTCACCAACCTCGAGCGCAGCGGCGTCATCCGAGGCTATCGCGCCGACATCGGCGAGATCGACGCCAATGTGATAAGAGCGATCCTTCTCGTCAGCCTCAAGCGCACACCGGCGCTCCATCTGCTTGATCTGCTTGCAAGACACACAGAGGTGAAGCGCGTTTCTTCGGTGAGCGGTCAACTCGACCTGGTCGTCGAACTGGAGGCAGCATCGATCAACGACCTCAATCAGGTCCGCGACTTGATCGCCAGCCACGAAACCGTCGAGGACATCACGACGGCTGTCGTGCTGCGGCGAGATATCGACCGAGAATCGCGCTAATTCAGGAGCAGGACAACGTCTCCGTGTCAGGCTTCGTAGGCCCGACGAGCCGATCTGCATATGGCTCACGACCAAGTCGCGCAGCCAGTTCCAGATTTCAAAAAAGAAAGCGCTGAAGCAACGAATGCCTCAGCGCTTGGCGTAGTGATGATTGGCAGATCGCCGGCGCTGATCTGCCAAACGCTATTTCAGTTTTAGAAGGTCCCCTTCACGCCGACGCCGAACATGCGAGGCGTCGTCATGCTTGCCTCGATGCCGCCGATGCCGCGGTTCTGCTGCATGTAGGTCGGGGAGCGTTCGTCGAAAATATTCTTGACGTAGGCATAGACCTCGAACTCCTTGCGAAGCTGATAGCTCGCCCGCACATCCGCGATGGTATAGGGCTTGACGCTGTAGGCGGCGGTGTTGGCAGTGTCCGAATAATAGCCGTCAAGATGCCGCAGCTGGCCGGAAATGTTGAATTTTTCGGTCACATCCCAGCTTGCGCCGAGGGTGAACATATAGCCCGGCGACTTGGCGAATTCATTGCCTTCATAGCTGACATTGCTGGAGATACGGTCGATTTCCGTGCGCAATATGCCGGCGCTCGCCCGGAGCATAAGATTGTCCAACACCTGATAGTCAGCTCCGACTTCCAGGCCATAGGCGTGCGCAGCCTCCGCGTTGATGGTGTAGGACTGCGATATTCCCGACGCGATGACGACTGGGATATTGTACTGCGCATTCTTCATGTCCATGTAGAACACGTTGGATGTCAGGGTTAGCTTGTCGTCGAGCAGGTTGGCGCGCGTGAAAAGCTCGTAATTCCAGATGTTCTCGTCTTCGAACTTCATCCACTTCTTCGCGGCGATATTGAGCGAAACGCCGCCGGGATTATATCCACGGCTGACCAATGCTCCGACGGTCCAGTCATCCGTCAATGCATAGGCAAGTGACACCTTCGGAAGAACTGCATTGAAGGTTTGATCATAGGAAACGGGCGTCGGCGCATAAACGGACGTGCCATATCTTTCGATGACATCGCGCTCATATCGCAGGCCACCGGTCAATGTCCATTTATCGGTCATCCGGTATGCCAGCTCGCTATATATTCCCAGATTCTGCTTGCGATCGTCGAATTTCGATGTGCCGCTGAGGTAGAGAATCTCGTCGGCATGATTGTTGGCATAGTAAATGCCGACGACGCCGCTCAAGGTATCGTCCTTGTCGCCGAATGTAGCGCGGATCTCTTCGGACACATTTTTCTGATCGATATTCGCGTCGCCATTGTTGACGAGCCCGGTCGTCCGATCGGCGATCGATGCCGAGAACTGCGTCTGATTGTATAGCTTTACGCCGTTGTCGAGCTCATAGCTGAGATCGAAAATCGCGGTGTTCGTCCGCTGCTTCCAGGACGGCATCGTGTTGGTGACATGCTGCAGCTCGTCAAACGGCTTTGAAGCCGCTTCCTGGCTTGGCCGGTTCGACGCGTTGAACGAATAGGTCAGTTTCGCGGTCAGACCGGGGATTTCAGGCGGTTCCCACAGAAGCTTCACGCGACCATTGAACTCCCGGAAATTCTGGTCCGTGCCCTTGTGGTAAAATCCCTTGTTGATGTAGTCGATGAATGTGTCGCGTCCGGAATAGTCGAGGGCGACGCGGGCGGCCAGTTGATCTTCAGCCAGAGGCCCGGAAACGGCAACCGATGCACGCCTCGTCTTATAGCTGCCGATCTCGGCCTGATAGGCGCCCTCGGGGGTGAAGGTCGGGTCCTTGGTATTGACGATGATTGCACCGGCAATCGCGTTGGCGCCCTGCGAGGTCGTTTGCGGCCCGCGGAAAACCTCGATGCTGTCGACATCCCATATGGACGTCGCGCCGTAGATGAATTCGTTATATCCCAGATAGTGCCCATCGACATTGATGGTGGCGCGGGGCACCGTTCCGGCAAAGAAGGCCGTGGCGCCGGTGTTCGGCCCCTGCGTGTCCTGGCCGCGAATGATCGGTGCGCTGACCGTGTCGGAAAACACCACGTTCGGAACATCGGCAATCGTTTCCGATACCGTCGCGTCGCCGGTCTTTTCCTTGTCGATTTCGCGGCTGGTCTTGATCGATACTGAAGACGCCGTGCTCTTCAGATCGCGTGAAACCTTCTCACCGGTAACGACGATAGGTTTGAGAACGGTGGCGTCGCCTGCCTCTTGCGCATCCTGAGAAAAGGCGCGGGATGAGAGCAAAACTGAAACGGCTAGCAGGCTTACTCCACCGATCAGACGACGATTTCCAAAAGACATTTTCCGATAACCTAAAACTGGAGTTTAATAGTCATGTTCCAATAGCGGCAAGTTTTATGTTCCGCAATAGGGAATGCATTCTGATATGCGGCACACCAACCGAGATGAGAGAATGTTGCCGTTTCGCCACAACCGACGCGATGCCGGTCCGTTGAAGGCGATGCCGCGAAGATTGCAGTGATCAGCCAAATCGCGGCAGTGACTTGATATAGCGGAAGAAATAGGCTCCGGTGCGCTTCGCATGAACGGGAATGGAGGATCTGATGCAGATCGACGAGGATAGAGATACGGGCGAAGGCGAGAACGAAAAGCGCTCCGGCATTATCCAATCCGTCTCGATTGCCACACGCTTCCTGAACGTCCTTGCCTCCTCGGAAAGTCAACTTGCGCTGGGCGAGCTGGCACGCCGGGCGCAAACGGGCCGCTCGACCGCTCACCGATACCTGCAAAGCCTGGTGCGCGAAGGCCTCGTCATTCAAGACCAGATGACGGGTGCCTACGATCTCGGTCCGTCCATCCTCAGTCTTGGAATAAGCGCACTCAGGCGCATCAGCCCGGTTGAGGTCGCCGCCCGACACATGAAAGCCCTGGCTTCGCAAATCAGTGCAAGCTGCGGCGTCGCCATCTGGACCGATCGCGGTCCCACAATCGTCCAGTGGTTTCGCAGTTCGAGTTTTTCGATCAGCACCGTGTCGTTGGGCGACGTCTTGCCCCTCGACAATACGGCTTGCGGCCTTGTCTTCCAGGCCTACCTTCCCAAAAGCCAGATCGAGGCCGTTAGGGCGCTCCAACCGGCCTCCTTTCGCGGCTGTCCTCCGGATGACGCAGTCTTGAAGGCCATCGTCGAGAACAAGGGTGCCGAACTGAACGAGCACATTTTTTCGGCGCTAACCGGCAAGGCCTTTCCGGTGTTCAATGCTCATGGAGATATCGCCTGCGTTGTTACGACGGTTTCTTTTGTGAAGACCGCCGAATCCGAACGGCATTGGGACAAACTAGACTCAGCCGCTCAACTGGCGACCGAGGAGTCGGGCAGCAAGACGAGAACCTGATCTCACTCAGGTTACCGCGTCGGCCTGGGCCGGGATGCCGAGATGGCCGCGCAGGGTCGATGTTTCATAGTCGTGCCGGAAGAGACCTTTCGCAGCAAGCCCTGGAACGAGTTCGTCGAGAAATAGCGACAGGGACTGCGACGAACCGCCGGGGATCGCGATAAAGCCATCGATGGCGCCGTCTGAAAACCACTCCACGATCTCGTTCATCACGTCCGAAACGGTGCCGACGGAGACCCAATGGGCGGAGCCGACAACTTCCGGCCGGCGGAGCAATTGTTCCACGGTCGGAGTGGTCGTCTCTATGTAGCGGCGAAGCAGCTCCGCATGGGTCTTGCTGCGAACAGGCCCCAGCGACGATCCCACCACGTCAAGCGTCACACGGTCTGACATCGCCATGTGCGAAATGTCCACGCCGAGAACCGCCTTGGCGGCCTCAAAGCGCATCTGCTGACTGAGATGCGCATGCGCCCTTTCATGCATGGCGAATGCTTCCTCGCGGGTTTCTGCGAGAAACATGTAGATGCCGGGAAGAATGCGCACGTCGTCGGCGCGGCGGCCTTGCACCTGCGCACGCCTTCTAAGGTCGGCGCGGAGATCGATCGCCACCTGTTTATCGGGCGTCGCCGCAAAGGTCGCGTCGGCTATAGAGGCGGCGAAATCCTTGCCGATCTCGGAAGCGCCAGCCTGAAACAGAACCGGCGAGCCTTCCGCATGCTCCGGCACGTTCAACGGCCCCTTGACCTTGAAGAACTCACCATGATGATCGACCGGAACGAAAGCTCCTTCTCTCCTGGCGCCGATCGCGGGAGCGCTGCGCCACAGCTTGTGCACAACGTCGAGAAACTCGGCGGCCTTTCGATAACGCTCTTCCGGCGATGGCATGGCGTCAAAACCGAAATTCTCGGCTCCCTCGATCGAGGTGACGACATTCCAGCCGGCCCGCCCTCGGCTGATCCAGTTCAGCGACTGCATCTGACGCGCAATGATGTAGGGCGGATTGAACGTCGTGGATGCGGTGGTCACCAGGCCGATCTTTTGCGTCGCCTGGGCCACTGCCGCCATCAGCAAGGTCGGATCGACGCCGACGCCTTGCCTCTTGCGCACCGTCCGGGCATGGGCGTCGGTGAGATAATCGGGTTTGAAGACGAGATCGAGCTTCGCATCCTCGGCAGCCTTGGCCAGCAGGATCGCCAGTTCGATAGGATCGTCGAGGTCGAAACGGCCTCGGTTGCCACTCTCTTCAGCTTGTCCCTTGAGCCATGTCGGCGCGAGGCAGAGACCTATTCGAAGATGTGCGTTACCCATGGCAGAGGCTCCATTTTCATCGAGCCGATGGATGCGTTGATCGCACCGGGACGCTGCTCCGGCTTGGTCGGTAAACGCTGGCGCCTCGTGGCTCGGGTGACAGACTGATTTCTTTGCCGGCTGTATTGCATTGCGGAACGCGTTCTGCAATATGGCGACCAAACATTTATGAGTTCTATACTCATATTTTAATTTTGCCAGCATTAGACGCCGAGCCATCCATCGGCCCCAATAAGGAAGCCCTCATGTCAAAAGGAGTCCTCAACTCAGCCATCGCCTTGGCCTGCCTTCTGTTGTGGCAGGTCGCATTCGCGACAAGCGCTGCGGGCGCGGAGGGATGGCCGAGAACGATCGCACATATGGCTGGCACAACGTCGCTTGCGGCGAAACCGACACAGATCGTTTCGACATCGCCGAGCCTGACCGGCATATTGCTGGCCATCGACGCCCCGCTTGTCGCAAGCGCGGCAACGACGCGCAGCTCCATTACCGACGACAGCGGCTTTTTCTCCCAATGGGCCGACGTGGCACAGGAGCGCAAGGTCGAAGTGCTCTACTCCAACCTCTCCTTCGATATCGAGGCGATCATTGGTTCGGCTCCCGATCTGGTCATCGGCTCATCGACTGGCGCAGACAGCATCCTGCAGTATGCACCGCAACTTACCGCGCAGAATCTGCCTGTCGTTATCGTCGACTATTCCAACCGCAGCTGGCAGGAGGTTGCAAGGGAACTCGGAAAAGCGACAGGCCTCGAAGACAAGGCGGAGGCCGCGATCAAGAGCTTCGATCAATACGTCGCCAAGGTCGCAGGGACGATCCCCCCGCAGAAAGGCACGGCAACGATCATCGGTTACAATCTCGCCGGCAGCTATTCGATCAGCAAGCCGCAAAGCGCCCAAGGCCAGCTTCTGACCTCGCTCGGCATCACGGTCATCGGGCTGCCGGAAAGCATGCGCAGCAAAGTGCTGAGATCGAGCGACTTCGACTTTATTTCGCATGAAAACCTCTCTGCTGCGGCCACGGCGGACACGCTCTATCTGCTGAATGCAACCGAGAATGAGGTGAGGACATTCATGCGCGATCCCTCTCTCGCGAACTTGCCGGCCGTCAAGGCAAAACGGGTCTTCGCACTCGGCAAATCGTCCTTCCGCATCGACTATTATTCCGGGCGGGAGATGATCGACCTCGTTGCCACGCAGCTAAAGCAGTAGTGTCTGCATCGTGACGCAGAACGGCTATTTTCGAGCGGGCGCCCCAGTGGTCCGAGTACATCGGCATCGATTGGCGTTGGCGGCCACTTGCCTGGCGCTGGTGGCTCTTGCACTTCTAAGCATCGTGATCGGCTCGCGCAGCATCGCCTTGACTACGGTCATATCGGCAGTCTTTCAGTTTACTCCCCTCGACGACGAGCATCTTGTGATGTGGAGCCTGCGCATTCCAAGGACCATAGTCGGCGTCCTTGCAGGCTTTGCGCTCGGAACCGCGGGTGCCGTCACCCAATCCGTGACACGAAACATACTTGCGGAACCGGGATTGCTTGGGGTCAATGCCGGTGCAGCACTCCTCGTCATCGCCGGCATCGTTATTCTGGGTATCGATCGGATCGATCAATATGTGTGGCTCGGCTTTGCCGGTGCGGCGTTCGGCGGCGTGGCGGTTCTGGCCCTTGGCGGATGGCAGCAGGGCGCATTCGACCCGACCAGGCTCTTGCTGGCTGGCGCAGGCCTGTCAGCCGCCCTGGGTTCGATGACCGGCGTCATCATCATCAACGCTCCGCTCGCGGCTCTGGATAATTTCCGCAATTGGGCTGCGGGCTCGCTCGAAGGGCGCGACTTTCATGTCGCGTTCGTGCTCGCCGGCGCGGTCGCGGTCGGATTTCTGCTGGCCATGTCCATCTCCTCCCGACTGAACGTCATCGCCCTGGGCCATGATGTCAGCCGGTCGCTCGGCGCGAAAACATCGACCACCACGTGCTGGGCCGGCGTGGTGGTGAGCATCCTCGCAGGTGCCTCGACCGCGGCGATCGGTCCGATCGTCTTTCTGGGGCTTGCGGCTCCGCATCTGGCTCGCCTGTTTTTTGGTTCCGATCATCGCTGGCTCTTGCCGGCATCGGGCCTTTTCGGCTCGTGTATCTTGCTTGCCGCTGATGTGATCGGGCGGATCGTCGCCCCACCTCGCGAGGTGCCCGCGGGCATAATCGTCCTCCTTCTCGGAGGCGTGCTCTTTGTGCTGATGGTTCGGCGGCTTGCGCTGAGACGGTCGCTCTGATGACACAAGCGACATCGCGACACCGAGGTCGGCGCAGACTCACGATCCTCATTTATGCGGCCCTGCTGGGTACTGGATTGGTTTTTGCCGCATTGCTGCTTGCCACCGGCTCGATGAAATTCGGTTTCATCGAGATCGCAAGAGCCCTGGTTGGCTTCGAGGAAAATCACAGGCTGCTGCGTGTCGTCGTCGACATAAGATTGCCACGAGTGCTGACCGCCGCGCTGGTCGGCGCATCGCTGGGCGTGGCGGGCGCGATTTTCCAATCCGTCGCGCGAAACCCGCTCGGTTCGCCCGATATTCTCGGCTTCTCGACGGGCGCCGCAACGGGCGCCATTCTTCAGATCATCGTGCTGGGCGCAGGCGCGACGCAGATCGTCCTATCGGCCGTCGCAGCAGGTTTGATCACCGCATTCTTCGTATACGGAGCCTCAAGGCGCCGAGGATCGGCCGAAGGGCCGCGGCTGGTGCTTGTGGGTATCGGAACCGGAGCCATTCTCAGTGGCTTCAACACGCTGCTCCTGGTTGCCGGAGACCTGGATCGCGCCATGGCAGCGCAAGTCTGGCTATCGGGCTCGCTGATGGCGAGAAGCTGGGCGCATGTCGGCATGGCCGCCATTTCTCTCGGATTTGCTCTGCCCCTCGTTTTGATCTTCCTTCGTCCGCTGCGGCTGATCGAGATGGGGGATGACCTGGCACGGCAGCTCGGCGTCAAGGTCGAGGCCACGCGGCTGACCGTGATGCTGGCCGGTGTCGTCCTGACCGCATCTGCCACTGCCGCGGCGGGTCCGATCGCGTTCCTGGCGTTGATTGCCCCTCATCTCGCACGCCGGATTGTTGGAGTGTCGCAGTTTCACATCGTTCCGGCCGGTCTCTTCGGCGCCGCTCTGCTGCTGGGGGCCGACCTTGCCTGCCAGACGGCCGCAAGGACGATCAACATCCCCATCGGTCTGGCAACAGGCATGATTGGCGGAATCTACCTGCTGTTCTTCATTCGCTCGCGGCAGCTTTGAAGCGCAACATCGGGCGTCACATCGCGACTATGACTTGACCTTGAGATGGTCGGTGGGCAACGCCGTTGTGTATTTGATCTGGCTGAGTGCGAAGCTCGAACGGATATTGGCAACCCCCGGAATACGGGTCAAAAAATCGACCACCAAAGCCTGGAATTTCATAAGGTCTTCGACCACCACCCGTAGCATGTAGTCTGCTTCACCTGTCATCAGGTAGCACTCGACGATTTCCGGTTTCGTCTTGATGGCCGAGTTGAACACGTCGAGCGATTCGCGGTCTTGCTGCTTCAGCGACACCTGTACGAACACGTTGACCGCCAAGCCGAGCGCTTGCGCATCGACAAGCGCCACCGATCCCTTGATGACGCCACTCTCCTTCAAATCGTTCACGCGCCGCCAGCAGGGCGAAGCCGAAAGACCCGTCGCCTCGGCCAGGTCGGAGATGCTCATTTCGGCATTCTGTTGCAACAGATCGAGAATTCGAATGGTGGCTGCGTCGAGGGATGGCTTCGATATAGGCATGTTTGACCGAAAACTGACAATATTTAGAACGAAGATTTCGCATTTTCTCTGAATCAGGTCAACTGAGACCAATTTAACCTCGAATTCAGGTGTAGCATTTCAAAAAAGTCGCACATGAGGGAGAGAGTCGACGATGAGGGGAGCGTCCTTGACGCCAGCGAAGCTGGAACGCCTGAAGGATTTGGAGCGCCAGGCTCTGTGGCACGCATGCTGGATGATCCACAATGCCAACCACCTGCGTGAAAAGGGAGAGGTAAAGGTCGGAGGACACCAGGCCTCATGCGCATCGCTGGTCTCGATCATGACCGCCTTGTATTTCCATGTCCTGCGACCGGAAGATCGCGTCGCAGTCAAGCCGCATGCCTCGCCCGTTTTCCACGGTATTCAGTATCTGATGGGCAATCAGACGCAGGAAAAGCTGCAGAATTTCCGTGGCTTCGGCGGCGCGCAATCCTATCCTAGCCGCACCAAGGACATCGACGACGTCGATTTTTCCACCGGCTCCGTTGGCCTCGGCGTTGCGATCACCGCTTTTGCCTCGATCGTGCAGGACTATATCGCTGCCAAATCATGGTCGAAGGAACGCCCCGACGGACGGATGATCGCGCTGGTCGGCGATGCCGAACTGGACGAGGGCAACATCTACGAGTGCCTGCAGGAAGGCTGGAAGCACGATCTGCGCAACACCTGGTGGGTAATCGACTATAACCGCCAGAGCCTCGACGGCGTGGTGCGCGAAGGCTTGTGGCAGCGTATCGAAGGCATTTTCACCGCCTTCGGCTGGGATGTGAAGGTTTTGAAATACGGCGCGCTCCAGCAGGCCGCCTTCAAGGAGCGCGGCGGCGAGGCGCTGCGCGGCTGGATCGACCGCTGCCCCAACCAGCTTTACTCCGCTTTGACGTTTCAGGGCGGCAGCGCATGGCGCAAGCGCCTCACCGACGAGATCGGCGCCGAAGCCGGAGTTAACGAGCTTCTTGCTGCGCGGAGCGATGAGCAACTTTCCGACCTCATGAACAATCTCGGCGGCCACTGCCTCCAGACGCTGGTCGACACCTTTGAAAGCATCGACCATGACCGGCCGACGGTCTTCCTCGCCTATACGATCAAGGGCTGGGGCACGCCGCTCGCCGGCCACAAGGACAATCATGCCGGTTTGATGACCAAGGCGCAGATGGAGGCCTTCCAGAGCCGCATCGGCGTGAAGCAGGGCGAGGAATGGGAGAAATTCGGCGCGACCCGCTCGCCAGAGGCTGTCGGCAAATTCCTCAAGACGGTCCCCTTCTTTGCCGAGGGCAGGCGGCGCTTCAGCGCTCCGGCGCTGCCATCGCCCGGACCGATGTTCCTCGACGATCGCGAACTGTCGACGCAAGCCGGCTTCGGCAAAATCCTGGATGCACTTGCGCAGCGCAATGATCCGCTTTCCGCACGTATCGTCACCACCGCACCCGACGTCACCGTCTCGACCAACCTTGGTCCCTGGGTCAATCGCCGCGGCCTGTTTGCGCGCGAACAGCTGGCTGATACCTTCCGTGACGAGCGCGTGCCGTCGACGCAGAAATGGGAATTCGGCCCAGCCGGCCAGCACATCGAGCTCGGCATTGCCGAGATGAACCTCTTCCTGCTGCTTGGGGCTGCGGGCCTCTCGCACTCCCTGTTCGGCGAGCGGCTGCTGCCGATCGGCACCGTTTACGATCCCTTCGTGGCGCGCGGCCTCGATGCACTGAACTATGCCTGCTATCAGGACGCACGTTTCATGATCGTCGGCACGCCTTCCGGCGTGACGTTGGCGCCTGAAGGCGGAGCGCATCAGTCGATCGGTTCACAACTCATCGGCATGAGCCAGGACGGGCTGGCAAGCTTCGAGCCGGCCTACCTCGACGAACTCTCCATCATCATGAACTGGGCCTTCGACTACATGCAGCGCGATGGCGACGCGACCCACGACCCTCGGACCTGGCTTCGCGACGAAACCGGCGGTTCGATCTATCTGCGCCTGACCACACGTCCGCTGGAGCAGATTGCGCTGCGGCGTGAGGATGCCGCGTTCCGGCAAGGCGTTATCGACGGAGCTTATTGGCTGCGCAAACCTTCCGCCCGCACCCGCATCGTGCTTGCCTATCAAGGCTGCATTGCGCCGGAGGTACTGATGGCGGCTGGAAACATGGCGGAAACCTATGGCGATGTGGCGGTATTGGCTGTCACCTCGGCCGATCGGCTGAATGCCGGTTGGACGGCAGCGCAACGCGCCCGTCGACACGGACATCCCGGTGCTCATAGCCATATCGAAGCGCTGCTCGGCAGCGTTTCACGTGCGGCCAACCTGATTACCGTTACGGACGGCCATCCGGCAACGCTCGGATGGCTCGGATCGGTACACGGACACAGGACCGTGTCGCTCGGCGTCGAGCATTTCGGCCAAACGGGCACGATTGCCGATCTCTATGCCCATTTCGGCATCGACACCCACGCGATCATCGAAGCCGCCGAAGCCCTGACACGCAGCGAAGCGGCCATACCGTTCGGAGTAAGCGCAGCCTAAAGCCAAGCGGGCACCACGAAATCGGCCAGGGTTCATCCCCTGGCTTTTTTCACGGCTATCTCCATCTCCTTGAACGGCCGGCGAAAAGTCGGCACGCGTTCCATGACATCTGGAAAAGCCGCGAACGGCTTGTGCGGTTCGGCCTGATACCAGAATGCGACGGAGGAAATATCGTCGGAACGGCGGTTTGCATGACCGTGCTCGATCGTGACCCGAATGTGCTTCTGGAAGATGGCCGGATCCTCGATATGCCAGCGATAGAGCGTCACCGGTTCGGTCCAGTTCGGGCCGCCGGCGGAGATGATGCCGTGATAGGGAGCGCTGTAATCCTGCGTCGGGCACCATGCCGTATTGAAATAGTCTTCCGTTCCCGTGCCATGCAGTGTCGGCGGCCAGGCATCATTGGCGCCGGATGACGATTCCGCACGCGGTTCGATCAGCGTTGCTTTCGGCCCTATGCGCGGATCGGGCTTGCGCACCGTGTCCGGCACGGAAAGACCTTGCTCACCGTCGATGAAAATCATGTCGTCTCCCTCGCCGTACCAGTCCCACACATCAGAACGGCGGCGGGAATAGACGCTGTAGAGGACGCCGACATAGTGCCCCCGCCCCTCGGCTTCCAGAATTGTGTAGTTTTCCCTCCCGTCGACATTCTCGCCGCCGAAGAGATATTCCTCGTTGGTAAGACCTGTATCGCTCATCCCTTGCGGCCGCGATTGGCGATATTGCGCGTGGAAACGGCCCATCCCCTCTTCCAGCTTTTCGTGCAGTTCGAGGTCGACGTAATAATAGAATAACAGGTCGTGTTCGGCCTCGTTGGTGACGGTCAACTTCATATGAGAGCCGAAAGGCATCGGAAAATAGCAGTTGAACGCCTTGCCGTCCTCAGGGCTCGCCTGCATGGGCAGGCTGGCGTAGTTCGCAGTGCGACCATGGCCCATACCAAAGAAATCGCCGATTGGCGCCTCGATACTGGGTTCTGTCTCGCCGTCCCAATATCCGCGAAGGACGATCTTGCGCAGGAAGTTTTCGCTTTCGCAGGCAAGCGTCGCCCATATATGGGTGACGATACCGGCACCTGCATGTTCGGCAATGATCTCGGTCTTGCCCGGCTCGACGTGGAAGCGATCGTCGTTGCCACCGGTGCGGTCATAGCTTGAAAAGCGGCGCGTCTTTGCGTCACGTAGTTTTGCCAACCCGCGCAAGGGTGAAAGGCCAAGATTGCTCATGAATGTCTCCTGTCTTGGATGAGGGCGGCTACTTCAGGCCGCTGGTCTTCAGCGAATCCATGATCTGCCGCTGGAAAATCACAAAGAGAACGAGGGTGGGGATGGCAACGATCGTCGAGGCCGCCATCATGTAGTTCCAGGATGCCGAATATTGGCTCTTGAAGTTGGCGATGCCCACTTGAACCATCCACAGATTGGGATTTGAGGTGATGGTCAATGGCCACAGGAACGAGTTCCAGTTCGCAAGGAAGAATAGAATGGCGAGCGCCGAGATCATCGGGCGGCTCAGCGGCAGGATGATGCTCCAGTAGATCCGCCAGTAACCGGCGCCATCGATTACGGCAGCCTCCTCGATCTCGCGTGGCAGGGAAAGATAATATTGTCGCAGCAAGAAGATCCCGAAAGCGTTGAAGATCGCGGGAACGATGAGACCTGCATAAGAATTGATCATCCCCATCGCCTTGACGATGATGAACAAAGGAACGATCACAACTGGAAGCGAGACAAGAAAGGTAGAGAAGATAGCAAGAAAGATGATTTCACGCCCCGGGAACCGCAACCGCGCCAGTGCATAGCCCGCCATCGTGTGGAAGAATAGCGCAACGATTGTCACTGTCGCCGAAACGAAGAAGCTGTTGAGCATATAACGGATGAAAGGCACGCCCGTCAGCACATAGATAAAGTTATCAAGTGTTGGCGATTCCGGTATGAGCGCGGACGAGAAAGACTCCGCCGCTGGCTTGAAAGCGATCGATGCCATCCACAGCAGTGGAAATAGTGTCATAAGCGCAAGTATGGCTGCAATCAGCATCCACAGACACCGCACCAATGTGACCTGCGATCTTGCGAAGTAGCCATTAGGTTGATCATTCCGCATGCTCGAAACGTCCCCCGCTGGTCATAACAAAGAAAATGGCGGTTACGATCATGAGCGCGACGACGAGAATCGACGACATGGCAGCTGCATAACCGAAGGCACCGAACGAAAAGGCCTGCTGGTAGATGTAGACGATCAACACCGCTGTCGAATTGGCCGGACCACCCTTGGTCATGACATAGATGATGTCGAAAGCCTGCGCGCCCGCAACGGCCGCAACCATCGAGACCATGAGAACAAAGAAGCTTGTTGGTTTCAGAAGCGGCAACGTGATAAACCGGAAGCGCTCGACTGGCCCGGCACCGTCTATCATCGCGGCATCGTAATACTCCTTCGGAATATCCTGCAGCCCGCCCAGGAAAATCAGCATGTAGAAACCCATCAGGAACCAGACACTGACGAGCACGACAGTGACAAGGGCAAAGTTGGGATCGCCGAGGAAGGAGATGGGGGCTAGGCCGAGCGTGGGCAGAACCTGATTGACGATACCGATTTTGTCGATGACCATGAACTGCCAAACAAGTGCCACGACCACAAGGCTGACCATATTCGGCGCAAAGAACATCGAGCGCATGACGGCGTTGAAGCGATTGGTCTGCTGCACGAGCAGCGCCAGGCCCAATCCGCTGACATAGAGCGACGGTACAAGCATGAGCGCATAGAGCGCAGTCACTCTTGCTCCCTTCCAGAATAGCGGGTCATGCCAGATGCGAATGTAATTCTTGGCGCCGACGAAATTGTAGCCACCGAAGCCATTGACTTCGTAGACGCTCAATACCAACGACAGAAACATCGGCACGCCGAGAAAAAGAAAAAGACCGAGCGCATCGGGCAAAACAAACAGATAGCCTGCGACCCACTCGCGATGCCGGGCGGAAAGACCCTTATATCTACCCTGCGCACGGCTCGTCGCCACGTCCGAAATTGTCGTCATGATTTCGTCCCGAAAAGAGAGGCCAGCGCCGAAGGCAAATGCCGCGGCGGCCGGCAGTTCTTCCTAGAGAATTGGCGCACCGCTATAGGAGCCGAGAAACGCGTCGAGCTGCTGCGAGGCGGATGTTGCCGTCGCTTGCGGATCGGCGCCGCCGAGCTGGGTCTGTTGAATCGCGTCGGAGATGATCTTGTAGACCTCCGGGGGTAGACGCGGCTCGGCACGGGTGCCTGGATGCACGTCAGCGGCAAACTTGCCGATCATGCCTGTCTTGAACGCATCGCCTCCCGCCGCAAGTGCGCTTTCACGCGGTGGCATGTCGGACTTGCCTTTGGTGCACCAATCGGCGACGCGCTGGACGGAACCCTTGTCCTTCGAGGCGAGAGCCCAGGCGCAGAACTGGGCTGCCGCATCCGGATTTTTTCCCTTGGCGTTGGCGACGAAGGCCCAGCCACCGCCCACGGTCACATATTTGCCGTTCGGCGGCGTTGGCAGGCGAAAGACGCCATATTTGAAATCCTTGGCATTGCTCTGCAACTGAGAAATGCCCCAGATGCCGACATTCTGGATGGCGCAATAGCCGGATGCGAGGTTGGCGACGGTGTCGTTCGCGCCACTTCCCATGACCTGACGCGGCGCCGCGCCGGAATTGACAGCGTCCTGCCAGAATTTCAGCGCTTGCACCGTGGCAGGTGAATCGAAGGCGCTCTTCCCGTCCTTGCTCTGGAATTCACCGCCGCCCTGCCAAAGGAAGGGATACCACGTGAAGTTCTGGTAATAACCAGGCTGGGTCTCGAACAGCACACCGAAACGCTTTGGCGTCGTCAGCTTCTTGGCCAGTTCGAGTAGTTCCGCCCAGGTCTTGGGCACGTCATTCTCGTTCAGTTTTGCCTCTTCGAAAGCCTTGACGGAATAGTACATCGCCATCGGCTCGACTTCCATCGGGATACCGTAGATCTTGCCATCGACCATCCGGTTGGCGATGACGCTCTCCGGGAAATCCTCCTTGGCGTCGATGTGCGGCGTCAGGTCCTGCAGGACGCCGCCATTGTAGTAGCGCAGAAAATCTCCGGGCGAGATGAGGAAGATGTCCGGCCCCTCACCCGAGGCGAAGGCGGTCGCGAGCTTCGGCCCGTTGATGTATTCGGCATTGGGCACATATTCGAGCTCGACCTTCTGTGGATGGCTATCGTTCCAGGCCGCAACAGCCTGTTGGAACCAATCGACCTGACTCTGCACCGCGCCGCCCGGCGCGTAGAATTGCCAGAATTTCAGTGGCGCGCTTTGCGCCCGCACGGCCATGCGGCCTAAATAGGGAAATCCGCTCAATCCGGCAGCAGCCCCGGTTGCAATGATCGCGCCACCTTTGAGCACGCCACGTCGGGTTATTGCGGCAATAGACTTATCCTTACCTGTCATGACTACCTCCCATTTTGCCAACTCGCCACGACAGCTCCTCCCGCGTGACGGCAGTCAATTCATGCGGTATCGAAGGTGTGCAGATTGCACGGAATGACTTCGGAACGCGGCGGTCCCACATAGGCTCCGGAGAGCCTTTCCAGCAGCATTTCGGTTGCGCGATGGGCCAGCAGCGACGGCGTGTTGCCAACCCTGGTGATCCGTGGCCGCACATATTCGAGCTGCGGCTGATCACCGAAAACGGCAACACCGATATCCCTGGGTACGCTGATGCCGCGATCGAAGAAGGCCGCAAGTGCGCCGGCAGCCATCGGGTAATTGCCGAAGAAGATCACCGACGGCAGATCATCACCGTAATTTGCAAGGAGCCATTCGGCGGCCTCCTCTCCCGAGGGGCCGAGGTAAGTTCCCTCGCGCCGAAGTTCGGCGATCGGCTCGACGCCGTTGTCACGCAGGCCCCGCTCGAAACCTGCCGCCCTCGCCATGGCTTCTGCAAAGAAGGACGGGCCGGTCAGATGGGCGATCCTGCGATGGCCTTTCTTGGCAAGATAGGCCCCCATTTGATAGCCGCCGCCAAAATCATCGATCTTGACGCTATCCACCGCCTGGTTCGGAAGATCGCCGATGAACACGGTCGGCAAGTCGATCTCGAGCAACGTATCGTGCATGCCGTGCAGCGCGAAATCGCCGACAATGAGGCCATCGATCCGCCGGTTGCGGATCTGGCGGAGATAGTGCTCGCCGTGTTCCTGCGAGTGTCCCCCCGGAACATCGGTGTTGAAGATCAGAAGATCGAGGCCGATCGCCTCAAGGTCTGATTGCGCTGCCTGGACCATTTCGGGATAGAATGGGTTGCGAATATCCGGGATCAGCATCGCGATGAGATTGGTGCGCCCCGTACGCAGACTTTGCGCCATCGGGTTCGGCACATAACCCAATTCCGCGATTGCCGCTTGAACGCGACTGCGCAGATCGGCAGAGACCCGATCGGCATGATTCAGCACATGCGACACAGTGGTCGGCGACACTCCCGCATGCTTGGCAACTTTGGCGATCGTGGTCATGCATGTAGGCTATGAGATTATAAATCGATTTGCAAATGCTTTTGCAAATCGATTTACAAGCTGGCTTTACCGCCTCTGGAACACCTTCGGTGGCGACAAATACAACGGGGCGCGCGAAAGCAATGTCGGATTCTATTCAAATGGCAGCCTATGCATCTGCGCCGGCCGCCGCAGCGTTTCCGGCTGGAACAGGCTGCGTTCTATCGCCCTGCAGCAATGCCGGCATTGCGGTCAAAAGTTGGAAATGCCTTTCGCCTTAAGCTTCGTTCTGGCGACCGTCACATAGAAGTAGTTCTTGAGTTCGCCCAGGCATGTCTTCACTCTGCCCTCGACCACCTTGCGGTCCAGGTTTTCCGTTCCGGCGTCATGATTTCGAAATCGCATCAGAACGTCGATGTTGCGATCGCAGTCCGTGATCTGCTTCTGCAAGCCATCCGCCTGCCGCTCGGTATTGAGCGGCCATCCGTTCAATGCACCGCTGGCCAACAGCACCACAAAGGCGCCAGCCACAACCAGCTTCAGAATGCCACTCATCATGCCCCACTAGACCCGCCGGCCCATAAACGTCGGAAATTGTACCCCGAGCACCACCCAAAATGCAATCGATCGACGGGCGGCAATCATAGCTTGCCCCCAGCGGAGAATTCCCCGGATATACACGATTGGAGCGCCAAATCGGCACGCAATCTCGGTTTTGCACGACATTGGCCATGCTTCAACGGGATAAATCGGCCACGCGCGATCGGACCGTCACGACTGGGTCAGGAGTTTAAGCCGGCGACGTCTGGCTCCGAAAGCAAGGTCCACATTCATTAGAAGTCCGAACCCGCAAGCGCGACCGTATTTCTGCCGCCCGCTTTCGCGGCGTAAAGGTTTCTGTCCGCGTCGCCAAGGCAGCCTTCCGCATCGAAACCTGCCTCGCAATAAACCGCGCCGATACTGGCGGAAACACGCACAATCGCGCCCGTCGATGCCCGAACATCCAGTTGCGCGATGGCGAGCCTGACTTCCTCGCAGCGCCCAAACATATCTTCGGCAGCGAGGTCGCCGAAGAACAATACGAACTCCTCACCTCCCAGACGGCCAGTCAGATCGCCCGACCCACAATGGGCGCTGAGCAATTGTCCGACCTTCCGCAGCACCTCGTCGCCGATCGCATGCCCATATCGGTCGTTGATCGATTTGAAATGGTCGAGGTCGAGAAACAGCAGCCCTCCAGACGTGCCCATCCTGCTGATATCGGCTAGTTCCTTCTGAAAGGTCTGGCGATTGAGAATGCCGGTCAGCCCGTCCAACCGCGATTGCGCGCGCAGCTCTTCGTAGATCTTGGCCAGCCTTACCAAAGCGGTCGCAGCGGTGGCTTCGGCCCGCCGCAGCTTCTCCGACTGATGAAAATGCACGGCCGACACTGGAATAGCGATCGTCAGCGGGCACACGATAGCCATCAGCAGGCCGGCGCCGTCGACCTGACCGCCAAGAAGCGGCACGATACTGAAGCAGATCGCCAGCGAAGCCGCGAGAGACAACAGACCGCTCAGAACGGCTTTGAACAGGACAACACGCATAGCGGACCGGCGGATCATTGGCACTGAGGTCCAATAGCGATGATTTCCTTAAGATCCTCTACATGAATGAGTAAAAACCTATGTATCTGGATCATGCATGCCCGCTCGCTCGCCAGGTGCCGATGGGCTAGGCCGTACAGGGTGATTTTCATCGCCGCCAGTAATGTCGCTTACCGATTTCCGTTCACAAGGATTGATCCTGATCTCCGTGAAGCGCGCCATAGCGCTCGCGCCGCCGATCTCGAGGCATCTGCTGATCAGACCTTCCGACGGACTCGATATGGACTTGGAGAAGCCGACCTCGAATTATTGTACACAATGTTTTGCAATATGGCCCTCTCCTTGCATCTTCCAGCTTCCGAATTCGTCGAGATTAGTTCAGCATCGCCGCAAAATTTCCCGTGATTGTGAATGAACGGGCAATTACGAAAGGCACAGTTGTTATGGGTGTTCTTTTATTGTAGACAATCATGTGTGCAAAATAAGCCAAGCGGAGGAGCGCGGCATTGCACAGAATGAAAAAATGGGAGGACCTTAATGAAACGTGGGATCTTATGGGCAAGCGTTGCATGCGCGCTTGCAACCTTCGGCGCACTGGCGCCAACGGCTTCTCGGGCAGATACGCTCGACACGGTCAGGCAGCGCGGCAAGGTGGTATGTGGGGTGTCCATCGCCAATCCAGGCTTTGCAGCGCCTGACGACAAGGGCCGGATGGAAGGATTCGATGCCGATATCTGCCGTGCCGTCGCAGCCGCGGTGTTTGGTGACGGCGATAAGGTCGAATTCGTCCCCACGAATATCAACACCCGCTTCCAGGCGCTTCAATCCGGCGAAATCGATATTCTGTCCCGACAGACGACACTGACCTTTTCCCGCGATGCCTCACTGGGTCTCGATTTCGGCCCCTATGTATTCTTTGACGGCCAGGGCCTGATGGTTCCGAAATCGTTGGGGATCACCAGCGCCAAGGAACTGAAGGACGCTGCCATCTGCACCTTGCCCGGAACGACCACGGCGCAGAATCTCACCGACTTCTTCAAGGCCCAGGGCGCCAAGTTCGAGATGGTCGTATTCGAGAGCCCCGACGAAAATCGCGCTGCCTTTTTCGGCGGCCGCTGCGAAGCCATCTCGTCGGACCGCTCCGACCTCGCTTCGATCCGTGCGGTTGCCAACAACCCGAATGACTATGTCATTCTTCCCGAAACCATTTCGAAGGAACCGCTTGCTCCCGCCGTTCGCCAAAACGATTCAAACTGGCGAGATATCTTATCCTGGTCCACATGGATGCTGATGGCGGCAGAGGAAAAAGGCATTACTCAAGCCAATGTCGACGAGAAGCTGAAAAGCGACGACCAGGAAGTCCAGCGCATGCTTGGCGTGACGGATGAGCTCGGGCCGATGCTCAAGCTGGACAAGAAATGGGGCTACAACATCATCAAGTCGGTCGGCAATTATGGTGAGATCTTCGAGCGCAATCTCGGGGAAAAGACCAAGCTTGGCCTGACCCGAGGTCCGAACACGCCTTGGAATGCCGGGGGCCTGCTCTACGCACCGCCTTTCCGCTAAGGCATTTCCAGGGAAACCGCGCAACGGTTTTCCGTTCGGAATGTGGAATAGTAGGAGGATTGAGCGTTTTCACGATCCAAAGAAACGCGGAAGCGCTCTGAAGCACCCGTCCCGTATTCAAATATCGAATACGGGACATCCCCCGCTCTCGAATGTACCGGAAG
>NZ_JAELUG010000297.1 GCF_016429255.1 Rhizobium sp. ASV8
GGCTCTATGTCGACGAGACCACGGCTCCGGTGTTGGATCCGGGGCGCGGCAAAACGAAAACCGGCTATCTCTGGGCCGTGCTACGCGACGACCGCGGTTGGAACGGATCTGCGCCGCCAGGCGTCGTGTTCCATTACCGGCCCGGGCGTAAAGGCGAATATGCCGCTGAAATCCTCGACGGGTTCAACGGCACGATTCAGGTCGATGCCTACGGTGGCTACTCTCACCTCGCCACGTCGGATCGGATGGGTGGCGAGCCCTTGAAGCTGGCTTTCTGTTGGGCGCACGGGCGCAGAAAGCTGATCAAGGCCACGCCAAAGAGTGGATCGCCCATCGTCGACGAGGCGCTGGTGCGGATCGCCGCGCTCTACAAGATCGAAGACAGTATCCGGGGCTCAGATCCTGAACATCGCCGGGCAGTTCGACAGGACCTGTCCCTGCCACTGGTGGACGAGTTCTTCACCTGGCTGGCAGCGCAAGCCAAGCGTGTCTCACGCAAGTCTGACCTCGGAAAAGCCCTGGCCTATATGCTGACGCGGCAGGACGGCTTCCGGCTGTTCCTGGACGACGGCCACGTCGATATCGACTCCAACCTGGTGGAAAACGCGATCCGCCGCCCCGCCATGAACCGCCGCAATGCCCTCTTTGCGGGGCACGATGAAGGGGGCCGCAATTGGGCCCGGTTTGCCAGCCTGATCGGCACTTGCAAAATGAACGGCGTTGAACCCTACGCCTATCTTTGCGATCTCTTCACCCGTCTCGCAAACGGCCACCTCGCCAAAGACATCAATGCCCTGATGCCATGGGCCTACGCCGCCCGCATCAAGGTCTCACAATGAGCTCGTCAGGTACTCTTCGGTGAGCTCATTTGACGGCGGTAGATCAACCTCAGATCGCTGCAACTGAAAAATCGATGGGGCGTGGACGCCGCATAC
>NZ_JAELUG010000299.1 GCF_016429255.1 Rhizobium sp. ASV8
GCTGTAGGGAGACGTGCCGCCCGATGCCGTCAATGTCTCGCTATAGGCACTGGCAACCGTTGCTGCCGGCAGCGTCGGTGTCGCAGGCGCGATCGCAATCGTCGGGGCGCCGATAGTGAGACTATAGGCCCTGGAACCGGTGAACGACAGGCTGTCCGTGGCGAGGACCGTGAAGTTGAAGGTTCCGCCCGATGTCGGCGTGCCCGAGATGACACCGTTCGACGTGTTGAGCGACAATCCGGCCGGCAATGAGCCATTGCTAATCGTAAACGTGTAAGGGCCAACCCCGCCTGATGCCGTCAACGTCTGGCTATACGCACTCGCCACCGCGCCGGAAGACAGAGACGACGGGCCGAGCGTGATCGTCGGGGCGCCGACGGTGACGCTGTAAACGTTCGACACTCTGAAAGGTGCGCCCGTGCCGGTCGAACTATCCGTCGCCGTGATGGTCACGTTGAACGTGCCCGATGCAGTCGGCGTGCCGGAGATAGCGCCGGTCGATGCGTTGAGCGTCAGGCCTGCCGGCAGCGAGCCGGTCATCGCATAGGCATAGGGCGCCATCCCTCCAGAGGCCGTAAGGGTCTGGCTATAGGCGGTCCCTGCGACACCGCTCGCAAGGGCGCCGGAAGCTGGCGTCATCGTGATCGTCGGCGCGGACACCGTCACGCTAACAGTTGCCGGCGTGGATGTGCCGTCGGCATTGCTGGCCGTATAGGTGAAACTGTCCGATCCGCTATAGCCTGCCGCCGGCTTGTAGGTGATCGACGTGCCTGAGGCGGTGGCGGCCCCATGGCTCGCCTGCGTCGCGACCGCGACCGAGATCGCCGTTCCACCCGTAATGCTGAGGTTGATCGGATTGGCTG
>NZ_JAELUG010000300.1 GCF_016429255.1 Rhizobium sp. ASV8
ACAGTGATCGATGGCAAGGCTGCAGCGGCTTCGGTGATCGAGGCGGTGAAGGTTGCAGCAGCGGGGCTCGAAGCTGAGGCCGGGGTGAAGACCGGACTTGCGGTCGTCATTGTCGGTGACGATCCGGCGAGCCACACCTATGTCGGCGCCAAGGGCCGCATGGCGAAAGAATGCGGCTTCAACTCCATCCAGCACACGCTGCCGGCCGAGACGACGCAGGAAGCGCTCGCAAGCCTGGTGGCCTCGCTGAACGACGATCCGTCCATCCACGGCATTCTGGTGCAGCTGCCGCTGCCGAAACATCTCAATTCGGATGCGATCATCCAGTCGATCCGGCCGGATAAGGATGTCGACGGCCTGCATGTGGTCAATGCCGGCAAGCTTGCGACCGGCGATCTCGCGACCGGGCTGATTTCCTGCACGCCGGCCGGCGCCATGCTGCTGGTGCGCTCGATCCATGGCGAAGACCTGTCGGGCTTGAATGCCGTTGTCATCGGCCGCTCCAACCTGTTCGGCAAGCCGATGGCGCAATTGCTGCTCAATGCCAATGCGACTGTGACGATGGCGCATTCACGCACCAAGGACCTGGCTGCCGTGGCGCGAGGCGCCGATATTCTGGTGGCGGCTGTGGGCCGTCCGGAGATGGTCAAGGCAGCCTGGGTCAAGCCGGGGGCGACCGTGATCGATGTCGGCATCAACCGCATCGATGCGCCGGAGCGCGGCGAGGGCAAGAGCCGTCTGGTCGGCGATGTCGCCTTTGCCGAGGCCTCCGAAGTCGCACGAGCGATCACGCCGGTTCCGGGCGGCGTCGGGCCGATGACGATCGCCATGCTGATGGCCAATACCGTCATTGCGGC
>NZ_JAELUG010000301.1 GCF_016429255.1 Rhizobium sp. ASV8
GGTGGCGTCGCCTTAAATGTTGGGAACCGGCGTTGCGGATGTGTGCCGTGTTTCAGGCAGCTATGGAGCCAGCGATTTCACGCCAGATCGAGATGGCGTGAGTACGAAGCTGGCGATGATCGGCGGCGGACAAGCATTTCCGGTGAAGAAGAAAAAGATTGGCGACCTGGCCATGGACCGAGACGAAACGTTGACATTGCCGCGCTGACTTAAAGCGCATCATACGTCGCTCTCGTCTCCGCACGGGAAGATGTGAATTCTCGGCTCGGTTGTTCAATCCCTTGTGAGAGCGATGTTCGACGCCCGGCACCAGTTCGGCCTTCGCGGCCGAATAGGAACGCAGCTTGTCGGTCACCATCACGCGCGGGGTAGTAGCTTGGTCCTTGAGCAGTTTTCTCATCAGACGCAAGGCTGCTGCCTTGTTCCTTCGGCTTTGCAGCAGGGCGTCGAGGACGTAACCGTTTGCATCGACGGCACGCCACAGCCAGTATTTCCTTCCCTTGATCGTCACGACCATCTCATCGAGCTGCCACTTGTCGGCAAAGTGGCCGCGTGAGCGTCGTCTGAGCTGATGAGCGAACTTCAGGCCAAATTTCGTCGCCCATTCCGAGACCGTCTGGAATGAGACGTTGATGCCGCGCTCAGCCAACAGATCTTCGACGTCGCGTAGGCTGAGCGGGAACCGATAATAGAGCCATACGGCGTGGGCAATGATCTCAGCGGGAAAGCGGTGGCGTCTGAAGTGAACATGAGCAGCTTCGGTCATGGCAACCCGAATACCAAGTCGATCCAACCAAGCCGTTAAGGCGACGCTACC
>NZ_JAELUG010000302.1 GCF_016429255.1 Rhizobium sp. ASV8
GACATAGCGCAATGCCATGATGGCCGTGAACGCGATGAAGATGACGGACCCGGCGCCAACAAGCAATCCCATCATCGGCCAGTACCATGTCATCAGAACTGTCGAGCCGATGAGCATCACCAGCGATGGGAACAGCGCAATGAAGACGGTATCGTTGAGCAGGTCGAGCGCCCACATGCCACGGGTCACTTTGCGGACGGTAGAACCGGCGAAGCTGTTGGCATGCCAATCACTCGAAAAGCGCTGAATGTGGAAGAAGGAATTCGCGGCGATCTCCGACATCGACCTCAGCGTAAAACCGATGATGGCGGTGAAGGTGGCGTGCCGGAGGATGACGGCGCCGATTGACAGCGCCATCAGCCAGAAAAATGCGCTGAGGGCATTGTTCCACGTCGCGACGTCGCCGGCGTGGCCGGACACCACCGCATCCACCAGACGGCCCGAAAACAAAGGCGTGAGTACATCGGCAAGCGTAGAGAGCATCACCGTGAACAGCATGAAGACGGCGCGACCCGGCTGAAGCTTCCAATGAGCCCAGCAATAATGAAAAACGCTGCGAAAGGACCCGCTGCGGCGGGATTTGAAACCGAGAGCCATTGATGTATCCGGCTTTCGCCGGCTCCGTCACAGGAAAAAGAACGTCCGCGCGCGATCACGCGAAATGGTTTGGTGAGATGCGATCGATGAGAAGGTTAGCACCAGTTCATCGGGTTCTGCCGCGTTGGAGACGCGCCGGCTTCAGGCGTTATTCGCGCAAGCCGCTGGGGAGTTTGAAAAAATAGCCATCGAAACTCCCTGGAACC
>NZ_JAELUG010000303.1 GCF_016429255.1 Rhizobium sp. ASV8
ATGACGGCTAGATAGCAAAAGCCGACGGCTATGCGGATGTATGTGAAGTCAGCCACCCAGACCATGTCAGGCCGCGACGGGATCACATTACGATAAAGGTTCGGGTAGATCGGTGAATCGTGGTTGCTATCCGTCGTGCGAACATACCGCTTGCGAGGCTTGATCCCGAGGCCGTTGACCCGCATGACGCGGGCGACACGCTTGTGGTTGACCAAGTGACCTCTTCGCTGAAGCTCGTGCGTTACGCGTCGGTATCCGTAGCAGGGCAGTTCGTCCTGGATGTCTTCGATGATTGCAACGAGTTCCGCATCCCCAAGCTTGAACGCTCTCGCAGTTGATCGATAATAATAGCTGCTTCTCGGGAGATCGATCATTTTGCACCCCCGTCTGATAGAACAGGCCGGGGGCCGGTTATGATGGAGGAGTTCCCGCTTTCGCCGGCGATCGGCTGGCGCGGAGTTTTTTTAACCAGGTCCAGCTCCATCGTGAGCTGGCCGACCTTGCGTTCAAGCGCCGCAATGTGTGCCTCGTACTCGGCAATAACGCTAGCTTCTGCTTCCTCGTCGTTCAGTTCGCCACGATCGAACTGCGTGAGCCACAACTGGATAAGGTTAGCCGAAACGCCATAGGTACGCTGCGCATCGCGCCGTCCAATGACGCCGTTTCGGATATCCTGGCAAAGCTGCAATTTGAACGGCGTCGAATGCCGGCGATATGGACCTCGGGACTTCATGAGCCTTCTCCGATTGAGGCCCGCAGAGTGTATCAGTTTTTTCGTGTCCCGTGGTCCAGCCCGA
>NZ_JAELUG010000304.1 GCF_016429255.1 Rhizobium sp. ASV8
GGATCTTCAGGCGATCCCCGCGCTTCGACCGGAAGATCACCGTCACCCCGGAATGCGGGTCGAGCTTCAACTCGGTCTGCACCATCAGAGCCAGCGCCTGATGCCCACAGCGGAAGTCCACCGGCCGCGTTGCAATCAGGATCGGCAGTCGTTGGCCCGCGACGATCATGCCGTCCCTCGCATGGCTCGCACCAGAGCCGCCACACGTTCAACCGGCACATCGCCGGGAACCCGCATCACGACATCCGGGCCGATCTCCAACGTCAAGACCGACGAAACCGCCTCCGGCAGCGGCGGCGCCAAAATATTCACAGCCTCGCTCGGCTCCGCCGCAATCGCCAAAGGCACAAATGCAGGCTCGGCATCGCCGCTCTCCGACAGACCTGACATAGCCTCAAAAGGCAGGGCCAGAATGCCCTCGCGCACTTGCCGGCGCCACAACGAAAGCTGGTGCGGAACAACGTCATGACGGCGCGCGACATCAACAACACGAACACCAGGCTCAAGGCTCTCCGCCACGATGCGCGCCTTCACATCATCCGGCCAACGCCGGTTTCCCCGGCGCGGCTCGACAACTTCGTAGCGCCCAACAAATCCATCATCCGCCATGCAAATCTCCAGATAAACCTGGAAACCTTCTCCCACACGCGGCAAGCCTCAAAATACAGCCAATCCAATGGGGCGGAGACGGCGCTTACG
>NZ_JAELUG010000305.1 GCF_016429255.1 Rhizobium sp. ASV8
ATCTGACCACGCTCAACGCCGTCACGGTTAACACCGCGAACCAGGGCGCCGATGTTGTCGCCAGCCTGGCCCTGATCGAGCAGCTTGCGGAACATTTCAACGCCGGTAACCGTCGTCTTCGACGTCGGACGAATGCCGACGATTTCGACTTCTTCACCAACCTTGACGATACCGCGCTCAACGCGACCCGTCACAACCGTACCACGGCCGGAGATCGAGAACACGTCTTCGATCGGCATCAGGAACGGCTGGTCGATCGGACGCTCAGGCGTCGGGATGTAGGCGTCAACCTGAGCCATCAGCTCGCGGATCGCGTCTTCACCGATCTTCTTGTCGCTGTCTTCAAGAGCAGCAAGCGCCGAACCCTTGACAACCGGGATGTCGTCGCCCGGGAAGTCGTAGGACGACAGAAGTTCGCGAACTTCAAGCTCGACGAGCTCGAGAAGTTCAGCGTCGTCAACCTGGTCGACCTTGTTCAGGAACACGACGATGGCCGGAACGCCAACCTGACGAGCAAGCAGGATGTGCTCGCGCGTCTGCGGCATCGGGCCGTCAGCTGCAGAGCAAACCAGGATCGCGCCGTCCATCTGTGCAGCACCCGTGATCATGTTCTTGACATAGTCAGCGTGGCCGGGGCAGTCGACGTGAGCGTAGTGACGGTTCGGCGTCTCATACTCAACGTGTGCCG
>NZ_JAELUG010000030.1 GCF_016429255.1 Rhizobium sp. ASV8
AAGCCATCGCGAGGCAACAGAGAATTGCGAGCGGATCAACACCTGACTTTTCATCTCGCCCGCGCGGGTGGAGAGCGAGGCGGATGAGATCTGATCGAAAACCGCGCCGAGCTTCTTGGCATAAAGCAGACCCTTTTCTGTCAGGGTGACGCCATTGGCGCGGCGCTCGAACAGCGCTCCTCCAACCCATTCCTCCAACTGTTTCATCTGGTGGCTGATAGCGCCTGCGGTAACGCCGAGCTCGGCTCCGGCCTGAACGAAACTTAAATGTCTCGCAGCGGCTTCGAACGCTCTCAATGCAGTCAAAGGTGGTAAATGACGAACCATAGGTGGCTTAATTTTTCTAAGGGTGGCTAGGAAAAATATTGGTTTGCGCCAGAATTCGCGCTCTGATTTATCTTTGTCAACGATCAAGATGAGGGAAATTATGTCTCGAGTGGCTGCTTTGGAAATTGCTCGTGCCTATGGTTCGAACGGGCGCTTCCTCCATGACCTGGCAAAGAGGGTCGCTATTCCCACCGAGAGCCAGAATGCAGCCCGCATTGACGATTGCTACCGATACCTTGCTCATTTTGCCGATGATCTGGAACAGCTTGGCTTTGACCGTCAGATCATCGATAACGAGGCGCCAGGCGGCGGGCCGTTTCTCATCGCACGCAGGGTCGAAGACCCGGTACTTCCGACCTTGCTCGTTTATGGCCATGCCGATGTCGTGCTTGGCATGGAGGGGGCATGGAGCAACAATCGGGATCCGTGGACGATCTCTGTCGAAGGCGATCGGATCTTCGGACGCGGAACAGCGGACAATAAGGGGCAGCATACGATCGTGGCATTGGCGGTCGAGGCCGTATTGGCCGCACGCCAACGGCTCGGATACAACCTCGTCTTTCTGTTGGAGACCTGCGAGGAGACCGGCTCGGCCGGGCTCTATGAAATCTGCGAGAAATATCAGCATATGCTGAAGGCGGACTGGTTGATCGCCTCGGATGGCCCAAGGCTGCTCGCCGATCGGCCGACGCTTGTCGGCGGGACGCGGGGAACCTACGATTTCGATCTGATCTGCGATCTGCGCGCCGGCGGACATCATTCCGGCAACTGGGGCGGCCTGATCGCAAATCCGGCGACGATCCTCAGCAATGCGATAGCCGCTCTCGTTTCGGAACAGGGGCACATAAGGGTGCGCGGCATCGTTCCCGCCATCATACCGCCAGCGGTCTCGCAAGCCTTGCGGGCGATCGAGATCAAGGAGAATCCCGAAGGACCTAGACTCGATCCCTGGTGGGGGGAGCCGGATCTGACGCCAGCGGAACGTGTCTTCGGCTGGACCTCCCTGGAGGTTTTGGCGATGACTGCCGGTACGCCTGACCATCCGGTCAATGCCATCCCGCCAAAAGCTTGGGCCCGCATGCAGATCCGCTACACGGTGGACGTCGATCCCACTCGGTTTCACGATGTGATCCGGGAATTCCTCGACCGCAAAGGCTTCGGTCAAATCCAGGTGGTCACCAGCTCTTTCGAGTATGATTGGGGTGCCACCCGGCTCGATCCGGAGCATCCTCTGATGACATGGGCCGCCGCATCCATCCAGCGAACGACGGGGCAGGTTGCGACCGTTCTCCCCAATGCTGGCGGTTCCTTGCCCAATAATTGTTTCGCCGATCTTCTTGGCATACCGACGGTCTGGGTGCCGCATTCCTACTCAGGCTGCAGCCAGCATGCCCCCGACGAGCATCTGCTGATGCCGCTCGCCTCCGAGGGGCTGGCGATCATGACGGGCCTGTTCTGGGATCTGGGGGCGGACGATCCGCCGCCGAGGCGCGGCTGACATAACGACAATCGGGAGCAGGAAGGCCGATGATCACGAATTGATCCTCGGCGACAGAAGAGAGTGGGGAGGAGCAAATGAACCTGTTGAAATCATGGGTGGCTATCGGCGTAGCCATAGCCGCCGCAGCTTGCCTTGGCGCCGTGGGCGTCGGCGCGCAGGACGGCACAAAGCCGGAGGTGCGGATCGGCACGGAAGGTGCTTATAAGCCATGGGCCAGCATGGAGGCCTCCGGAGAATTGGTGGGTTTCGACATCGATCTCGCCAAGGCCGTCTGTGAAGAGATGCACCGGTCCTGCCGTTTCGGCACGCAGCCATGGGAGGGCCTGATCCCGGCACTTGAGCAGGGCAAATATGACATCCTGATCGGCGGTATCTCGATTACGCCGCAGCGCGCAAAACGGCTGCTGTTCACACAGAGCTACGGCAATTTGCCGATCAATGTCGCAGCCCGGAAGAGTGCAGGGCTGAATGGCGCAAAGTCGTGGCCGGAATTGAAAGCCGCGTTGAAGGGCAAGGCCGTCGGTGTTCAATCGGGCACGCAGAGCCAGAAGTTTGTCGATGCGGAGTTGGGCGGCGACGTAACCGTGCGGCTTTACGACAATCAGGATAGCCTCAATCTCGATTTGTTGGCCGGTCGAGTCGATGCGGCCGTGGCCGGACGTTCGCCCTGGGTCGATCTGGTCCGCTCGAGCAGCGGCAAGGATGTCGAGGTCCTCAGCCCGGACCTCACCTTCAAGGACTTTCCTTACCTGGGCGCCGGCGTCGGTGGATTGCTGCGCAAGAACGAACAGCCGTTACAGGGCGATTGGGACAAGGCCCTTTGTACGCTCAAACGAAAGGGTATCGTCAGTCAGATCTCTGAGAAATGGCTGGGCTTCGACATTGCGACGGCGCCTGATCCGGATCGTTGCAAGGAAGCCGGTTGATGAGCGGGGCTTCCCTTGCCGCTCTTCTGCCCTTCGACGCGTTGGCATGGAGCAAGCCCTTGCTTAAAGGGCTTGGCGTGACCGTGATCTGTGCGCTGCTTGGCTATCTGTTCGGCGCGCTGCTCGGCCTTTTCATTGCCTTTGCCAAGCTTGGGTCCTCACGGCTCCTGTCGGCTACGGCGACGCTTTACACGGTGCTTCTGCGCGGGGTGCCGCCATTGCTCATCATCTTCCTGTTGTTCTTCGGCACCAACAGCCTGTTGATGTGGATTGCGAGCGGCTTCGGATACAATGACTATATCGAAATCGATGCATTCTTCATCGGCGTCATCGCCGTGACGCTCGTCGTTGCGGCCTATAGTTCGGAAGTCTATCGCGGCGGGTTCAAGGCGGTGCCGGCGGGCCAGTTCGAGGCATGTCACGCCCTCGGGCTGAGGCCGATGCACGGGATGATGTTCGTGGTCATTCCGCAAATGCTTCGGCTGGCGCTGCCCGGACTCGGCAATGTGTGGATCATGGCGATCAAGGAGACGACACTCCTGTCGATTATCGCCGTCAACGAGCTGATGCGCGTTGCAAGCACCGCCGGACGTACGACTGGGCAGCCCTTCCTTTTTTACGGGCTTGCCGCACTGGTCTATTTCTCGATCGTCCTCGTCTCGAACCAATTCTTCCGTTGGGTGGAAGACAGATTGAGGCATCGTTGATCGCATGGATACGGAGGAATTTCTCTATATCGCCGGAAAGCTGTTGGGCGCGTCGGTGGCAACGCTCAGCCTGACCGCCTGCGTCGTCCCCCTGGCTTTCGGCTTTGGGGCCCTGGCATCATGGGCCAGATGCTCTCGTTATCGCATTCTACGGGCCTTGGCTGACCTCTACGTCTTGATTTTCAGATCGACGCCGATGCTGGTGCAGCTCTTCGTGCTCTATTATGGATTGAGCCAGTTCGAGGCGGTGCGCAGCAGCTTCATCTGGCCCGTCTTGCGCGATCCATATGTCTGCGCGGTGTTTGCAATGGCGATTGGATCGGGAGCTTATGTCGCCGAGGTCATGCGGGGCGCCCTCGGCGCGGTGCCGAAAGGGGCGACTGAAGCAAGCACATCGCTTGGCATGACCCGCATCAAGACATTTTTCCTCATCACCCTGCCAATCGCCACGCGCAGCGCCATCCCCGCATCGAGCAGCGAGATCGTCATCACCATCAAGGCGACATCTCTCGCCTCGACGGTGACGATCATGGAGCTGACGGGCACTGCGAGAGATCTGATGGGCGAGACCTACGATGTGATCGAGGTCTTTGTCATGGTGTCCGCCATCTATCTTGTCCTCAACGCATCCATCATGTTGCTGTTCAGAACGATCGAAGCGCGTTTTACAATTCCGGGATATTCCGCCTAGCTTATTCGTCTTCATCCGCTTTCTGCTGGCAACAGGGCTCGATCTCGATCAGGATATCGCCAGCATCATGGAGGCCCAGAATATGCTTGCCCGCTCGATTTTCACCGCCGGATTTTTCATCGCTCTTTCCCTAGTGCCGACCGAGGCGGCGCTTGCTCGTGCTTCCCATGCGCAGGTCGGGGTGGGCGCGCAATATGACACAACCCATGTCTATGTCGATCCAGACAAGGTGGACGCTTTCGTCACAAGTTTTCTTGGCACTTTCGGCGGCACGAGCACGAAGCAGGCGGTTGTGACCGTGACGCCGACGACGAGCAGCACGACGTCGCAACTTTTGCAGACATCGGTTGGAACCGTATCGCTCTTCGGCTTCAAGACGCCAATTCCCTATCCCTTTGGAGCGGAGCGCACCGGCTATCTGGTGAGCGACCTGGACAAGGCTGTCGCAGCCGCCCGCGCCGCAGGCGCTTCGGTCGTCGTCGATACCTTCCCCGATCCGATCGGCCGCGATGCGGTCGTTCAATGGCCCGGTGGCATCAACATGCAGCTCTACTGGCATACGGCCAAGCCAAACTATCCCGCCCTCGGCGCGGTTCCGGATAATCGGGTCTATGTGTCTCCGGATGTCGTCGACAAGTTCGTCAGGGCTTTCCTTGCCTTCTCGCAGGGCAAGGTTGCTTCCGATGAGAAGAAAGCTTCCGGCGCCGAAATCGGTCGTCCCGACTCCGCATTTCGCCGCATTGGCATCGAGTCCGTCTTCGGCAATATGGTCGTACTCGTCACGGACGGGCATTTGCCGTACCCCTACGGCCGCGAGACGACGGGCTATGCGGTCTCAGATCTTGCCGCGACGCTCGAAAAGGCCAAGGCAAAGGGCGCAGCCGTCCTCATTGGCCCCTACGTCTCCGACAAACGTCAGGCGGCCATGGTCGAATTCCCCGGCGGTTATGTCGCCGAGATTCACGCGGCCGCATCTCCGTGATCCTCGACCCCGTACGGTCCCATGCCGAGACCGTAAGAGGTTGATCACCCTGCCGCCGGATGAGACGTCGCGTGACTTCATCCGTGATGAGGGTTTCCAGGTCGTGGCACCCGTCGGGACATTCTGCCGCAGTAGGGGCCGGGATAGATGTTTGCGATAATCATGAGCCTGGCGTTATAGGTCTTACGCTTGCTGGGGGAGCCAAATGCCAACGACCGCACTCGACTTTAATTCTGAGCTGCATGCGCGGCCGTCGATCTATTTTTCCGGTCCCGCCATTGTCGAGCACATTGCGCTTTCCGCATCTGCGACGGCGGCCTTCAATCCAAGCCATTCCACAATCGACGCCGATGATGGTGCCGCCGGCGCCTCAACCCAGGTCGAGTTTCATACGGAATTCGTCACCGTAACACGGGTGACCCCTCTTGAAAGAGAGCCGCAGGAATGGCCGAAGGGCAGCCTTTCGACAGATGAGGCGGCGCGATTGGCGGGGTTGACGGATTGGTCGTTTGTCTGCCGATTGGAGATCCTTGTCTGCGGGGCCGCTCCGGCCGAACTGGGGCCGTTTCTGTCGGCATTTCACTTTGGCGATACGGCCGCCTCCACGATTGGTGGCGGAGCGGCATTGGTCTGTTCGGATTTCCGCGTGGGAGAGAGCAACTCCAGCCGAACCGTCCTGTTCAACAGCGATCTGAACGCTTATCGTCTGGGGCGCATGATCCGGCGGGTCTATGAGATCGAGACCTATCGCGTGATGGCGCTCCTTGGGTTGCCCGAGGCGCGGCGGCTTGGTCCGGCTCTCGGTGGTTACGACAAGAAGCTGGTGGAGTTGACCAATCGCCATGCGACGATCTCCGCAGAAGAGCACAAACGTCTTCTCGATGAGATCTCGCAACTTTCAGCCGAAGTGATTTCCGCGGCTGCGCAGACGCGCAACCGTTTCGGTGCGACGGCGGCCTATGCGAAGATCGTCGAGGAGCGCATCGTCGAATTGCGGGAAACGCATGTGCCCGGTTTTCAGCGTTTCGGCGTGTTCGTTGCCCGACGGTTCAAGCCGGCGATACGAAGCTGCGAGGCGACGGCATTGCGGCTGGAGCAGCTTTCGCATGCGACGATGCATCTGATCGATTTGCTCCAAACCCGCATCCAGGTCGATATCGAAGTGCAAAATGCGGTTCAGATCCAGGCGATGGCGGAGCGGGCGGAAACCCAGGTCAAGATCCAGAGGGCGGTAGAGGGGCTGTCGATCATCGCGATCAGCTACTATCTTCTAAGCCTGATCAAGGTTGCGTTCGAGACCGCCGATCATGCCGGCCTTCATATCGATCCGATCTATATGCTGATTTCAATTCCCGTGGTCATCGGCGCAGTTGCTCTGGCGATCCTGAGAGTAAGGCACGCGCTCAAGTCATAGGGTCGCTCTGTTAAAGCCTTGCGGGACTGATCCATCGGCCCAAATGCGAGTGTCCCGGCTCCGTCCTCGCACAGGTCCTAACCGCATCGCATGGAAATGGGAGATGTGGGTTGAGAATCATTGATGTCAACGAGCGGCTGTTACCCCTCTCCAGATATGCGGATCGCAGTTCGGTCACGGGTGGTCTGACCACGAGTATTGTCGCCGTGACTACGGATATATTGCGGGACGGCAGACCCGTTGTCGGATACGGCTATGCTTCCGTCGGCCGGTTCGGGCAGAGCGGCCTGATCCGCGAGCGCTTTGCGCCTCGTCTTCTAAGCGCGGCGCAGGATCTGCTGATCACCGAAGCAGGTGACAATATCGATCCGTTCCGAGCGTGGACGGTGATGATGACGGGCGAAAAGCCGGGCGGTCACGGCGAGAGATGCGTCGCGGTCGGCGCATTGGACATGGCGATCTGGGACGCCGCTGCGAAGATTGCGGGCTTGCCGCTCTTTCGTTTTCTTGCCCAGCGTCTCAACCGAGCTGTCGATAATCGTCCCAAGGTTCGCGTCTATGCGTCCGGCGGCTACCTCCATCCGCAAAACGATCTTGGCAATCTGGCCGACGAAATTCGCAGCTTCGTCGATTCAGGCTTCGAGGACGTGAAGATCAAGATAGGCGCGACAGACCTGAAGCGAGATCTTCAGCGCGTCGAGACGGCAGTTTCGCAGCTCCCGGACAGCAAGCATCTGAGCGTCGATGCGATGAATGTCTACGGTCTCGAGCAGGGGCTTGCTGCAGCTTCGGCGCTCGCGCCCTTTGGGCTT
The DNA here is from genome assembly GCF_016429255.1 of Rhizobium sp. ASV8. Lineage (GTDB taxonomy): Bacteria > Pseudomonadota > Alphaproteobacteria > Rhizobiales > Rhizobiaceae > Rhizobium. Next base: position 7,361 of record NZ_JAELUG010000030.1, read on the forward strand.
CGCTGGTTCGAAGATGTCTGCGATCCGTTGGATTTTCCGGTTCAAGCCCGCATTGCCGAAGCCTATGCGAGCCCGCTTGCCGCCGGTGAAGCTCTGTTTTCTCTCGCGGAAGCCAAGCTCCTCGACCGCCACGCAGGGCTTCGTCGCGTAAAGGACATCCTCGTCTTCGACCCGGTCCATTGCTATGGCCTTCCGGGATATATCGACATTGTCGATCATCTGACCTCTCTCGGGTGGACGCGCAATTCCTTCTGGCCGCACGGCGGGCACTTGTTCTGCCTGCATGTGGTTGCGGCGCTGGGGCTTGCCGGTGCGGAACTGACCCCGCTTGCCTTCTATCCATTCAATGGTCTCTTCAACGGAGCGGTGATCGATGAGGGGTGGACAAATCCCCCTGATATTCCAGGCATCGGGTTTGAACTGAACGATGGCGCCTGGCGCGAATTTCAGACGTTGACCTGACTTCACGGCAAGCCGGAACGAGCCCTTCGGTTCGGTCAGGTGACCATGCCTTGCTTTATCACCGAAGAAAACAGGATGCCCACGGCCAGCAGGCAGAGGACAAAACCGACCCCACCCCACATCGATATGTTCCGGCCGGGCGCCACCATTATAGGCGTGGTTGCCTTGCAGCGGAAGTTAGGCTGCCGCCCCTCGGGGCAGGCGAAAGGAGTGCGGTTGGAGTTCCTGATCGCCAGCCGCTGCCGCGTGATGCGACAGCGGCTGGTTTGGCCGCCGCCACCTTTGGGGCATGTCGGTGGCGGGACGACTGCGCATGACCGGAGCAACGGGAAGGATTTCGACCTATGTGCCTCAGGCGCTAGCTGCGGTTTCTCCCTTGGAAAAAATGCGATCAAGTGAGGGCGCCAGGCGCAGAAGCTCGCGCGTGTAGTCATGCTTGGGCGCGGAAAACAGGATCTCCGTGTCCGCAAGCTCGACGATCTTGCCTGTCTTCATGACCGCGACGCGGTCGCACATCTGGCGGATGACCGCGAGGTCATGGCTGATGAAGAGGATCGACAGGCCGGCAAGGTCACGCAGGTCCTTCAGGAGATTGAGAATCTGGGCCTGGACGGAGACATCGAGTGCCGAGGTCGGCTCGTCGCAGATGAGCATTTTCGGCCGTGGTCCCAGTGCCCTGGCGATGGCGATACGCTGACGCTGTCCTCCGGAGAAGGCATGCGAGAACCGGGCGCCGGCATCGCCCGGCAGGCCGACCGCCTCAAGTAAAGTTCTGGCGTCTAGCCTCGCTTCCTCGGCGTTTGCCGCAAGCTTGTAGAAGAGGATGGGCTCGGCGATTGCCGAATTGATCCGCAGGCGCGGATTGAGTGCCGAATAAGGATCCTGAAACACCATTTGCATCGAGCGACGGACGGACTGATCGCGATTGCCCGCGAGCGGCTTCCCCTGGAAATCGATGCTGCCTGAGCTCTGTTTAACCAGCCCGGCAATCGTGTTGGCAACGGTGGTCTTGCCACAACCGGATTCGCCGACAAGCCCGAAGATCTCGCCGCGGCGCACGTCGAAAGACACATCGTCGACCGCCTTGAAGACCGAGGTCCTTTGGCTGGACAAAAGAGAACGTCGACCATACTCCACACACAGATTGCGGACGTTCAGCACGATGTCGTTGGTCGTAGCCGCTCCGGTCTCGACGCTCTTGCGGCGCACGCTTTCGCGTGCATCGAGGGTGATTTTAGTTTCTTCGCTGGGAACCGGCAGGCGATCGAGCCTGACGTCGATGGGGGGAACTGCTGCGATCAGCGTGCGGGCATACGGCGCCTTCGGTGCCGTCAGGACCTCGCGCGTCGACCCGGTCTCGACCACGCGACCGTTCTGCATGATCGTCACGCTATCGGCGATTTCGGCGACGACGCCCATATTGTGCGTTACCAGCAGAACGCCCACCCGCCGCTCGTTGGCGAGGTCACGGATCAGTTTGAGGATCTGAGCCTGCACCGAAACGTCGAGCGCCGTGGTCGGTTCGTCGGCGACCAGCAGCTTGGGGTCGCAGGCGAGCGCGGTCGCGATGACGACGCGTTGGCGTTGGCCGCCCGAAAGCTGATGGGGATAGCTGCCGAGCCGTCGCTCCGGTTCCGGAATGCCGACCGCCTTCATCAGGTCGAGTGCGCGGGCGCGCGCCTCGCGCCGGCTGATTTTCAGATGTGTCAGCATACCCTCGCACAACTGGCTTTCCACCGTAAACAGCGGATTGAGGCTGGTCATGGGATCCTGAAAAATCGCGCCGACATCGCGGCCGGGAACGATGCCTTCCGTGCGGCCGGTACGCACATCGATGGGCTTGCCGGCGATTGTGATCGATCCCGCCGCAATTCGGCCCGGTGATTGCAGAAGGCCCATGAGCGCGTTGCCGACGGTGGTCTTGCCGGCGCCGGATTCGCCAACCAGTGCATGGATCTCGCCGGCAGCAATCGTCAGATTGATGTCATTGACGGCTGCCAGCGTCTCGCCGTTGGCGAGCGGGTATTCGACCCGCAAGTTCCTGATGTCGAGAGCGGGTGTTGGTGTGTGTATCATCAGCGTGCCATCAGTTTGGGGTTGAAGCGGTCGCGGAGATAATCGCCGATGACGTTGACGGCGAGAACGAGGATCACCAGAACGCTGGCGGGCATCACAGCGATCCACCAGAGGCCGGAGAACAGGAACTGATTGCCGATACGGATCAGTGTGCCGAGCGACGGATAAGTCGGCGGCATGCCCGCGCCGAGGAACGACAAGGTCGCTTCGGTGAGGATGGCGCCGGCAAGGTTGATGGTGGCGATGACCATCACGGCGCTGATGACGTTCGGCAGGATGTGGCGGATCATGATGCGGCGCGATGGAAGCCCGATCACCTTTGCCGCCCGCACATAGTCTCGGGACACCTCGACCATGGTGGACGCCCTGACAGTGCGCGCATATTGCACCCATTCGTTGACGGCGATCGCAAAGACGAGAATGGCCGGCGCCCAGTTGAGAACCGTGTCGGCATCCAGCTGGGCCTTGGCAATGCCGCTGATGAGGAGCGCCACCAGGATCGTCGGGAAGCTGACCAGCACGTCGGCGATACGCATTACAATGCTGTCGACCCACCCGCCGAAGAAGCCGGCGACAAGACCGAGGAGAACGCCGAGCACGGCTGCGAACAGCACGGCGCCGATACCGATCAGCACTGAGATGCGCAGGCCGAACAGGATGACGGAGACAAGATCGCGTCCCTGGTTGTCGGTGCCGAGCAGGAAGCGCGGATCGCCGCCATCCATGAAGGCCGGCGGGATCTCGGCGTCGATGAGCGAATAGGACGAGACGTCGCGCGGATCCATCGGCGCGATCATCGGCGCGAAGATCACCAGCGCCAGCATCGTGACGAGCACCAGGCCAGCAATCATGACCGAGACCGGGGGAAGTCGGTGAATGAGTTGAACTCGACTGGCCATTATCTTGTCCTCAGCCGCGGATCGATGAAGATGTAGAGAATGTCGACGACCGTGTTGATGAGCACGAACAGGAAGCCGACGAACAGGAGATAGGCGGAAAGCACCGGAATATCCGGGTAGCCGACTGCGTTGGTGAAGAGCAGGCCCATACCGGGCCATTGGAAGACCGTTTCGGTGACGATGGCAAACGCGATCAGCTGGCCGATCTGCAACCCCGTCACGGTGACGACGGGCATCAGCGCGTTGCGAAGAGCGAGGCGACCGTAGATGTAGGAACGCGGCAGGCCGCGCGCGAAGGCAAAGCGGATATAGTCCGACGACAGCACGTCGATCATCTCCGAGCGCACCAGCCGCATGATCAGCGTCAATTGGAAGAGGGCAAGCGTGATCGACGGCAGGATCAGCGATTTCAAGCCGGAGACCGTCAGAAAACCGGTCTGCCAGAAGCCGAGATCGACGACGTCGCCGCGACCCGAAGAGGGCAGCCAGCGCAGATTGACGGCGAAAACCAGGATCAGCAGCAGTCCGGTGACGAAGGTGGGCATCGAGATGCCGACCAGCGTCAGGGATTGGGTCAGCCGGGAAAGCGCTCCGTTCGGTTTCAGTGCGCAGACGACACCGAGTGGAATGCCGATCGCAAGCGACATGATCGTGGCAACGATCACCAATTCCAGTGTCGCCGGAAGCCGGCTCAGCAACAGGTTGGCAACGGGTTGCTGATAGCGGAAGCTCGTTCCGAGGTCGCCATGCAGCACCCGACCCACAAAATCGAGAAACTGGATGACGAGAGGCCTGTCGAGGCCGAGCGTGGCGCGAAGCGCATCCTTTTCGGCCTGGCCTGCGCCCTCCCGCACCATCGCGGCGACTGGATCGCCGACGAACCGGAACATGATGAAGGCGATAGCGGTCACGGCAACCATCACGAGGATGGCCTGCAGTAGCCTTGTCGTTAGAATCCTGATCATAGGAATATACCTTACGGGCGCGCGGCTAGGCTCTCTGACCCAAAAGAGCGCGTTGCTTCGCTCATCTTGCCTTATGAGTGATCCCGAACCTTGGTCCGGGATCGCTTTGCATGATGAGCTATGAGATCACTTCATCTGGGCGAACCAGGGACGTACATATTCGTCAGCGAACTGAGGAATATCGACCTTATCGCTCATGGCCCAGGCAACCGGCTGCTGATGCAGCGGGATGTAGAGGGCCTGATCATGGGTGATCTTGAACGCTTCCTTGAGCATCTCGACACGCTTGCTCTCGTCGAGTTCGGTCGACGCCGAATGTGCCAATGCATCGATTTTCGGATCGGACAGACCGTTCGGATTGCTGCCGCCATAGGTGCCGTCATTGGTGGCAAGCAGGGACTGCAGGACGCTATAGCCATCCATCGGTGGCAACGAGGCCCAGCCGAGGATGTAGATGTCGAGATCCCCCTTATCCATGCGCGGGAAATAGGTGGTCTTGCTTTCGACGCTGACGTCGGCCTTGACGCCAATCTTGGCCCACATGGAGGCGATGGCCAGGCAGATCTGTTCGTCGGCGATGTAGCGGTCGTTCGAGCAGTTCAGCCCGACCTTAAATCCGTCGGCGTAACCGGCGTCGGTCAATAGCGACTTGGCCTGTTTCAGATCATAGGCAAGCGGGACGTCAATGGACTTGTCGTAGCCGGTGACCTCGGGTGCGACCAGCATCCCGGAGATGCGGGACTTGCCGCGCATCAGCCGCTTCTGGATCGTGTTCAGATCGATGGCATGCCACAGTGCCTGGCGCACCTTGACGTTCAAAAGCGGATTGGGTTTGCCCGGCATGGCATGAAGTTCAGGCCGGAAGTTGAGGCCGAGGAAGATTTCACGCAGTGATGGGTTTTCGACGACTTTAAGGCCCGGCGTGTTGCTGACGCGATCAATATCCTGCAGCGGAATGGGGGCGATCATATCCAGTTCGCCCGAGAGAAGGGCTGCGACACGCGTGGCATCCGACGCGATCGGGCGATATTCCACGCCTGTCAGATTGTGCTGAGGCTTGTCCCACCAGTTTTCATTGACCGCGAAAACCGACTTCGAATCCGGCTCGTAGCTGACGAGCTTGAACGGGCCGGTGCCGTTGGCATGATTGCTGGCATAGGTGGTGACGCCTGTCGAGGCGTTTCCAGGCTTCAGGGCATCATGCGCCTGCATCCATGGCTTGCTCATGATGTAGACGGCGGCGAGATCGTTGAGAAGCAAGGGGTATGGGCCGCGCAGAATGATGTCGACCGTATAGTCGTCGACCTTTTCGGCGCCGATCACGGCCGGCAGGTTCTCGCGATTGCGCGAGCCGGGATCGATTTCACGCATGATCGTGGCGACGACATCGTCGGCGTTGAAGGGTTGGCCCTCATGGAACTTGACCCCTTGGCGCAATTTGAAGCGCCAGCGTGTGGGCTCGATCGCTTCCCAGGAGATGGCAAGCGCCGGCTCAAGCTGCAGGTTCTTGTTTCGGCGCACCAGCGGATCGAACACCATGTGATGAACGCTCTGCGTGAAGCTGTCGACCTGTGCGTTCGGATCGTAGGAGATGACGTCTCCTGCCGAGGACCAGCGCAGCGTTTTCGCAAGCGCCGGTGTCGTCAGCGGTATGATGATGGCGAGCCCCGCCAAAAGGGTCTTTACATAATTGTTCACGTAAGTCTCCCATTTCACGTATACATTGTAATGAATTTTGCGTATACGATTGTTCCCGAAATTCAGTATACATATGATGTGCACAGTTTCAAGGTGCGGGGATTCGATTTCACGAAGCGACGTGGAAGGCTTGCATTGATGACGAGGGAGGAGGGCCGGATGACGAAATCGCTTCTGATCACAAATGGCGTTGTTGTCACCATGGATGCGGAGCGCCGCATTCTTGAAAAAGGGGATATTCTGATAGAGGGTGGTCGTATCGCGTCGATCGGAGATCTACAGCCGGACGTAGGCGGGGCTGTCGAACGAATTGATGCGGCGGGCATGGTGGTAATGCCCGGCCTCATCGACACGCACGCACATGCCGGACATATGTTGACCAAGGGCTTAGGCGAGGATTCCGAGCAGTGGATGGAGACGACCGGGCGCATCTATGCTGAAGCCACCGATATCGAATTCTGGTCGGCGGAAGCAGCACTCTCGGCATTTGAGCGCATCAGATGCGGCACGACGACCGCAGCGCTGTTGTTCGGCGGTGGTCCCGATATCATGCGTACCGAAGCTCCCGAAGCCGCACAAGCTCACCTTGCCGCGATCGCCGACATGGCCGTGCGCGAGGTGCTCGCCGTCGGACCGAACCGGCCAAGCAGCGCCCATCTATACCGTAATTATACACATGGATCGTATACAAATATCGTCGTGGATCCAATGCAACAGCTGTCGGTATGCGCAGAACTCATCGACGATTGGGCCGGTCGCAACGATTGCCTGCAGGTAGCGCTCTCGCTCCCAGTCTTCGATGCGAAGGAACTGGAGAATGAGGTCGTATTTGACTTGTCTCGGCAGGCGCGCGCACTCGCGCGCGAGAAGGGGGTGCTGCTAATTCAGGACGGCCATCGCGAAGGTTCGATTGCCGCCAATGCGGCGCGGCTTGATCTCTTCGACCACCGCTCCTTGCTGGCGCATTGCATCGAGCTCACCGAGGAGGATTTTGCCGCGCTGAAGCGGACCGGCGCCAAGGTCGCGCATAATCCGAGTGCCCTGATGTCGGTGTTCGGCCGCTGCCCCGCGCCGGAATTGATGGAGGCCGGTGTAACGGTGTCACTCGGCACGGATGCCGCCGCCCCTGATCGCCCTTTCGACATGTTCCGCAATATGTTTCAGGCCCATCGCTATCATGCACGGCATTTCAAGGACGACAGCGTTCTGCCACCCATGCAGCTTCTGGAAATGGCGACCATTGAGGGCGCACGCGCGCTTTCGATGGACGCGGAAATCGGCTCGCTTGAAGTCGGCAAGCGTGCCGATATCATCCTCGTCAATATGAGGCAGCCGCATCTCTGGCCACCGGTCAATCCGGTCCAGCGGCTCACACGCTTTGCCAATGGCGCAGACGTCGATACCACGATCGTCGGCGGCCGGGTGCTCATGCGCTCGAGGCGGCTGGTGCATCACGACGAAAATGCCATTCTGGACCGCGCCGAGCGCGCCTTCCATCGGATGATGGAGCGCATGGCGCTGGCGTGAAGGCGTCGCCCACTTCCGAGGATTGATTGGAGACCAAGCCATGAACGACCTTCTCATTCGCAATGTCAGACCGTTCGCTGGAGAGCGAACGGATCTCTACATCCGAAATGGCCGCTTTTGCGAGGATCGACCCGACGGGGTCGTGACCGAGATCGACGGCATCGGCCATATCGCGTTGCCGGGATTGGTCGAGGCGCATACGCATCTCGACAAGAATCTGATCGGTATGGACTGGTTTGAGAATCGTGTCGGCCCAACAAGAAACCAGCGGATTATCGCCGACCGGCAGGCAAAACGGCAGCTTGGCATCGACGCGCGCCGGCAGTCGGCTAGGCAGATCCTTCAGACGCTTGCCCTTGGCGTGCTGCATATCCGCAGTCATGTCGACGTCGACACGGAGATCGGTATTTCGAATATAGAAGGCGTCATAGAGGCGCGAAACGCTTTCCGGGATCTGGTCGACGTGCAGATCGCAGCCTTTCCGCAGAGCGGCATGCTGATACGACATGGCACGCTTGAACTGATGGAGGCGGCGTTGGAGGCAGGTGCCGACATCGTCGGCGGCATCGATCCGGCAAGCATCGACCGTGATCCGGTGCGCCATCTGGATGCGATCTTTGCGCTTGCCGACCGTCATGGCAAGCCGGTCGATATCCATCTGCACGAGCCGGGCGAACTTGGCGCTTTCTGCCTTGAACTGATTGCCGAAAGAACCCGCGCCCTTTCCATGCGCGGCAAGGTCATGGTCAGCCACGCCTATTGTCTCGGCATGCTGGATGGGGCAAGGCAGCAGGCGCTCATCGGCCTGCTAGCAGCCGAAGGCATCGCCATCATGACGGTCGGCAGCCCGACTGCGCCGGCGCTGCCGCTGCGGGCGATGCGCGAAGCCGGCGTGGTATTGGCCTCAGGGTCCGACGGCATCCAGGGTACATGGGAGCCATGGGGCAGTGGCGATATGCTGGAGCGGGCAAAGTATCTGGCGCAACGCAATGGCATGACCAACGATGCCGATTTGGCAGAGGCCGCGCGCATCTGCACCTTTGGCGGCGCCGAGGGCATCGCACTTGCCGACCACGGCCTATCGGTCGGTTGCCATGGCGACGTGGTTCTCGTTCCGGCTCGTACGCTTGCGGAAGCGGTTGCGCTGACGCCGCAGCAACGAACCGTCATTCGTCGCGGACGCATCGTCGCGCGCGACGGTGTCCTAAGCGATGAGCTTTCACATAGGCGCGAGTTGGGTCGATAGACACAACAGGGCTTCGAATCGGGTTGGGGATAGGATTCTTCGGCCCATGAATGAGTGGATTTTTTCTCATTTATATCGTCGGATATCTCAGTTCAGGATCATCATGGCACCCAATCTCAGTGACAAGAAACCGAAGTCCGCGGTCTCCAAGTCGGATGCCGTCTACCGCACCTTAAAGCGTGCGATCCTCGATCAGGCGCTGGCGGCCGGAACGAAGCTGCCGGAGGATTCGATCGGTGATCGGCTCGGCGTCAGCCGGACGATCGTTCGACAGGCGCTTGCCCGGCTCAATGGAGAAGGCCTGATCGAGCAGCGCCCGCACAAGGGCGCCTGCGTTGCGCAGCCAAGCCTCGAGGATGGCCGCAACATCCTGGCGGTGCGCAGCGTATTGGAGGCGATGGTGGTGGACACGCTCGTCGGCAAGCTGACACCGCAACAGATCCGCCTACTGGAGGCGCATGTCGATGCGGAAGACAATGCAAGGGCCAACAACGCCTCCACCTCGATCCAGCTTTCCGGCGAATTCCACGTGCTGCTCGCCACGCTGACCGAGAACGACGTGTTGTCGCGCTATGTCACCGAGCTCGTTTCGCGCTCGTCTCTCATCCTTTCGCTCTATGGGCGCCCACATTCTCCAGATTGTGCCGTCTCTGAACACAGGGAACTGATCGCCGCACTCGCTGAGGCCAACCGTGACAAGGTGCGAACCTTGATGACCGACCACATCGAAGCCATCACCACACGAGCTTTGCTGAAGGCGACGCCGGAAAAGGATTTCCCCGATCTGTTGACCGCCTATGCGCGGGAGGAGGGGTTGTAGAGCCCAGGGCCAGCTGACGACTTGCTGGCATGGTCATGCGCGCCAAGAGTGATGGTTAGGGAAGACGTGTTGGCTTGGATGCACCGATCATACGCTACCTCTCAATTTCAGAGCGAGTTGTTCCCCGACGAAATCCAGGAAGACGCGGACCCTGGGTGCCATATGCCGGTTCGACGGCCACAGCAGGCGTAGCGTCGTTGCGTCTCCCACGTATCGATCGAGCACTTTGACCAGCGTTCCGCGCGCGAGATCGTCCTCGACAGCGAAGTCGGGCAGAAAGGCGAAGCCGGCCCCTTGCCGTGCGAAGACCAGCTGCGGTTCAAGGAAGTTGGTAATCGTCGTGGCCGAGAGCTCGACATCGACCGCCGTGTCGCCGTCGCGGAAAAGCCATCGGATAAGCCTGCCCGTTGCGAACTGCCGGTACATGACGCAGGCATGTCGTTTCAGATCTTCGGGCGTCTCGGGAACGCCGTTTTGATTGAGATAATCGGGGGATACGACGACGATCTGGCGGTAGGTGCCGACCACGCGTGACATCAGTCGTGAATCCGTTGCATTGCCGGTGCGCAGCACGACGTCGAACCCCTCATCGATCACATCGACCAGCCGATCCGAGCAATCGATGTCGAGCTCGATTTCCGCATAGCATTTCTGGAACTCGGCCAGCATCGGCATGAACGGCATTCCCGCCGATGGAAGGCTGAATTTAAGCCTGCCGCGCGGAGCCTCGTGGATCTGGGCAAGATCCAGTTCGGCAGCTTCCATCTCTGCTGCTATGCGCCGGCACCGTTCGAGAAACAGGCGGCCTTCGGGCGTAAGCGTGACGCTGCGTGTCGATCGGTGGAAGAGCTTCGTCCGCAATCTCTCTTCCAGGCGCAACACAGCCTTGCTGACGGCAGATGCCGAAATGCCAAGCTTGCGGCCGGCCTCCGTGAAGCTTCCGGAATCGGCGGCCTCCGTGAAGGCAGCCAGTGAGCCAAGGCGGTCCATGCTTGCTCCAAGGGCGACAAATATTCATAAGTGAAATGAATTGAAGCATATTTTTCATTCAAAGGCGATCCCTTAACCTTCGTCGTCGAAATGGTCGCTCTGTCTGATTTTGCCGCGCAACAGCTGGCCGAAAGGGCCAGCGCCGCCTCGCAAATCTAGTGAAGGAACACCCAAATGATTGGAAATGAGGCTCAAAGCATCAGGCCTGACGGCTTGCCTGCCAGCGTCTCCTGCCAGACGGACAAACTGCCGCTGGCCGGACTGCTGACGCTCGCAGGTGCCGCTTTCATCACGCTCATGACCGAGATCATGCCCGCCGGCCTATTGTCGTCGATGGCGACAGGTCTGAGCATTTCCGAAGGTATGACGGGTCAGTTCATTACCGCCTTTGCTTGTGGCGCGTTGATCGCCGCCATTCCGGTCACGGCGGTTACGCGAGGAATGCGCAGGAAGCCATTGATGCTTGCCGCGATTGCCGGCTTCGCCATCGTCAATCTGATCACGGCGCTATCGACGAACTATCCGATTTCATTGATGGCACGTTTCGCTGCCGGCGTGTTCGGCGGTGTGGTTTGGTCGTTGCTTGCCGGATATGCAGTTCGCATGACACCGCAGCATCTGAGCGGGAGAGCAATCGCGATATCCGGCGCCGGGGCCGCGGTTGCTCTCGTACTTGGGGTGCCGGCCAGCGCCCTGCTGGGTCGGATCATCGGCTGGCAAGGCGCATTCGGCACGATGTCGGCAATCGCTATCTTGCTCATTGTCTGCGGCCTCATTGTGCTGCCCGATTTTCCGGGGCAAAAGAAGAGTGAACGACCATCCCTTGCCGCTATCTTTCTGAAGGCGGGAATTCCATCTGCGCTTCTCGTCGTTTTCACTTTCGTGGCGGCGCACAGCATTCTCTATGTCTACATCGAACCCTTTCTCGGATCGGCTGCCGTGTCGGCAAGTGCAGATACTGTTCTTTTCATCTTCGGGCTCGGTTCTTTTGTGAGCCTGTGGTTCGTCGGAGCAACGGTCGATCGTTGGCTACGTCTTCTCCTCGTTGCAAGCATTGGTACCTTCGCTCTCGCCGCATTGCTGCTTGGCATTTGCAGTTCGATGCCGGTAATAGTCTATGCTGCCGTTTTCGCCTGGGGGCTGGCCTTCGGCGGCTTTGCGACGTTGACGCAGACCATGTTGTCCCGGTTTGCCGGGAACACCGTGGATGTCGCCCTATCCATGAATACGACGGTTTGGAACGGCGCTGTTGCCACCGCCGGCGTCGGGGGTGGATTATTGCTCGATCGAATGGGGCCGACGTCGTTCCCATGGGTCGTCGTTGCGACGCTGATCGTGTCCCTCGGCGCAGTGATCCTTGGCGTCGACAAAGTCCTGGCTCGTGATGCTGCCCGAAACTTGCCGCAGCGCTGATATGACGAGCGGCGAGGCGACAACGCCGGAAGCAAAAACCTGCTTCCGGCGCCGCGAAAGAGGCCAGGCCGATCAGCCGTCGGTGGCAGGTTAACCCAGACAAACCTGCCGAACCCTCTCTCTCACGGTGCTCTATCCCGGCAAAGCCGAGAGCGAAACGTGGACGCTTTTCAGCTCCGAATACTCATCAAATCCATGCTTGCCGAGTTCGCGGCCGACGCCGCTCTGCTTATAGCCGCCGATTGCCAGTTGCGGTGCGCCGTCTCCCATGCCGTTGATCCAGGTTCTGCCTGCTTTGATGCGGCGGATGGCCTGGAGGGCGGTCGACAAATTCGTCGACCAGACGCAGGCGGACAGGCCGTAAGGCGTATCATTGGCCATGCGGATGGCGTCCTCCGCGGCCTTGAAGCGAAAGGTGGTCAGCACGGGGCCGAAAATCTCGTCCTGGGCAATGGTCATCCGCGGAGTGACTTCCGTGAAAATCGTCGGGGCATAGAAGGCACCCGCGTCGCCGAGCCTGCTGCCGCCGGTCAATATCTGGGCGCCGTCAGCCTTGCCTTGCGCGACATATTCGGCGACCTTGTCCAGATGAGCCTGGTGAATGAGGGCGCCGACGTTGACACGATCATCCAGCGGATCCCCCGTGACGATCTGTGCGGCGACCGCTTGAACCTTTTCCAGGAGCGCGTCCGCGACGCTCTCATGGACGATCAGACGGCTGCCGGAGATGCAGACCTGCCCGGAACAATGAAAGACGCCGCCGGATATCTTGGCTGCCGCGGCATCGAGATCCGCGTCGGCAAAAACCACCTGGGGACCCTTGCCTCCAAGCTCCAGTCCGACCTTCTTGATATTCTGTCCTGCAAGGGCGCCGATAAGGCGTCCGACGCGCTGCGATCCGGTGAAGTTGACGACATCGACATCCGGATGCTCTGCCAAAATCTGTCCGACATCCGCCCCGTATCCGGTGATGACGTTCAATACGCCTTCGGGCAGGCCGGCCTGGAGCGCAAGTTCGGCCATGCGGATCGTCGAGCCCGAGGTAAACTCGCTCGGCTTGATGACGACAGTGCAGCCGGCACCGATCGCCCAGGGGATGCGTTCCGAACCGATCAGCAGCGGAAAATTCCACGGCGTGATGAGCCCGACCACTCCCGCGGGTTCGCGAAGGATAAGGCCGAGTGTATTCGCCCCGAGATCATTATGCGCTTCGCCCTCTAGTCCCTGGGCATGTCCTGCCGCATAGCGCCAAAGGCTGACGGCAAAACCGATTTCTCCCCGCGCCTGGCCGATCGCCTTGCCGACCTCAAGCGCTTCAATGGTCGCGAGTTCTTCGATATGCGCCTCGATCTGATCGGCGACCCGGCTCATGATGCGGCTACGTTCGCCGCCTGTCATCCGCGGCCATGGGCCATTGTCGAATGCGCGGCGTGCGGCGGCAATGGCCGATTCCGCATCCGCACGGCTGCCTTTCGGGATGATGCTGACGATGTGGCCCGGATGGCCCGGGCTCTCGCGCGAGATTGTCTCTCCAGAAAGAGCGGAAACGGATTTGCCGTCTATTACCATGCCATACTGCCGCCGCTGGGTGAGCCGCGGATCGTTGAGGCGAGGGGCAATGAAGGGGAATGCGGTCATGTGGCTATCCTCACAATACAAAGTCTCAGACAACTGCACATCCGGCGTTTTAAGCCTGGTAGCGCAGGCTTTCCAATGTCAGGCCATGTTGCAGTGGTGCGCCGTCGACGAAACGCTCTATCTCCTCGGTGACGAGCCGACCCAGGCGCTGGCGCTCACTACCAATCGCCCCGGCAATATGTGGCGTCAGGACGACATTCGGCAGATCATAGAGAGGGGATGTCGGCGGGGGTGCTTCCGGTTCGGTAACATCGAGAATGGCCGATAGTCTTCCGCTCGAGAGCTCGGCTTCGAGTGCCGCCTGATCGATAAGGCCGCCCCGCGCAGTATTGATCAGTGTTGCACCATCCGGCATCAGCCGAAGCATTTCGCCACTGATCATATGCTGTGTCGCGGTTAGAAGAGGCGCATGCAGCGAAATGGTCTGGCATCGCGCCATCAGCTCCGGGAGAGACACCAGCCGGGCGCCCAATTGCGCGGCTTCGGCGGCAGTGACGAGCGGATCGTACAGCAAGACTTCCATATCGTGCGGGCGAAGCAGCTCCAGCACGCGGCGGCCAATTCGCGAGGCGCCGACCATACCGACCTTCCTGCGCCAGCTGCCGCAGTCGCCATCGAAGGATTGATGCAGCTCGAGGGAGCGCCGCTGTTGCCGATAGAGCTGCGCGAAGCGGAAGACACTCTTGTTGGCAAACAGGATCGCGGCAAGCGCAAATTCTGCGACCGGAACCGCATTGGCTGCGGCAGCATTCGTGACGGCAATGCCCTTCTCGAAGACCGCCGACCCGATAAGATGCTTCACCGATCCCGCTGCGTGCGCGACGAACTTCAGAGAGGACGCCGTTTCCAACACGGTTTCGTCAATGGGTGGGCAGCCCCATCCGGTAATCAGTATATCCGTATCGGCAAGTTGCGCCCCCGCGATCTCGCTCTGAAACTCGGTGAGAGGCTCCTTCGACACGATGTCACAGCAGTTTTGCAGCCGATGCAGATCTCCGGGAGAAAACAACGTCTCTATGGCGAGCGGGCCGAAAGCAAAACTGAGCCTAGGCGCGAGTGTCGGATGTCTGAGGGACGGCAATTGCGAACTCCTGGCGGAACGGTGTCCGCAAATGCTGAATGGCAACGAGGTCATTCGCCCGATGAAATCGCATGGAAACGCAAATTGCGCAATATAGGAACGAATATTTCTTTCTTTTACGCAAATTGCGCAATCGTTGCGCCGGGCTGCAGCGTGACGGCGCATTCCAGCTGGACGGGCATGGCGTCAGGCTCTGCGATCCGTCGCTGCGCGAGCAGGATCGCCTGGCGGGCCATCTCAAGACAATTGACCCGCATGGTCGTCAGTCGCGGATGCATCATTGCTGCATAGGGCAAGTCGTCAAAGCCGATAACGGAAATCTCGCCAGGAACGTTGAGCCCGGCTGCTTCCAACGCATTCATCAGGCGGAAGGCGCCCATATCATTGGCGCAGAACACGCTTGTCCAGTCTGTCTCCCCCTTTGCCCGCCGCTCGACTTCCGCAAGCAGCGCGGTGTCGACGCCGTTGGCGACCCCGATCGAGCTGCATGACGCGTCGGGAAAGTCTTCAAGGGCCGCATAGAAGCCGCGTCGGCGCTGTGTCGTGGTCCACCGCGTATGGTCATGAATGTAAAGCAATTTTCTATGTCCGGCCTTGAGCAGAGCTCGTCCAGCCATTCGTGCGCCGTAAAAATTATTCGGCGCGACGCAGTCGAAGCGCATCTCGGGATCGTACCCGTTTACAAGTATCGCGCGATGGCTGCCGTTCAGGAAATAGTTGGCAAGTCCGTCATTCAGATCGATGCCGACAAAAATCGTCGCGTTTGCCTCTTCCTGTTCCTGGTCGCGTGCCATGCGATGCGGACCGAGCGAGGTCTCATCCACCATGCGGATCGAAAGGCTGAAGCCGCCCTCATTGGAGCTATCGCGCAGCCCGGCAATAACGGCCTCATAGAAGGGAGCCAATCCGCCGGTGGCAAGGCTGCCGGTCACGTAGGCCCGCAGATGCTTGGTCGGTGCCGCGGTGTTTCGAGCCTTGCCGAAATACCCGGCATCCTCCGCTATCTTGCGAATTTGCATGCGGCGCTCGTCGCTGATCCCTCGCGCATCGGACAGCGCACGTGATACCGTGCTGACGGAAACCCCCGCCGCTTTGGCAATTTCGAGCTGATTTGCGTTGGACTTGGATGAACGAGTCAAATGCCTACCCTTCAATTTGCCTTGATAATCATGGGATTCCCGAGAGAAATCCATCCCCGGACATCGATATCAACGGCTCTGTCACGACCACATACGCGAAAATTGCGATAAAAATTGCATAAATACGCAAATTGCGCAATTGACAACGAAAATTGCGCATGATGAATTGCGCATCATCACGAAAGAGCCGATCCGGGAGGGTGCGGTTCCGCCGAATGTGGGAGGACATGCAATGACCAACGACATGAAAAGAGACGCCATCCAGATAGCCTTGAACCGGCGCCAGTTGCTGCAGGCGGCCGGCGCAGGTGCGGCCGCAGTGGCCTTGTCCGGTCTCGGTGCGCCAGCCATGGCGCAGGAGAAGGTCGAGCTGACGATGTGGGCCTGGACGCCGAACACGCAGGCGGAGATCGATCTGTTCACCAAGGCCTTTCCGCATATCAGCGTCAAGCTCGAGAATGCCGGGCAGGGGCCTGATGAATACGTCAAGCTGCGCAATGCTATTCAGGCCGGCACCGGTCTGCCTGATGTTGGTCAGGTCGAGTTCACCAATATTCCGGGCTTCCGCCAGCTCGAGGCACTGCTCGACATGGGCCAGCACGGTGCAAACGACGTCAAGGACAAGTTCATCGACTGGACATGGGCCTCTGCATCCGACGGCAACGCCGTTTACGGCATCCCCTGGGACTCCGGCCCGATGGGCATTCTCTACCGCGCCGACGTTTTGGACGCACACAAGATCGAAGTGCCGAAGACCTGGGCTGCCTTTGCCGAAAGCTCGAAAGCGCTGACAAAGGTCTCGCCGGACACCTATCTCACCAACTTCGGCGGCACCGCCGACGGTGGTTGGGTCATCGCGCTGCTGGCGCAGGCCGGTTGGAAGCCGTTCGAGCTGAAGGGCACCGATCTCAAGCTTAATCTGAACGATGCAATCGCTAAGAAATGGGCTGCCTTCTGGCAGGATCTGATCGATGCGAAGGCCGTGGGCGTCAAGACTCCGGTTTGGACGACCGACTGGTTCACCGGACTTGACGAGGGCACCTATGCCTCTTGGATGACCGGCGCCTGGGGGGCGGTGTTCATTCCGCAATTTGCCAAGAAGAGCAATGGTCATTGGCGCGCCGCTCCATTGCCACAATGGGACGAAGGAAAATATGTCACCGCCAATCTGGGCGGATCGACCTTCGCGGTGTTCAAGACCTCGAAGCATCCGAAGGAAGCAACGCAGCTTGCGATGTTCCTTGGCGCAGATCCGCAGGCCGCACGCCTCTGGAACACCAAACAGTTCCTCTTCCCCGTGCTCAAGGAGCTTGTGGCTGATCCCGAGTTGATCAATCACAAATACGATCTCTATGGCGGCCAGGCGGTCAACGAAGTCTTTGTCGAGGCAGCCAAGCACGTCGACTCGTCTTTCCAGTATGCACCCTTCCAGGATTATCTCGCCGGCCAGGTCCAGCAGGAGCTGTCCGCGTCCATCGGAGGCAAGGGATCGCTCGGAGATGCTTTCGATCGCCTGCAGGAAGGTGTCAGCGCCTATTGCTCCGATCAGGGTTACACCGTCTCCAAGGGGTGACGACCGGCATGCGGGTTGCAGGCACTCGCATGCCCCTTCGCAATGCCCGCGCTTCGGCGCGGGCCCATTTCGCAGCCGGAGACAAAGCAGATGGCCGGTCCTATCAGCCGCAAACGTCATCGACGCGTAGGCAAGAAGCTGGCGCCTTTTCTCTTTCTTGCACCTTTCGTGCTGTTGTTCGCAGCCTTTCTGATCGCGCCGATGCTCTATGCCCTCAACCTCGCGGTCTATAAGACGACCGTGGTCGCCGGCACCAAGTTCGTCGGAGCGGACAATTTCGTGCGTGCGCTGGGCGACCCGAAGTTCTGGCAGGGTGTCGTCGTGCTCCTGAAGTTCGCCACTATCCAGATCCCCGGAATGGTCGCGATTGCCCTGTTGATCGCGCTGATCCTCGATAGCGGCACGGTCTATGCCAAGAGCTTTTTTCGGATCAGCCTGTTCTTGCCCTACGCCGTTCCCGCTGTGATCGCCACATTGATTTGGGGCTATCTCTATGGTCCAGCCTTCGGTCCATTCACCCAGCTTGCGAACACCATTGGGCTTCCGGCGCCGAATTTCCTCGGCCCGAATGCCATTTTGCCGTCGATCGCCAATATCGCCAATTGGGAATATACCGGCTACCAAATGATCATCTACTACGCCGCGCTACAGGCGATCCCGACGGATCTCGAAGAGGCGGCATCCATGGATGGGGCCAGCAGTCTGGTCTATGCGCTGCGCGTCAAGCTTCCGCTGATTGCCCCTATGGTCGTCGTCACCATCATCTTCTCGATCATTGGTTCACTGCAGCTTTTCTCGGAGCCCTACCTATTGCGCAATCTGGCACCGCTCAGCATCACCAATTCCTATACGCCGAACTACTATGCCTACACGCTTGCCTTCGCCAATCAGCAATATAACTATTCCGCGGCCGTTTCCTTCGTCCTCGGTGCCGTGACGGCCGTCATTTCCTATGCATTCATGTTGATCGTCAACCGCAGGGGCAATGCATGACCATTGTCGGCAAGTCCAGGCGCTCTTCTTCGTTTCGCCGCAACCGTTGGATGTTGACGGCGATCCTGCTGGTCATCTGGCTCTATACCGCGTTGCCGCTTTTCTATGTCCTGGTATCGGCGTCGAAATCGAACAATGATCTCTTCACGACGTTCGGCCTCTGGTTCGCAAGCGACTTCAAGCTGTTTGAGAACATAAGACAGGTTTTCAGCTTCCAGGGCGGTATATTTTCCCGATGGCTGCTCAATACCATCATATACGCGACGACGGCCGGCATCGGCGCTGCGCTGTTTTCCACCATGGCCGGATATGCGCTTGCAAAATACGACTTCCGCGGCAAACGGCTCATCTTCGCGATCATCCTCGGTGCCGTCATGATCCCCCAGACGGCCCTCGTCGTGCCGCTGTTCCTGTTGATGTCAAAGGTCGGTATCGTCAATACGCCCTGGGCCGTGATCCTGCCGTCCCTTGTCTATCCGCCGGGCGTGTTCCTGATGCGTGTCTACGCCGACGACGCGATACCGAACGAATTGATCGATGCTGGCCGGGTCGATGGGGCGGGGGAGCTTCATATCTTCTTCTCGCTGGCCCTGCGTCTGTTGATGCCCGGCTTTGCCACCGTGCTGATCCTCTCTTTCGTCGCGACCTGGAATAACTATTTCCTGCCCCTCGTCGTCCTGAGTTCGGCGGAATATTTTCCCGTCACCGTTGGTCTGGCGCAGTGGCATGCGACGGCGACGGTCGGCTCCGGCGGCGGCGCCGCGCTTTTCACCCTCGTGCTGGCCGGTGCTCTGATCAGCATCGTTCCCGTCATTATAGCTTTCATCGTCATGCAGCGCTTCTGGCAAGGCGGCCTTGGTGCCGGCGGCGTCAAGGCTTGAAGCTGCGGAGAGATCGACATGGCCGTTATCGAACTGAACAATGTCAAAAAATCCTTTGGTGCATTGGACATCATCCGCGGGCTCGACCTGCGGATCGAGGACGGCGAATTCGTCGTCTTCGTCGGCCCCTCCGGCAGCGGGAAATCAACGCTGCTGCGCCTCGTCGCCGGTCTGGAGGAGGTCACCTCCGGCCAAATCCTGATCGGCGGCGAGGATGTGACCGACCTCGGTCCAGCGGACCGCGCCTTGTCCATGGTCTTCCAATCCTACGCTCTCTATCCGCACAAGACCGTGCGGGCGAACATGGCCTTCGGCCTTGAGGTGGCACGCACGCCGCGCGCCGAGATCAAACGGCGCGTCGAGGCGGCGGCGGCATCACTGCGTCTCGAAAGCTATCTCGACCGCAAGCCCAAGGAATTGTCCGGCGGCCAACGCCAGCGCGTCGCCATCGGTCGCGCCATCGTCCGCGACCCCGTCGCATTTCTCTTTGACGAACCTTTGTCAAACCTGGATGCCGCGTTACGGGCAGAGATGCGCATCGAGATTGCCAGGCTGCACCAGCGGCTTGGCGCGACGATGATTTATGTGACCCACGATCAGGTCGAGGCGATGACGCTCGCCGACAAGATCGTCGTCTTGAAGGATGGCGAGATCCAGCAAATCGGCTCGCCCATCGATCTTTACGAGAAGCCTTTCAATCTCTTCGTTGCACAGTTTCTCGGGTCGCCGAAGATGAATGTTTACGATGTCGAGCCGACGGCTGCAGGGCTGAAGATCGCCTCCGGCGGCCTGCTACAGTTTCCCAAGGCGCCGGCCGAAGTCGTCAGGCTTGGCGCCCGGCCCGAGCATATCGGTATCGTGGCGCCGGGGGAGGGCAATCTGGACGGCAAGATCGATGTTATCGAGCGGCTCGGCTCAGATACCTATGCCTATGTCATGCATGATGGCAATCAGCTCACGACCGTCCGCTTGCCGGGCAATGTTCAAATGAGAGTCGGTCAGCCCGTCGGCCTCGCCATCGATCGAGAACAGCTGCATCTGTTTGATCGCGAGGCCCGGTGTATCCAGTAGGATTGTGACATCGCGGAGCTTCAAATCGTTAGGCCCCGGGGTCTGCAACATCGGAGCGAATGGGCATTGTTCACAAGGCTGAGCGGCAATGATGCCCGTCAACGCCCATGAACGGCGGCACAGCGACAAGCTTGCCATTTTTTGCCATTCAGCTATTGTTTCCAAATGAGCACGATGAATATTTCTCTACCTGATCACCTCAAGAGCTTCGTCGATGAACAAGTCGCCGGCGGTGGCTACGGGACGAGCAGCGAATATATTCGCGAACTGATCCGTCGTGATCAAGATCGCCTGAACTTGCGCAGCCTTCTGCTTGACGGAGCTTCGTCGGTCCAGGGCGCTCCCGCCGACGAGCGCTACTTCACCGATCTGCGCGATCGCGTGGGCGGTCGTGGCAAGTGACCGCTGACAAGTGACGCTCAAGACCGTTATCCCGCGAGACCTGGCCCAAAGCGACGTGGAGGCAGCCGTCGATTACTATATGCAGGAATCCGGCGCTGAACTTGCTCTCGGCTTTATCGATGCTCTCGAGGTTGCCTATGATCTCATCGCAAGGCATCCGCAGGCAGGGTCTCCGCGATTTGGATATGAGCTGGGATTGCCTGAACTGCGCAGTGTTTCCTTACAGCGATATCCCTATGTCGTTTTTTACCGTGATCAAACGGACTATGTCGATGTATGGCGCGTGCTTCACGGCAAGCGGGATATTCCCCGGACGATGCATGAACCGGATAGCCACTGACGATTGAGGTCGTTCAGCAATCCGGTCTACCTGACAGGCTTGAATGCTGGTCGACATGCTAGTTCGATCGAAGTCGACCGCTTGATCCCCGCGCTACTTCTGATCCTCATACGAATACAGAGCGCACATCTGCCCATTGCTCTTGGGGGCTCGCTCGCTCGTGAAGACGGCAATTGCCGTCGTGCCCTCACCGTCGGCCCATGTGGCGACAAAGGTGACATCGCCTGAACCGCAGAGCTGGTTGCCATTTTGCAGCTCCGGATCGGCCGGCTCTTTGACGCGGTAGACGGATCCGGGCACCGAGCGGCCGTCGACGTTGAAATGATCTGCGACAAGGTTGGAAAATTCCAGCGTCTCGCCATTTTCGAACTTGATGCTGAAATCATCCATCCAGACGTCGCCAGTGACACTCATGGCGGTATTGCTCATTGCCGTATAGTGGTCTGCCTGCTGGGCAAATGCCGCGGTGGCCATGAGGGTGCTGAGGATGCTGAGGATGCTGGAAACGATAAGACGACGCATTTTAGTCCTTGAGGGAATCGCTGAGGGGCATGGCTTGCCGCAAGCATCGCATCTTTTGCTGAAGTCGTAGAGGCTCATTTTGAGTAGCTTTATACTTTACTGCTCAGCGGTGCTGATGCTCGTGCTTGGACACCGCGAAAATGGTCGCAGGCGTCGGTAAAGTCGGTCAGCGCAGGGTGGGGTCGAGCCTGTCGCGCAGCCAGTCTCCGACGATCGATACCGACAGCGTCGTCAGCACGATGATGACTGCCGGCGTCAGCATGATCCAGGGTGCGGATTGGATGTAGTCGCGACCATAACCGACCATGTTGCCAAGGCTGGTTTGCGGCGGTTGCAGGCCGATCCCAAGGAAGGAGAGGCTCGACTCGAGCAGGATGACGCCGGGAATATTGAGTGTCATGGCGACGATGATCGTTGTCGCGATATTGGGAAGAATGTGCCTGAGGTAGATGCGAGCCGGCGAGGCGCCGATGTCGCGCGCCGCCACGGCATAGCCCTGGGCGTTGGCGGAGATGGCAAGGCTCCGCGCGATGCGGGTGATGACCTCCCAGCCGTTGAGGCCTAGCAGCAGCACGAAGATAACGAGGGAATTGCCAAGAAACGCCAGTACGGCAATGGCAATGATCATGAAAGGCATGGCCAACTGCGCGTCGACCATCATAAGGATCACCTGGTCGACCCAGCCGCGAAAATAGGCGGCGAGAAATCCCAAGGTCACCCCGATGGCCGTTGTGATGATGGTGGCGGCCACCGCGATGATGATCGATATGCGGATCGAAGCTATGACGCGGGAAAACACGTCGCGCCCGAGCTGGTCGGTTCCGAGAAGATGTGCGAATGAGCCGCCAAACAGGGCAGGCGGGCGAAGGCGCGCCAGAACGTTGGTGGCCATGAAATCATAAGGCGTCAACCAGTAGGCGAACAGCGCGACGAAGAGCATCAGCGCGAGCCAGAAAATCGCAATCAGTACCAGCGGCGGCCAGGCGGAAAAGAAGGCGCTAAGACCGCTCTTGCGCCGTACAACGCTGCCAAGGGGTGCTGCGTGTTCGATTTCGGCAGACATCGGTAATGCTCCTATGTTTCGGCTTGCTGCGGGGCGCGCATGCGTGGGTCGATGACGCCGTAGAGGAGATCGATAAGAAAATTGGACACGACCATCATCGCGCCGATGAGCAGAAGGATGACCTGAACGACGGCAAGGTCGCGCGAGGTGACCGAGGAAATCAGCAGGCGACCGATCCCCGGCCATGAGAACACGCTTTCGACCACGACAGCGCCGCCAACCATCGAGCCGAGCATGAAGCCGAAAATGGTCACGATGGGCACGGCGGCGTTGAGCAAGACGTGGCGAACGACGATTTTGGTCCATGGCACACCTTTGGCGCGGGCGGTCCTTACGAAAGGTTGCCCGAGCACCTCGACCATGGCCGAACGGGCATAGCGCGCAATGACCGCTGCACCAGCGATGGACAGCGTGACGACGGGCAATACCATGTGGAGCGGGGTCGCATAGCCGCCGGACGGCAGCCACCGCAATTGAACCGCAAAGACAAGTGCCAGCACAAGGGCGAGAACGAAGGTCGGTACGGTAAAGCCCAGCACCGAAATCGACATGATCAGCCGATCGAACACGGAATTGCGATGCAGAGCGGCGGTGATCCCTGCCAGGAGACCGAGTAAGGTCTTCAGGAGTAGCGTGGGTGCCATGATGGCGAGTGTTGCCGGAAGCCGGTCAAGTACGACATCAAGGGCAGGCCGGTTCTCGCGCATCGAATTGCCGAGATCGCCGTGAAGTACGGCGCCCAGATATTTATAGAATTGCACCCAGATCGGCTGATCGAGACCCCATTGGCGGCGGAATGCCTCGATGACCTCAGGCGGGGTCGTCGAGACGTCGAAAAACCGGCTAAGCGGATCGCCCGACAGACGCATCACGAAAAAGGCAAAGGTAACGATGATGAACAACGTCATCAACGCCCGCAAAAGCCTGGAGAGAATAAACTGCGCCATGCTCACACCGCCTCCATACCGGAGAGGGTAGGGTTGTTGACCAGGTGGCATGCCGCGGCTCGTCCGCCCTTCCCAACAAGTTCGGGACGGATAGAACGGCAGGCGGCGCGCATCTCCGGGCAACGGGTATGGAACGGACAGCCTCTGGGCATATCTATCGCACTCGGTGGATCACCGTTCAGCACGATGCGACTGCGCCGGCTGCGTCCCGGTACAGGCACAGCTGAGACGAGCGCCCGCGTGTAGGGATGGGCCGGATTGGAGAAGATATCGTTGACATCTCCGATCTCGACGATACGCCCCAGATACATGACGGCGACACGCTCGGCGATCTGACGGATCACCTTGAGGTCATGGCTGACGAACACGCCGGTGAAACCGCTACGGGCACGAATATCCTCGAGTACGTTGAGGACTTGCGCCTGTACGGATACGTCGAGCGCTGAAACGGGCTCGTCGAAGACAAGCAGTTCCGGACCGGTGACGAGCGCGCGGGCGATGATCACGCGCTGGCGCTGACCGCCCGACATTTCATGCGGATAGCGATTGCCATGATGGGCAAGCAGGCCGATTTGCTCCATCATCTCCGCAACGAGCGCGCTGCGGTCGGCAGCCGGGAGTTCCGGTCGATGGACGATGAGCGGTTCCTCGATCTGGCGCCCCACAGGGATACGAGGATCAAGCGCTGCAAGCGGATCCTGGTAGACCATTTGCATGCGCCGGCGCATGCGACGCCAATTGGCGTCCACCCTGGCGCTGACCCGCTCGCCACCAAAGCGGATCTCGCCGCCGCTTGCTGGAATATGTCCAAGCAGTAGCCGGGCAGTCGTCGACTTGCCGGAGCCGCTCTCGCCGACGATGCCAAGCATTTCGCCAGGTGCAACGGTGAAGGAAATGCCATCGACCGCTTTCAGTCGCTTGGTCGCGGAGAACAACAGGCCGCGTTCGCGCTGTTTGAAAGTGCGGCTCAGATTCTGGACTTCGAGCATGCCCTTCATGAAATGGCCCCTGCTGCGACATGCGTCGGCACGATTGATGGTGGTATGAGCATGCAGGCAGCGCGATGCGTGATCTGGTCGCCCACCGCCCGGAGTGTCGGCACGGCAAGCGAACAGGTTTGCATCGCCAGGGAACAGCGCGGGGAGAAGGGGCAGCCGGACGGCAGACGGTCTGGCGGCGGCACCGTGCCGGGGATTGCTATCAGCCTGCGGCGCGGCCCTTCGAGATCCGGCAAGGCGGCGATCAGGCCGCGCGTATAGGGATGGGCAGGCCCGGCAAACAGCGCTGTCGTCGGCGTGTCCTCGACGACACGACCGCAATACATGACGACGACGCGCTCGGTCATTTCCGATACCATGCCGAGATCGTGAGAAATCAGCACGAGCGCCATGTTGCGCTCGCGGCGCAAATCATCGAGCAGGTCGAGGATCTGCGCCTGAATGGTCGCATCCAGCGCCGTCGTCGGTTCATCGGCGACCAGAAGCTCGGGATCGCCGGCCAAAGCCATGGCAATCATTACGCGCTGGTTCATGCCACCGGAAAACTCATGCGGATATTCGCCCATACGGCGAGAGGCATTGGCAATGCCGACACGGTCGAGCAGGCGTTCCGCTTCCTTGCGGGCTGCCGCGCCATGCAGGTTTCGATGCAGCGCCAGGGCTTCGGTCAATTGCCAGCCGATCCGGTGCAGCGGGTTCAGGGAGCTGGCCGGATCCTGGAAAATCATGGCGACGCGTCCGCCGCGGATCGCATTGAGCTCCGGTTCAGCCAATCCGAGGAGTTCGCGGCCATTCAGTTTCACCGAACCTTCGACCCGGGCATTGGCGCCAAGCAGGCCAAGGCTTGCCATCCAGGTGATCGACTTGCCACAGCCGCTTTCACCGACGATGCCAAGCGTCTCGCCACGATGGACAGACAGGCTGACGCCGTGCAGGGCGCGCGCAACGTTATGCCTGCTGCTGAAATCGACAGAGAGGTTGGAGATCTGAACAAGCGGGCCAGTGTCAGCCATGTTGCGGTTCCATCTGCTGCTCGCGCAATTTGCGCAGGACGTTACGATCGACGGTGATGAGATGCCGTGCGGCACCTTCGAGCACCACGCAGCTCAAAACACCCGTTGCGTAGATTCCGGTGTCGACATTGATGCGATTGGGCAGGCTTTCGACGGAAGCGCCTGACGTGTGGCCATGCACCACGACCTTCCCAAAGTCCGTCATCGAAGTCAGAAACGGGTCTCGGATCCATGTCAGGTCTTCCTTGCGCTGGTTCGTCAGACTGCGATCAGGATTGACGCCGGCATGGGCGAAAAAATAGCCGTCCTGCTGATGAGATAGCGGCAGTCCGGCGATAAAATCCTTGTGGTGCTGAGGCATGCGGGCAATCAGCGCCAATCGCAGGACTTCGGCCGCCACGGGATCGGCCATCGCGCACAGGACCTCCTCGGGAGGAAAGCCATAGGATGCCAGGGTCTCAAGCCCGCCCTTGCGGCCCCAGAGCGGCAGGATGGTTGCGTCGGTCAGAAACTCATTGAGCCACGCATCGTGGTTACCGCTGATGCAGACGACGCCCGTCGTGTCGCCGGCGGCGCTTTGCTGGGCAGCGACCTGCTCGATGACCGACCGGGAATGCGGTCCGCGATCGATCAGGTCTCCCAGGTAGACGATGGTTGCGCGCTCGACGGGATGCCTTGCGCGATCGGCATCGATCGCCGCCTGCATGGCCAGGAGGTGATCGAGATGGCCGTGGATATCGCCAATGGCATAGATGCGTCCATTCTTGGTATCGGCGGGCGGCACATCGCAAAAATGGCTCCAGCTACCGCTGCTCATATCGATCGGGAGGGGCTGCCGCATGAAATGGTTGGTCACAAGATTCGTCCTGGAGGGTCGGGAATGCGGCGGGCAGGCGCCGAAGCGCCCGCCCGCTTGATCTTTCTAGTTCTTGACGGCGAAATGGCCGGGCGTGAAATCCATCGCGAACATGGCGGACGGCGCCCATTCGATATTGGCCTTCTTGCCGTAAAGAATGGCGTTCTGGTGCAGCACGATCATGCCGGGATCTTCATTCTCGATGATGTCGAGCGCGCGTGAGAAGGCTTTCTTGACCTCGGCACGGTCGGTGGAGGTGTTGAGCACGTTGCAGAGGCGGTCGAACTCGTCGTTCTGCCACATGCCGGCCTTCGGATTGGTCTTGGAATTGTAAACGCCGTTCGGGCAGTTGTTGGCGAGAAGCGCTGCCGGGAAGGCGAAATAGGCCGTGTTCGAAAGATCCTGCATCATGCGGTCGGGGCTCGGGTCATTGGGATTGTCGATGACGGAGAAGTCGATATTGAAGCCGATGGCCCGCAGGTTTTCGAGGTTGTACTGTGCGATGGTCAGTTCGTTGGGATAGTAGTTATTGTGAACGCGATAGGTGATCGGCTCGCCCTTATAACCGGACTCGGCCAGCAGCCGCTTCGCGAGCTCCGGATCATAGCTTGAGGTCTGGTGATCGGTGGCGAAGAGATCCCCGAATAGCGGATGCTGGAACCCTTGCGGGACTGCGGTGCGGCCGCCCCAGAGAGCGTCGACAATGGTCTTCCGGTCGATCGAATGGCTGAGCGCCTGACGTACCTTGACGTTCTTGAGCGGGCCATTGTTTTCGTCAAGCGCGATGAAGCGAACATTTGCGACGGGTCCGCCGACGACTTTGAAATCGGGCGATCCCTCGATCATCGGAACCTGGTCTGAGCCGACATCGGATATGATGTCGTACTCACCTGACATCAGTCCGTTCACGCGGCTGGCAGCTTCCGGCACGATAAGGATATTGAGCTTGTCGATCGGAGGCTTGCCGCCCCAGTAGTCGGAATTGGCGACCATGTGAACGGCTGAACCGGGCTCCAGCTTTTCGACCTTGTACGGGCCTGTTGCAATCGGCTTGGCTGCCCAGGCGTTCCAGCTTGCAGCTTCCACAAAGCCGCGCCTGGAGATGATGCCGGCATAATTGACGCGGGCAAGGCGAGCCTCCGTATCAAGAGTCGCCTTCTTCATGACGATACGAACAGTGAGATCATCGACGGCTTCGACATGATCGAGCAATGGCCATTCGGAGGCACGGCTGGCGGCAACCGTCGCCGGCGGTACGATGCCCTTGCTGCCATCGGGGCGGGTGAAGTTGGTTTCACCCTTGTCGCGAGCTGCAACCTGCTCGGGCAGCAAGCCGAAGCGTTCGTCGGAGAAGGAGAAGGCGACGTCCTTGGCGGTCATGATATCGCCGTTATGGAACCTGACGTTCGGACGCAGCTTGAATTCGAGCGTCTTGTCGTCAATCCATTTCCATTCGGTCGCCAGACCGGGTTTGAATGCAAGATTGGGGTCTTGCAGATTAAGAGCGATGAGCTGCTCGAACACCGAGTTCTGGAATTTACGTGCCGCGGTGCCGTTATTTTCGTTGATTTCGATCGAGCCGGCCGTGCCCATCGACTGAACGGCAACGTTGATGGTGGTATCCCGAGCTAGCGCAGATGAGGTGACGCCGAGCAGGAGGCTGCCGATCAGGGCGGCATGAGTGACGGTCTTCAGGGTCGTGTGCATTGAGGTCTCCGATGAGGCCGCTTGCCCGCGGCATGGCTTCGCCGTTACCGGCCGAAGAGGATTTCGGCAGGCTGGCGCGATCGATGGACGCCGCGAGATCACCCCGCAGCGCGATGGGTTCTAGAAACGGTACTCTTTACTCGGCTGGCGACCCGACGAGCCTTGTCGAATGGCTGGACGCCGCAGCTGCCTGCGAGGCCCAAGCCTCGTCGACATAGCTTTGTGACCCGATGCGGCCAAAGCGCAGGTGCGAGGTCTTCCCCTGAGCCGTGGCTGTAAATTCTTCAAGGACTGGAGCGGAAACCGGTTCGCCGTTCTCCAGCAATTCATGCATCACGCGACCGGTCATCGTGTCTGGCGCCGCAACGCCCAGCATATGCAGGCTCGTCGGCGCGAGATCGGTAATGCCGGTGCGAGTGGTGACGATTTGACCGCCGGCCTTGAGCCCGGCGCCATCGGCAATCAGCACGGCCGTCAGCTCGGCCAGATGCAGGCCGCCATGCGTACCACCGCCGACCTCGATCTTGTAATTGCCCACATCGCAGATCGATTTGCCTCGTATGCCGAATTCATTGGGCTCGTCGTCCCCGGCAAGATTGATGTATAGATCCGGTGCGCGGTAATGCGCGGCGCCGGTCAGCTCCAGCGCCAGCGTACCCTCGATGGTTCCATGGGGCGAACCGGGCTCGATGGCGCGGGTGAAACTGGCTCCATACCAGTCTTGTGCCACGACAGCATCGAAGGCCGCTTGCAGGAGGCCCCGGTCATACTTGCGCAACCACAGGCCCGGCGCTCTGCCGCGACGGAATATGATGTCTATGCCGTCGTCGAGGCGGGTGGCCGCACGAATTCCGGCCGCCTTGAAGGCATCGTCGAGATTGATGAACTGCGACGACGTCGAGTGGCCGTGATCGGAGGTGATGAAGACGGCGATTGCGTCGCGCTCCGGCTGATGTTCACGCCAATCGAGCAGAGCGCCGATGGCCGCATCGCACTGGCGCAGGCTTTCAAGCTGCCCCTCGGCGCCGAGGCCATGAAGATGGGATGCACTATCGACCTCGGTCAACCAGATGATCGAGGCGCTCGGCTTCCTGGCCGGCCAGATGGAGTTGATAAAGATATCGACGGCCTTTGCCTCCGCGCCGCGTTCGAAGCCGGTGCTGGGGACCTTGTGACGCGCCGTGATGTCGATGGCGAGATCATGCGGGAAGGCAAGCTGCGGATGACGGACATTGAAACCCGTTTGGCCGAGCTCGGCGCCTTTCCAATTGAGCGCAGTGAACGAGCCTTGACCGCTCGACGTGACGACGGCGAAGGATTTACCGGCTTTGGCAAGCGTTTCACTGAGATTGACCGTACGCACCATGCCGCCGGCATAATGGGCCTCGCCATATCGCCAATCGTGAATGGTGTCGGTGCCGGCAAGTCTGCTACCGCCGCTGCGGGCGTAGAAATCATTGCCCAATACGCCGGTACTCTCAGGTTTCGCACCATTCGCCAGCGCCGACAGCGCGCCGCGCGTTTCGCTTGGAAACACTGTGCGATGATCACTGCTGACGACACCCCTTTGCTTGAGGGCGTGAAGGTTCGGCATGGTGAGGGCATTGATCTGGTCGGGTCTAAGCCCGTCGACGCCGAGAATGATGACGTGGGCAATGTCACTCATGATTATGTGCCTCTGCTGCAGGAAATGCATTCTCCGCCGCGTCGGGGTAAAGCACGTTGGTGCCGGCTTCCGAGAGCAGAGCGGTAAAATGGGGCGCGAGCTGTTCGTCGGTGACGAAGGTGCCGATATCCTTGAAGGGGATCGACTGGTAGCGACCCGGCGCGCCGATCTTGGTGTGGTCGGCCACGTAGATCGCTTCGCGCGACTGGCTGACGATCTGCAGTTTGAGCCGCATATTGTGGCGGGTTTCCTCGACAAGACCGAAGCGCTCGTCAAGGCCGTAAACACCGACGATGGAAAGATCGAAGCTGCAGTTTTCGATGGCATCGAAAACCTCGTCGCCCATCAGCATCTTGGCCGATGCGTTATATTCGCCGCCGGTGAAGTGAACGCGATGGCGCTGGCCCGCCTGCAATGCTTCACCGATGGCGGGCATATTGGTCATGACCGAAACTGTCGGGCCATCGCGCATCGCTTCCGCCACCGCCAGCACCGACGAACCACCGGTCATGAATATCCACTGGTCGGCCTCGATGAGCGAGGCGACCTTGCGACCGATGGCCTGCTTTCCAGCCCGCTCCATCAACACTCGCTCTTCGAGCGGCGCCTTGCGATCCGACGGGATCGCACCGCCATATACGCGGCGCAACGCGCCATTGCGCTCAAGCGCCACCAGATCGCGACGCACCGTCTCGGTGGAAACCCCGAACGCCTCGGCCATCGCCGCGATCGACATGCCGTGGCCGCCGTTTACGAGGCTGACAATATTCTGATGCCTGCCGGCTGCTGGAAGTTTCGACAAAGGCCTCTCCTTGCTGCTGGAATGAGACTTAGCGGCTCGAGATTACAGTCGCGTGACGTTTGATTGAAGTTTGTGTCATAATGACAGAGATCCAACATTATCGCACAAACTGCCACATAGAGTAGTTTGATGAGCTATGCGCCTGAAGGGAGCGCCTTGCTCAGCATGACACTGCGGTAGTTGGTGTGGGACCATTGTTCATAGCCGATGAAGCGAAATCCGAGGCGAGAATACCAGTTAACCAGATGCGTGGCCGGCTCGGCCGTATCGAGCGCCAGTTCACCGGCGCCGCTTGCGATTGCCTGCTGTTCGGCAAAGTCGATGAGCTGGCGGCCGAGCCCATTCGCCTGCAGGCCGGGCTCTATGCCGAACTGCGCGATGCTCGACACTTCAGGTCGGTCATACCAGCCGCAGCCTTTGGTCTGGCTCATTGTCTTGAACAGGATCGTGCCGCGGATGGTTCCGTCCATCACGCCAACGAAGCATTGGCCTTCGGCGATGCGCGAAGCGGTAACCTCATCGCTTTGGTGAGTCGCCATAAATCGCAGCCCCATCCGGGCGAGGCCGCTATAGGCGCGATGGAGCAGCGCCGTCATCTCGCTTACGGAGTCGGTCTCCATCCAAGGGCGGATGGTGAAGCTGGAGCGGGTCGGATTTGTCATATGGGATGCTCGGATGGCTATCGTTGATATGGAGACGAAAAAGATCTGATCGGCCGCTGGAAATGGAAAGGAACCTTCTTGCAGAAGGGGCAATCTCACGCCATTCAGTATCCGTGCTCGTTCTACAGGATCGCGCGGCGTTCAAAATTACAGTTGCGTGAAATTTATTTGAACTTTGTGTGTTCGGCCCATCTGGAGGGCATCAATCCATAAAGTACCACATTGAAGCGGATTCGGCCCACAGCGCGTTTCGGCGCTCTTAGATTTGGCTCCAGGAGCTGGAACAATGCTGCGGGACGCGACCGTGAAGAATTGGCTTCGCCGTGGCGCTCAATCATTCCGTCGGAAACTGTTCCGCATTTCGAAATGATGCGCTAGAGACAAGCTCTGTCGATTTGGCCGGCATGGTTCGTGCGGAATGTTTGCTTGCGCGGGCTGGATCGTGCCTTGGAGTTTTGCGGGTCCATATGTCCATGAGAGGTTCAGTCCGCTTCTACCGCTGCGGTCTTGCATTGCTGGCGTTGACCGGCATCGTTATTTCTTATGTCGCCATCATACCGGGCGCGCATGTCTCACGCATGAGATTGACGACGAATTTTCTCAGCTATTTTACGATACAGTCCAATATTCTGCTTGTTGTCACTCTGTTGTCGGCAGAAATCGCACCGTCATCGCCGATTGGGCGATGGGCCAGGCGTGCGACAACGAGAACCGCTGTCTTCCTCTATGTGGGGGTCGCGGGCGGGGTCTATCTATGGATGCTGAGGGATGTCTGGCACCCCCGCGGCTGGCAGCTGCGCGGCGATCAGCTGCTCCATTACTGCATTCCCTTGCTCGTGGCGCTGGATTGGATCTTCCTCGTCGAGCGCGCCAGACTATCCTGGAAAGATGCGATCTGGTGGCTGTGTTTTCCCGCGCTCTACTCGGTGTATTCGCTCGTCCATGGTTATTTCTCGGGCTTCTATCCCTATCCCTTTCTGGACGTAAACGACATCGGCCTTCAGGCTGTGTTGGCCAATATGGCGCTTCTGGCCGCGCTTTTCCTGCTCCTTGGAGGCGCGCTCATTCTTATCGATCATATTGCGGTAAAGGTCGGCAAAGGGATGCCGCAAGCCTGATCACTCCGGCATGTCAGGAGAAGTATGCCGCACTCTTCCATCGGGAACGCAATCGAGTGCTTCCGCATCTCGAAAGGAAGCGAAAGCACTCGGCTGATTGAGCGCGCGGCAGGCGGCTAGATTGCCGTAAAGCCGTTGTCAACGAACAGATGGACGCCATTGACGAAATTGGAATCATCGGAGGCAAGATAGAGTGCAGCCCGCGCCACATCTTCCGGTTCGCCGATGCGGCCCTGCTGCGCGGCGATTGCCGCATCCGAAACGTCGACGCCGAGGGCTTGCAGCTCGGCGACTTCGCGCAGGCCGTGCGGCGTGCGGATAAAGCCGGGGCACACCGCGTTGCAGCGGATGTTGCGATCGCGGAATTCGACGGCAATGGCGCGGGCAAACATATGAACGGCCCCCTTCGTCGTGTCGTAGAGCACTTCCATCGGCGTCGCAGCCACCGCCGAAATCGAGGATGTGCAGACGATGGAGCCGCCGCCGGCAGCGATCATGCCCGGCAGGACCGCCTTGGTCATCAGGAACATCGACCGCACATTGACACCGTGCAACCATTCCCATTCCTGAAGCGTGGTTTCCAGAAACGGCTTGATGACAATGGTGCCCGCGTGGTTGAAAAGCACCGTCACCGCTCCGAAGCGTTCTTCAATGCCTTTGACGGCGGCATTCACGGCTGCTTCGTCCGAAACGTCTGCCACCCAATGGTCCGCGATGCCGCCGGCGCTGCGGATGGACTGTACCGTTTCCGCCGCCGCATCGCCGTTTCTGTCGATAATCGCGACTTTGGCGCCTTCCGCCGCGAACAAGCGCGATGCCGCTCCTCCCATCCCCGTGGCGCCGCCTGAAATGATGGCAATCTTGCCCTTGAGCCTATCCGTCATATAACCCCCCGTTTGACATCCGTTATTTGCCGCGGGCTGGCCACGGCCCGCGGGGATAGTCCGACAGCCTCGAAGGCCTCGTTGGTCCCCAAGCTTGTCGACAGCCTGCCAGAACAATTGCACTTCAAAGCCATCCGAAGCAAGGAGGTCGCGAAAAGCATTTGTCTGCTGAAGAAAGCGCCGTCGACCGGGGCATATCCGGGCGGTTCAACAGGCGAGCAGGAAGCCCGGCGGATTATCCGAGCCATCTGATTTGATGGCTACGCCTCACGCAGGCGGCGTCGGCCTTCACCGTGCATCGTGAAAAATGATGCCGACAGTGTGCCGCTTGCCTGAACGGACGCGGCTGACGCCGTGCCTGAGATTGACGCGATAGCTCCCCTTCGTACCCTGCACGGGCCTGTTGTGGACTGCGAAAGCAACGGCATCGCCCTGGCGAAGCGGTACGACGTCCACCCGGCTCTGCATGCGTGGGCGCTGCTCGGTCAGCACGAATTCGCCGCCCGTAAAGTCTCGTCCGGGCTCTGAAAGCAGGATTGCCACCTGGATGGGAAACGCAAGGTCGCCGTAAAGGTCTTGATGGAGGCAGTTGAAGTCCCCCGGCACATATTGCAACAACAGAGGCGTGGGACGCACCTGACCGGCCTCATGACACCGCTTCAAGAAAGAGGCGTGCTCATCGGGATAGCGCTCCTCGATACCCATGCGCTCGTTCCACCTATTGGCGATGCCGGCCAGATGCGGATAAAGTGCTGTGCGCAATCCACCCAGCAACCCTGGCAACGGATATTTGAAATAGCGATATTCGCCCTTGCCGAAGCCATGGCGTGCCATGACGATGTGGCTGCGGAAATGCTGTTCCTGGGGGTAAAGGCCGGACAGGGCATCGCATTCCTCTGGCGTCAGAAGCTGCGGGAGAACGGCGCAGCCAAAGCCGTCAAGCTCGCCCGCAAGTGCTTTCCAATCATAGGCATCGACGCGAACATCGGCAGATCCTTCTGGCGATGCGGCGGGATTGGTGGATCTCAGGCTACTCATGGCATGTCCTCGATTTGAGCGGCCACAGCTGGCATTGCGCGCCGTGGCTTCAGATAGCTCAAACCCTAGCCTTCAGATCAGGACGACAGCCACCCGATTTGCTATCGGCCGTGAGCAGAAAGGAATATTTGCCCTATATCGGCGTTTAGGGACGCTACGCCGATCCGCTGTTAATAGCGTGCCTGCAGGAGGAGCCTGAAGAGGTGAGCGCGGTTCTCGGCGCTGAAGCTGCCATTGTAGTCTAGCGCAAGCGAGACCTGCTGGCTGAGGGCGATATCGAACCCCGCATCGACAACGAGAGAGTCCCGATCGACGACGGTTCCGCTTTCAGTGAAGATATCCCCGCCCGCAAATGCCATGCGGGAGGAAATATCGCGATCGCCGAAGGCATGGCGCCATCCAAGCGAACCATAGAGCTTGGCCGGCATGTCAGCGAGCGACATCTCCCGCTCGGCGCGCGTACCGAATGTGGCAAAGGTAATCGCAGACTGATCGGCGCTGCCGCTCAGGGCGGCGGCTCCGCCGCGCTCCGCAAAGGAGCTGGTGCGCACGTCGGTAAAGGTCACGTTCGCAAAGGGTTCAAAACGCGTATCGCCCATTGAGATTTCGTAGGCCAGTTCGCCGAAAACCTGCGCCGTATAGGCGTGGTAGTTGGCTCGCACTGCGTCGGTAAAGCCGGTGAAATCGATATTGCGAAGGGTCGAAACGGATTGCAGGCTGTAGGTGCCGCCAAGCCGCAGGGCCAATGGACCCCATTCCCTGCCGGCGTAAAGCCCGACATTGTAATTGTCCGTATCGGCGTGGGCTGCCACGCCGGCTTGATTGAATCGACTGCGGCCGTAGCCGGCAAGCGCACCGATCCGCCATTCCGAGTCATTGAGGGTGGTGTCGAAGCCGAACAGCGTGCCGCCGGTATTGCTGCTGCCATTGTCGGAAGACGTCCAGCCACCGTATGGCGCGCCCCAGAATGCCGCCAGGCCGTTGGCCGGGTCAGAGAGAATGCCATCGATGGCCCTTTGCGACTCGGTTACCCGACGTTGATCGGTATTGGCATAGCCAAGGCCCGCATCACTCGACAATCGCGCCTGTTTGGTGCTGCCGACAACGCCTCCCTGCATGCTGCGCAGGCGATCGATGGCGGCATCGCGGATGAAACGGCCATTGTCGAAAGCCGTTTCGGCGAGCGAGATATGGAGGTCGCCGGCAAGCTGTTTCAGCGCCCCGGACGCTTCCCCCATGCTCAACACGGCAACGGCGCCGTAGAGCGAATTCGAAGCTCCCAGGCTTTCGATGCCATATGCCGCCGAACGCTGGTTTGCGTCGGTGCCTGCAACGGCAAAGGACGTGCTGTTGCGTTCAAGAGTAAGGCCGACCGTGCCGCTCGAATAGTCGAGAATCGGATTGACGAAAACGTAGTTCGACTGGACAGCATCGAAGCTTCCGGAAACGCCACCGGTCGCGGAGAGAATGGTGTAGTTTGTCGACGCCTTCAGGCCTGCGCCCACAAGCGAGAGCGTTCCGCCGTTCAGATTGGCCGTTCCGGTTACATCGATCCGATCGTTGGTCGTGCCGTTGCTTTCGACGAGAACGGTCGAGCCGGTTTGGGTCGTCAGGTCGCCATGGACCGTCAGCGTGCCGATACCGTTGTTCCCCGGCGAGAGCGTCGCGCCGCTGCCCACGACGGTCGAGCCGACGGTCCCTGTTCCACCGAGCAGGCCATAGCCACTAAGATTGATGGTGCCCCCAAGCGTTCCATCGACGATGAGGCTGCCGCCGGAGACCGAGGTTACGCCGCTGAAGGCGCTGGAATTGCCTGTCAACGTCACGGCGCCGGCTGCAACGTAGAGCGAACCTTTGCCGTCTATTGCGGCGGTCAATGTCTGGGGAGCGCCGCCGAAATTGAAGACGAGGGAGCCGTTGCCGCCGCCGAAATGAATCGCATCGACATCAAGTGTGGCGACGCCCGTGGCCGTCTGGCCGAGTGCGGAGCCGATATTCACCGAGGCAGTCGAGCCGGTCTGGGCGGCGATCGTGAGACTTGGTGCGGAAAGAGTGGAGCCACCGCTCAAGGTTAGGCTGGCGTTGCCCGCGTTCCCGACGGTCAAGCCGTTGCTGGCCGATAACGTCGAACCCTCTCCCGTCACGGTGACTGCACCATTGCTGCCTGCCGCATTGCCGATGGTGGCGGTCGCGGTGTTGACCGCGCCTCCTTGAATTACATCCAGTGCACCGCTGCCGGCATCGCCAACGACCAGTCCGCCCTGGTTGTTCCATGTGGAGCCTGTGCCGGTTACCGTAGCCGAACCAGTAGAGCCCGTGGACGCGCCAAGGCTGGCGTTTTGGCTTGACAATGCACCCTGCGACGAGACGGCAAGGCTTCCCGTACCGCCGCTTGCGCTGCCGACATCGAGATCGCCGTTGATCTGCCAATGGCTGCCGGCGCCGCTGACGAGAGCCTGGCCATTGCCGCCAGCGGCAGTGGCCA
Source organism: Rhizobium sp. ASV8 (assembly GCF_016429255.1). Lineage (GTDB taxonomy): Bacteria > Pseudomonadota > Alphaproteobacteria > Rhizobiales > Rhizobiaceae > Rhizobium. The sequence goes on from NZ_JAELUG010000030.1 coordinate 44,336, forward strand.
GAGATGCGTTGCCGGTCGAAAGGCCGCCGCCCGCCAGAACTTTCAGCGAGCCGCTTCCCGCAACACCGTCCTGCAACTCGCCACTCATGTCGAAATGGCTGCCATTGCCAACGACAACGAGGGTGCCGCTGGAGCCGGTTTCCTTGCCGAGCGTCGTCGTGGCTGCGCTGGCACTCGCCGAACCCGACACGGTGAGGGAGCCCGAACCTTCATTGCCGACGGTAAGGTCGGCATTGATATCCCAGTGGGAGCCGGTACCGTCGACGGTCACCGCGCCCACCGCGTTCTTGCCATCGGCAACGACGGCGGTGCTGCTTCTGACTGCGCCACCGGTACTGATGTCGAGTTTGCCATCGGCACCCGAACTATCCGCATCGGTATGATCGCCACCAACCAGCAAGGCGCCGGTGTCCCAAAGCGAGCCGGCACCGCCGATGGTGACCGAGCCGCCGGCGAAGCGACCGATGAGAGCGGATCCGCTCGACACGGTTGCGCCGGAATAGACCGAGAGCGCACCGGCACTCCCTGAGCCGACGGTCAAACGCCCGCTGGTCGTCCACTGCGAACCGAGACCGGAAACGGTTGCTGAACTGGAGCCGCCAGCGTTTCCGAAACCGATCGTCGCATTGTCGTTCGAAACGGACGCGCCGGTCGATATGACGATCGAACCGGTACCGTCGTGACCGACGATCAGGTCTCCATTGATCAGCCAGCTCGTTCCTGCGCCGGAAACGGATACGTAACCCGAACTGCCGGTGCCGTAACCAAGCGTGGCGTCACCGGTACTTGCTGTTGCGGCATCCGTCAGATCGAAAGAGCCTTGCCCGCCATAGCCGATATATAGCGGCTGGCCAGCGGAGAGCGTGAATGACGACTGGCCGCTCACGCTTATGCTGCCATTACTGCCCGCCGCCGAGCCGATATAGACCGGTCCGTCACCCTGATATTGGCCACCGGCGCTGATCGCGAATGTTCCAGCGCCTTGGTCGCCGACGAGCAGGGCCCCGCCGTTTTGCCATTCAGCCGCGCCGCCGGTCAGATCGAGAACACCGTTCGCGCCGGCATGGGAGCCGATGGAACCAGATGTCGTTTGCAATGTACCGAGAACGGTCAATGTTCCCGCGCCGTCAAGCCCGACGGTAAGGTCCGCGGTCGACGCCGAAGTTCCGGCAAGGATTTCCGGGGCAAAGGCACCGCCATCGACGACGGCTGAACTGACGGAGCTTGGGACGGACGCGGCCGTCCAGTTGGCTGTGTTGTTCCAGTTGCTATCTGCCGAGCCGGTCCAGGACAATGGTGCCGCGCCGGCCACTGCCGGGCTGAGGCAGGCCGAAATTGGAACGAGAAAGGTCGAGATGCGCAAGGCGGCGCGGGCAGCAGCCAGCATTTAAATAGCTTCCTACAACGTGATGTTGCACAGTTGTAGAAACGACATTTATAGTTAACGTTCGGTAAATCTGGCGCCGATTTGGTCCTTTCGCCGCAGTCCGGCGCATGGTTTTTGCGTCACCTGATCGCCCGCAAGGATATCCGATCAGATTTGGTGCGCCACCTGTTCAGTCCCTGTTGGGCCCGATTCGCCGACCGGTCGCTCCATCGAACAGGTGCAGCTTCCCTGTGTCGGGCTTGAGCGAAATGGTGTCGCCGGCACGAGAGCCGATGCGCTCGCGCAAAGCCAGGACGATATTGTCGGAACCGATGCTCGCGACGATAAGTGTCTCGGCGCCCGTGGGCTCGACCACCACGACTTCGGCATCGATCCCGCCTTCCGCGACTGCGATGTTTTCCGGCCGGATGCCGTAGATCACCTCGGTTCCGCGTGTCACACCAAGCCCTTCCGGAAGTGGCAGGCGAGCGCCGCCATCGGCGATGAATTCGACGGGGCCGTCTGAACTTACTTTGCCGCGGATGAGGTTCATGCCGGGAGATCCGATAAAACCGGCGACGAACAGGTTTGCCGGCCGATCATAGAGTTCGAGAGGCGAGCCGATCTGCTCGACATACCCATCCCGCATGACGACGATCCGATCGGCCATGGTCATGGCCTCGATCTGGTCATGGGTAACATAGATGGTGGTCGTACGCAGGCGCTGGTGCAATTGTTTGATTTCAGAGCGCATCTGCACCCGCAGCTTTGCATCCAGATTAGACAGGGGTTCGTCGAACAGAAAGACCTGCGGCTGGCGCACGATCGCTCGGCCCATCGCAACGCGCTGGCGCTGGCCGCCGGAAAGATTGCGCGGATAGCGGTCGAGCAGGTTTTCCAGGCCGAGAATCTGGGCGGCCTCCCGTACCCGTCGCCTGATCTCTTCCTTGGGCGCCTTTGCCAGCCGGAGCGAAAAGCCCATATTGGCCTCGACCGTCATATGGGGATAAAGCGCGTAGGATTGAAACACCATGGCGATATCGCGGCTTTTGGGCTCGACATCGTTGACCACGCGGCCGCCGATCGCAACGTCGCCGCCGCTGATTTCCTCCAGGCCGGCAATCATGCGAAGAAGGGTCGACTTCCCGCAGCCGGAGGGGCCGACGAGAATGACAAACTCGCCATCCTCAATATCGATATCCACACCGTGCAGAACTTCGAAATGACCGTAGCTCTTGCGGACATTCGCCACGCTTACAGATGCCATAATGTTCTCCAGATAGAAACGCGTGTTGTTCGATCGCCGGCGCCATTGCGGATCTTCGGAGCCGGGGCGGGCGTCGAATTGATCTATGCGATGGTTGCAGCAGAGTAGGGTGCCAAGGCCGCATCGATTGCGGCGATGCAAAGATCGCGCGCAGTGGGCGAAACCGTCCTGGCGACCACCGCCGGATAGAGCCGGCTCAGATACTGGCTGATGAGTGTCTCGGGAATGTCGCCATCGAGACGCGCAAACAGGGCTTCGACGGCCGCCGCCGCGCGCTTGTCCGGCCAATAATAGCGGATGCGGTCGCTATAGCTGAAGTGTCGCTGAAAGCGTTGCTCCTCGAGCGATCCGCCATAGTGCGAGTCCCAGTTGGCCGGATTTTCCAGCATGACGGTTTCCATGGTTGCGTAAATTGAACCCGGCAGGCTCCCGCCATGGAGGGCGGTTGCGATGGCGTCTACGCCATAAAGCGCCTCGCGCAAGGCGAAGGTCAGGCCAGGGCCAACCTTGAGGATCGCAAATCCGCCATCCACAAGGGCGGCCAGCGCTTCGGCTGGCTGATAATCCGTGGAATGGGCCTCGAAGAGCAGGCCGGGCATGTCGCTGAGCGCTCCGATCAGGGATTGCGCCCGATCGGGCCGATAGATGGCGACATTGGCATTGCCGAACTCGACGCCGGACTGCACGACAATGGCGATCACCCGCTCCAGCGCGGTCTCGATACCTGCTTTCGCGAAGGCTCTGCGATGGACCGCAAGCGTCTCCATTGCGGCCTGCGGCCGTGTGACCTCGAGCTCTTCGAGCGCATGCGTGGCGCCGCCCGGAGGCGGAACCTCAGTTCCGATGATATAGACAGGCGGCTTGCGACCGGAACGGACTGCCGCATCTTCGGCCACCCTGGCGAGCCTTGCGGCCCGCTGTGCGGTCACCTCGTCCGCCAAGGCAACCGGTTCGCCGACGCAGCCCATCGACGTGTCGAGGTGGATCTTGTCGAAGCCTGCCTCGACATAGGCTGCTATCATCGCTTCAGCCTTTGCCATCGCCGCCTCTGAGGGCAGCTTCTTCCATGGGTTCGGCCCCAGATGGTCGCCGCCCAGGATGATGCGATCGGCGGGAAAGCCGACCGCCGAGGCGATATCTTCGACGAACTGCCGAAAGTCACGTGGCGTCATCCCGGTGTAGCCACCGTCCTGATTGACCTGATTGCAGGTCGCTTCGATCAGGACGACGGCCTCGTCCGAAAGCCCGCGCCTCAGAGCCGCCTCAATGACAAGGGGGTGCGCGGAACATACCGACGTGATCCCGCGCGGCAATGTCTTGACGCGATCACCGAAAAGCCGCCTCAGCGCAACGTGGCGATTGTGTTCGATGGACGCTCTCATCCGAGCATCACGACTTTGGTCAGGTGGCGTGGGGAAACCGTATCGACGCCCTTGGATTGCGCTGCCCGCTCGCCAAGGATCTGCAGGGCAGGAAGCACGTAGAGGCTGGCGAGTGCCGGATCGCAATCGACAGCCAATTCCAGATCGCCGGGGCCGCCGAAACCGATAACTGTCGCACCCTTCTGCCGCAACTCGGCGACCAGCAGTGCCTCCGCATCCTTCTGATCGGCGCTGTAAAGCATGATAACGGCCGTCTTGTCGTCGACAAGGCTGATCGGCCCGTGACGATATTCGAGCGGGTGAAAGCCCTGCGTCATGCTTTGGCTCATTTCCATGAGCTTCAACGCGCCCTCGAGAGCAATGCCGTAAAGCGAGCCGCTGCCGAGGAAGACGAAATGCGAACGCCCCGTGATAGAGCCGGGCAAAGTCTTGTCGAGCTGGTCGGCAAGGAGGCGTGCGGACTGGACGATCGAGGTTGGTATCTCCATTCCGACCATCTGCATGCCCAACAGCAGCATAAGGCTTGCCGAAACCGTCATGACGATCCCTTCGTCGCCATGGGTTTGAGCTTCGATCAGGCGATCACAATTCTTGGCAAGCGAGCTTTCCGGCTCGACCGTGATGGCGGTGACGAAGACTCCGGCCTTGCGGCTTGCCTTCGCCGCAGCCACGGTTTCCGTCGTTTCGCCGCTGCGGGAAAGGGCAACCAGATGGACCTTTTGCCAGCGCGGCCAGAAGGCGGCCGGGCGCTTCAACCATTCTGCGCCGGGTACGGCAATTGCAGGATAGCCGGCGCGATTAGCATAGGTCGCAAGCGACAAAGCAAGATTGTAGGATGTGCCGCAGCCCAGAAAAACCGTCAGTTCGGCATCGTGCGGCGCGGAGATTGATCCGATTGCCTTTTCCCAGAAGGGGAATTGCTCGAAGATCACCTTTTCCGTCGTATTCATGCTAGCTCCGATTTACTTGACCGATCCGGCCAGCAGACCGCTGACGAGGTATCGATTGAGAAAGATGACGACCAGGGCGGGAATGATGATGGCAATCGATCCGCTCGCCGTGATCAGCCCATAGTCGATGAAATTCTTGGTAACGAATTCCGGGATCAGCACCGTCAATGGCTTCGTCGCCTGCGGCGAGAAGATGAGTGGGACGAGATACTGCCCCCAGGCGCCAAGAAAGGTCAGGATCGCCGCTGCCGTAAGCCCCGGACCGGCAAGCGGCAGGACGATGTTGAAGAAGATGTAGAGCCTGCCGGCGCCGTCGAGCTGGGCCGCTTCTTCGAGTGCGATCGGCAGCGCTTCAAAGACGCTGCGCAGCAGCCACAGAGATAGAGGCAGGTAGGCCGACACGTAGATCAAAGCCACGCCGACATAGGTATCGACCAGATGGAGGCTGATCATGATCCGGTAAAGCGGGATCAGCACCGCATAGCCGGGGATTGCGAGCGTTGCCACAACTGCGGCAAACAGGAAGCCTCGGCCGGGAAACCGGATGCGTGTGAAGGCGTAGGCACCGAGCGCCGAGATGGCGACGCAAAGCAGCGTGGCTGCAACGGACGTCACGATGCTGTTGATGAGCGCGGCACGAAACTGCGACCAGACCTGAACTCCGCCAATTCGGGCGATATCGATACCGAACAGGCGTGAGAAGTGATCGAGCGTGAAATGCTGCGGGAAGAAATGGATCGGGCGCGCCGAGAAATCCTCGGTTGGGGTCACCGAGCTTGCTAGCGTCCAGTAGATCGGACCGAGCGACCAGATCAGGAGGGCCACGACACCAGCCCCGATCAGAAAACGATATGAGAGGCTCTGTTTCATCAGTCAAACCGGGTGTTGCGATAGACGCGCAGGACGTAGACGAGCGAGACAAGCAGCGAGACCAGGGTGATCACGAGCGAGAGCGCCATGCCGTAGGAAAATCGCAGGTTCTGGAACGTTTCGAGATAGATCTGCACCAGAACGGGCCTTGTCTCGAGGCTGGAGCCGGCCAAGACCCAGGCTTCGTCGAAGAGGTTGAAAGCATTGACGGTCGCATTGGTCATGGCGACGGCAATCGCGCTGCGCACCAGCGGAAGCGTGACCAGGGCGAACATCTGCGTGCGCGTCGCGCCATCTATTCTCGCCGCCTCGTAGAGATGGGTGGGAATGCTCTGCATGGCCGCGAGCACGATGACGACGGTCAGTGGCATCATGCGCCAGACGTGAACCACCGTTACCGCGATGATGGCACTCGTGCGGTCGTTGAACCAGACGTGGTTGTCGAAGGGCAGCCCTGCCGCCGAGAGAATGCCGTTCAGCAGTCCCGCGCCGGGCTGATAGATCCAAAGCCAGATCACCGCATTGACGACACCCGGCAACGCCCAGGGCAGGACGACGGCTGCGAGCAGCCATTGCCGACCGACCTTGACCTGATTGATGAGGGCAGCGGCAAGGACGCCGAACACCGTCTCAGCCACAACGGCCAGAACAACGTAAAGAAGCGTATTGACCCAGGTTGTTGCCAACTGCCCGTCGGAGAACATGCGGGTGTAGTTCTCCAGCCCGATAAAGGGCGTTCCCGCTTGCATCGGATTGATCCTGTGGAGGCTATCCCAGACGGTTCGGCCGATCGGATAAAAGACGAGGGCGGCCATCGTGATCAGGATTGGGGAAACAAGCAGTATCCCGAGCATGGTGTCGGCTTTTACGCCGGCACCACGTCTGATCCTGCCACCGGCAGAAATAGCTAGTGTCATTGCGCCGACGCCTGCTTTGCTGCATCCGCAATGCTTTGCATGGCCTGATCGACGGTGACCTGACCCTTGGCCGCGCTATTAATCGCGGTATTCACGGCGCTCGAGAATTCCGGGTACCAGGGCGGCGTGCCCTGCGGGAACAACGGCTCGACCGTCTTCGATTGCGCGACAAGCGCGTCACCGCTTTGCAACTGACCAGAGGTGTTCAGCTCGGCAAGCGCAGAGGTTCGGGTCGGCAAGGCGCCATTGGCGGCATTCTTCTTCTGGAACTCCTTGCTGGTGAACCATTTGACGAAGGCGATGGCCGCTTCCTTGTTTTGCGAAACGCGGGGGATGGCGAGCGCCTCCGGAAGACCGAAGCTACGGGTTTCGCCGCTTTCAGTCGGCACCAGGATCGCATCGACATGGCCTGCCACTTTCGATTGCTTGGGATCGTTCATCTGGCCGATGCGGCCGGGCTCGCCCGAAATCATGATGCTGGTGACGCCCTGGGCGAACATGCTCTCGTTGATCTGGCTGTCCTTGAGATTGGTGGAGGCCGGATCGACCAATCCTTCCTTCAGCAGCATCAACTCGAAGGCAAGCGCCTTGTAGCCGGCGGAATCCTTCGAGACGAAGAGGGGTTTGAAGTCCTTGTCGAACAGCTCGCCGCCGAACGCCTTCGTCAGCAGATACCAGCTCGTCGAAGCGCCCTCGGTCGGGGAGAGCGGCAGGCCGATCGGATAGGTCGCGATCTTCTTTTCCTTGATCTGCTTGGCGGCCGCAACCAGTTCGTCCAACGTCTTCGGCATCTTGGTAATACCGGCATCGGCGAAATGCTTCTTGTTGATCAGCATGACGCGAAAGTCGTTTGTGTAGGGCACGCCAAGCAGATTGCCGTTGACGGTGAAGATTTTGGCGACGCCGATATCCTTGACCGTATCAGCATCGATCACGTCGTTGAGCGGCAGGTACCAGTCGGCGGCGCTGAACTGGCCGGTCCAGGACCAGTCGAACTCGGTGACATCCGCAGGTGCGGCACCCGCGATCAGCGAGGTGACAAGTTTCGGGCGGATATCGTCCCAGGAGAGGGTCTGCATGTTGACATGGATGCCGGTTGCGGCTTCGAAATCGCCGGCAATGTAAGCGGCCTGCGGCGAGGGCATGAGTACCGTGATCGTTTGGCCGGCGAGAGGCTTGGCATCCTGAGCGGCAGCCGGAACGGCGGTGATCAATGCCGCCAAGGCGACGAATGGCAAAGTAATTTTACGCATGTTCCCTTCTTTCCTTGTTATTGAGGTCTGCTTCACTTGAATGCACCGGCGCGGTCACGACCGTGGCGGCAATTTGCCTGATCCAGCCGTCATCAACCGGCCAATCGAGGAGTTGGGCGGCAGCCAGAAGGGCGCCGCCTATGGGTGGAAGCTTCGGTTCCGCCGCAGGGCGACCGATGCGCCGCTCGAGTGCGGCAAGCAGCATGCTGCTCGCAAAGGTGCCCCCCGCATAGGTCCAGTCGGCGGTCCCATCGCAATGCGGCGATATCGCCTGGACATGTTTTGCAAGCTCGGCTGCAGCCTGCTCGATCAGTTGTTGGGCGCCGACGTCTCCATCCGCAGCAACGCGGTCGACGAGGACGGAAAGCCCGGCAATATCCGCACGCGGATTTTTGAGCTCACTCGCCCAGCCCCCAAGCGCATTGAGGGGATCTGAATCGTCGAGACCGAGAAACGCGAAGATGGCCTTGGCCAGTGAGGTTGGCGCTGCGCGTCCGTCAAGGCACTGGCTGACGAGACTAAGGGCGGCGCGTCCGATCCAATAGCTGCTGCCTTCATCGCCAATCACATCGCCCCATCCGCCGACACGGACAGACAGGCCGGCGGCATTGCGCGCCCAGGCCATCGAGCCTGTGCCGGAGAGGATGAGAATTCCCGGCTGGCCGGCAAAGGCGCCGAAATGGGCTGCGTCGACATCGTTGAGGACAAGCTGCCGTGCCTTGGGAAAGCTACTCGCAATCGCCTCGCGCTGCTGTTCGGATAGCCGCTCGACTTCACCATAAGCGGGCAGGGCGGCGGCAATCGCTGCAAGCCGCGCTTCAGCCAGGAAGGGGTGCAGCGCGCGATTAAGCTCTCGCCGCCAGTTCGGATTGTCCATGGGATTGACCCCGCCGCTGCGCGACATGCCCAAGACATTGCCTGCCCTATCAGCAAGGGCCACCAGAACCTTGCTGCCGCCGCCATCGATGCCAAGGATCAGGTCCTCGCTCATTCCGGCGCTCCCAGCTCCGCAATCGTCGTCTCGACAGCGAGATTGACAAGCTCGCTGCGCCAATGGGGCGGGAGCCCGGCATCGGTGATCACTTTCGCCGCATTCAACGGAGCGACCTTATAGGTCGCCATCGTGCCGAACTTGGAGGAATCGGCGAGCACGAAGCGGTGCGCCGAGCGGCTGAGCATGCATCTGTTCAGGCTCGCCTCGGCGCTATCGACGCTGTAGATGGCACCATCCGGGCTGATCGCGCTTGCGCCAAGGAAGAGCTGATCGAACCAGATCGACTCCAGCATGGCTTCGGCCTGCGGCCCGACGAGGGATGCGTTTTCGCTGCGCAATTGGCCGCCGAGCAGCACGACTTCCAGATTGGGAATGTTGAGGAATTCCTGAGCGACCGTGAGCCCATTAGTGAAGATGCGCAGCGGCATCGGATTGATGCGGATGAGGCGCGCAAGCTGCAGGACGGTGGTACCGGCATCGAGGAAGATCGCCGTGCGCGGCGTCAGCAGATCATAAGCTGCGGTCGCAATCGCGCGCTTGGCGGAGAGATGGCGCTTGGCCCGTTCCTGAAAGGCAAGCTCCACCGACGAACCCTCGGCGATCCTCGCGCCACCATGCACGCGATCGATCGCGCCTTCTCTCTCGAGAACCTGGAGGTCTCTGCGCACCGTTGCCAGCGAGGCGCCGATGGCGTCGGCAAGCGCCTGGATGGTCGAAAATCCATTCGCATAAAGATGGCTGCGAATAGCATCGAGACGATCGACTTTCACTCCCCCGGCCTGACTCAACGAAGGTTCCTCTTCAGCAATCGTTTCGATTTCGCTCAGACTTCCACTCAATAAGATCAATGTCAATCAGGAATCTGATTTATTTTGATCTTTTCGGGATGCGCTTGATCAGAAAGACAAAACGCGGGCCCTCTCTCGAGGGACCCGCGTTCAACAGTTGCTACCTCGGCGACGTGACGAGATCAGTGATATGGCGGCAGCAGATCGCCATGTTGCGCGATCAGATCGTCCACAAGCGCCCAGATCTGGTCCGGGGACAATTCCGCCGAGGTGTGCGGATCGAGGAGTGCCGCTTGGTAGATGCGCTCACGTTTCCTCGTTAGCGCCGCCTCGACCGTCAACTCCTGAACCGAAACGCTCAGCCTCATCACGGCCGCAAGTTGTGAGGGTATGCGCCCGATGCGGATCGGCTGAATGCCGTTGTGATCGACGTGGCAGGGCACTTCGACGATGCATTCATCAGGCAGGTTCTGGATCAGCCCATCGTTCGGGACATTGCCGTAGATCAAGGCCGGTTTGCCGGTGACGGCGGCATGAATGATGCCCGCCGCATATTCGTTGCTGCGGCAGACGTCGATCGGCTTGCCACCTTCGAGACCGCGGCGCAATTCGTGCCACTCGGCAATCTGGTCCTCGCAACGGCGGATATATTCGTCCAGCGGGATGTTGAGCTGTTCGACCAGATCATCGCGTCCTTCCTTGATGTACCAGGAGGTATATTCTGAAAAATGCTCGCTCGATTCCGTGACGAAATGGCCAAGCCGCTTCAAGACGTCGAAACGAACTTTGTCGTCGGCGGGAATGCGTCCCCCATCCGCCAGAGACCGCAGACGCGGATAGAGATCTTCGCGACTGCCATCGGCATGCAGCTTTTCGTATTTGAGAAAGAAGGCGACATGGTTGATGCCGGCGGAAAGATAGTTGATATCGGCGATGCTTTCGCCAAGGCAAGCGGCAAGATGGCCAGCCGTGTGCTGGACGCTGTGGCAGAGGCCAACGGTTCGAATGCTCGGCGCGATCTCCTTGATCGCCCAGCAATTGATCGCCATCGGGTTGACGTATTGCATCAGCAAGGCATTGGGGCAGACCTCTTCCATGTCGCGGCAGATCGCCTCGAGGACGGGAATGGTGCGAAGCCCACGGAAGATTCCACCGATCCCGAGCGTATCGGCGATTGTCTGCCTCAAACCGTACTTTTTCGGAATTTCAAAGTCGGTCACGGTGGCTGGCTTGTAGCCGCCGACCTGCATCATCAGAATGACGAAATCCGATGCCTGCAACGCCTCCCGGCGATTGAGCGTCGCTTCGATCCTGACCTTGTCGAGATGAAGCGCCTCGCAGATTCGGCGAGCAACAATCTCGGATGTCTTCAGGCGATCGGGATCGATATCGAACAGGCTGATGACGAAGTCACCGCCGATCTCGGACGACAGCACGTCGCCTAGAATGTTTTGAGCAAAAACGGTGCTTCCGGCACCCACGAGGCAAATCTTCGGCATGGCTGGTTTCCTCTCGGCAATTCATGTCGAAGCAATCCCTCTTTCAAACAAGAATTTCTTCCTGTTATTTTGGTAATTATTCCGGGATTCGAGTGAGGCGGTGATCCATGGCAGAGAAGTTCGATCCGGAGCGTGAGACATTGGCGACCTCACAAGGCCGGTTTTGGGTGGAGCGCCATATCGCCAGCACCATGGCGAGTGCGCACTGGCACAATCACGTCGAACTGAACCTCCTTGCGGAGGGACGGATGACCTATCTCTTCAATGGCAAACAGGAATATGTCGAGGCCAATCGGCTCATCCTTTTTTGGGCGGCCATCCCGCATCAAACCATTGAGGTGAGCGCCAATGCTTCGCTGATCTGCATCTACCTGCCTCTCGCGGACTTTTTAGGCTTGTCGGTTGATCGTGACATCAGACGTGCAGTCATGCAGGGCAAGTTTCTGAACAGCCCGCGTGTAGATATATCCGATGCGATAGCGGCGAAGCGCTGGGTGGAGGATTGGGATGGCGGCGACCCGGGGCGGCGGGAACTCGTCGCGGATGAGGTCAGGTTGAGGGTGCGTCGTATGATCCTCGACAGCAAGGCCGAAAGGAAGTCGTTGCCGGTCCTGTCGAATGCAGCCTCTTCAGGCTCGGCGGTACGCCATGCCGAAGCCCTCACGGACCTCATCAACGAGCATTTCGCCGAGCCGCTCAGTATGCCACGGCTTGCCGGGCTTGCGGGTATTCATCCCACCACCGCAAACAAGGCATTTCGGGATGTCCTCGGAATATCCGTGAACGAATACCTCACCCGCTATCGCATAGCCCGCGCCATGCAATTGCTTGCAGATACGGACATCTCAATTCTCAACATCGCTTACGATTGCGGCTTCGGGTCCAGCAGCCGTTTTTACGAGGCTTTCAAAAACCGTACCGGACAGACGCCGCTGGCTTTCCGCAGGATGTTCGGTGATCCAGGAGGCGTCGAATAGGCGGCTCAGGCTCGCCTTCATTCGTCACTGTGCGGTGGGATAGTACCAAGAATAACCGAAATGATAGCGGTCCGGTTCCTTGCCGTAGTAATAGGGAAGGGCGATATCCCGTTGATCGGGAAGTTGAATTGCCTTTCCGAACTTTGCTTCGAGCCATTGTTTCAGCTCGTCCGGCATGGACGATTGGCTTCCGTCACGTTCGTTCCAGACGAGCAGGACAGGTCCTTTCCCAAGGGCCTGGGTGCTAAGGTCCGATGCCGGGTAAGCCGTGGAAACCACTGACGTGTCGGGCATGTTCACGCGTATATTGCCCGCCTTGTGCCATGTCGTGGTGACGATCGCCGAGGGCTGCTTTCCTTCCGCGGCAATGACCTTGTCCAGGAAGGTGCCATAAGGCGTATTCAGATGCTGATAGGAATGGAAGAAACGCGCAAGGAGAATGTCGCCTGCGATGACCATGGGCAGCGCCACCATCATGACGATCGGAATATAGAGAAACTTTCTGATGTCCGTCTGGCTTTGTCGTCCGGCAGCGTCTGTCTCTTATACACATCTCCGAGCCCACGAGACGGTCTATTAAATCTCGTATGCCGTCTTATGCTTGAAAAAGGGGGGGGGGGGGGGGGGGGGGGGGGGGGGGGGGGGGGGGGGGGGGGGGGGGGGGGGGGGGGGGGGGGGGGGGGGGGGGGGGGGGGGGGGGGGGGGGGGGGG
>NZ_JAELUG010000306.1 GCF_016429255.1 Rhizobium sp. ASV8
ATCTGACCACGCTCAACGCCGTCACGGTTAACACCGCGAACCAGGGCGCCGATGTTGTCGCCAGCCTGGCCCTGATCGAGCAGCTTGCGGAACATTTCAACGCCGGTAACCGTCGTCTTCGACGTCGCACGAATGCCGACGATTTCGACTTCTTCACCAACCTTGACGATACCGCGCTCAACGCGACCCGTCACAACCGTACCACGGCCCGAGATCGAGAACACGTCTTCGATCGGCATCAGGAACGGCTGGTCGATCGGACGCTCAGGCGTCGGGATGTAGGCGTCGACCTGAGCCATCAGCTCGCGGATCGCGTCTTCACCGATCTTCTTGTCGCTGTCTTCAAGAGCAGCAAGGGCCGAACCCTTGACAACCGGGATGTCGTCGCCCGGGAAGTCGTAGGACGACAGAAGTTCGCGAACTTCAAGCTCGACGAGCTCGAGAAGCTCGGCGTCGTCAACCTGGTCGACCTTGTTCAGGAACACGACGATGGCCGGAACGCCAACCTGACGAGCAAGCAGGATGTGCTCGCGCGTCTGCGGCATCGGGCCGTCGGCAGCCGAGCAAACCAGGATCGCGCCGTCCATCTGTGCAGCACCCGTGATCATGTTCTTGACATAGTCAGCGTGGCCGGGGCAGTCGACGTGAGCGTAGTGACGGTTCGGCGTCTCATACTCAACGTGTGCCG
>NZ_JAELUG010000307.1 GCF_016429255.1 Rhizobium sp. ASV8
TAAGAGACAGGAGATGTACACAGCCAGTACAACTTTACGCCAACCAATCGGCGCATTAGAAACCTCCAACTTGTTTGCCAAGACATGAAACCGACCAAAAACAGCCAGAAAGAGCCCGAAAGCGATAAACTGAAAGACTAGTCCACCCACGAGAATATAACGACCAATCTTTTCCGTCTCACCTGTCCAGTTGTCGGAGCTTGCGACGCCAGAGCCATTGCCCTGCACGAGAAATGCAATTACATCAAACGTGACAAAGATTGGTGTGAGACGTCGGCCGGGGATTCCGAGGATTCGGTGGCGTGAGGGAGGCAAAACGCTGAGGATGAGACGGCTGATGAGGAGGTAGTTGCCTGCTGCAACAAAGACGGGGGCGATTACGGTAAGGGTGAGGGTAAGTACGAATGGCGCCTATTTCACTGGTAAGTATTCTGGATTTTGAGAGCAGTATGTTGTAATTGAATGTGCAATAGCTTACAATGACAGTCTGGTGCTTGACAGAGTATGCGCGGCATACATATCCAGCGACCTCGACAAGCGTGCCGATGACCACAACAGAAAAATACCAAGCTCGGAACCTGAACCAAGTAAAGTATGTAATTGCAATGAGTAGCAGGCCGTAGGCGATACATCCAACAACGGCAAGTGGAAAGTTGGGCTCGTACATCCAC
>NZ_JAELUG010000308.1 GCF_016429255.1 Rhizobium sp. ASV8
CAGCCTTGCGCACATTCAACAGTAGTGTCTTCTTGGACGGGTCCTCTGGCTTTTCTGTTCTGTAGATGAAGGACTCTTGGCCACCTCCGCGAACCATGATGGCATCTGCCAGTTTGTTTCTACCGCCAGATGAGTCTCCAGCACCGGGCATATCGACGACTTCAATGTCTAGGAGCGACCAGCATCTATCAGCGACCAGCTTAATCATAGGACCACGAGAGTCCGGCGTGTTGGGTGCATCAGCTTTGCGCTTCTTGCGAGAAGCGATAAGAAGATGATCGTTTAGCAGGAATATTTGCATCGCCCTGCGCGACTTGTATGTAGCATTATCAAGTTCGACCCACGGACCAGCATTTTGGACGACATGACGTCCAGCAGAGTTGGGCAAGAACTTTTGCGAGCCTTCGACGTTTTTGTACAAGGCCTGCATCTGCGAATTCCAAAGCGCACTTCGGTCCGCCACAGAGCTTCGCTTGTCACGCTTGCTCAAGGTCGTCGACTGTCCGGGTATACTGGCTGGCTCGTCATTCTTCATGGTTGCAGATCGCAACGCGGTCGTGTTCGTCTTAAGCTCTGACATTAGGTTGCGAAGTGTTCTCATTTCGCCCTTGAGCTTTTCCGCTTCTTTGCTAATTTTAATAAATTGCGTGCGATTGCTAAGAAGC
>NZ_JAELUG010000309.1 GCF_016429255.1 Rhizobium sp. ASV8
GATCTCGTACAGTGAATATGACGGCCCTTGGTTTTGCAAAGGACAACTTGCCGAAGAGTCAAAATGATATATACCGCGGAGTCGCGATTTTCAACATTTTGAGCGTCGTTTAGATGACGGCGGACCAACTCAATGCCCTCGGTGATGTCTTGCCCCAAGGCAATCCTGCACGATTCGGTTTGAAACAGTGTTGCCTTTGGCGTGTCCCAGCCGGGTAAATCTACCAATCGGACGTATGGCCCACCAACGCTTATATGATCAAACCCGGTCCGTTCTATTATTGTGAAATCCATCATCAAAATCCACATAGTCGCATACGCCAGCTTTATAAACGTTCCGGCGCGCATTGGTTGCCGAAGAACGTGGCGCCATGTGTGGCCAAAGTCACGCAGTAGGCGGCCAACGAATGCTCTTTTCCGAGGGCAAGGACACAGGTCGGGTTCCCAGTAATACGGCCCTGGGGGGTTTTCTCCTGAACAAGGCGTCGGCGGAATTTCCTGAAGCCTTTCAAAGCCTTGTGGAGTGAGCAAGCCTGCACGGGCAAGACTGAGAGGCGTCGAGTAAACCGCGCCATTCTTCGAGAGGAAAAGCATGCCATTATTGAGATCAAACGTCCAAACACTGTTGAAAGCACCGCCGCGGCGATCGCCAAAAGGGTTCACG
>NZ_JAELUG010000310.1 GCF_016429255.1 Rhizobium sp. ASV8
AGCATGGTTGTATTAAGACGAATCAGCGATACGAAAGCCGTGGGGGTGTTCTAGATACAAGGCGAGATGTTCCTCGTTGGTGTGTGGCGACTATGTAGAATACGGTGACTTTTTTCCCTTTGTTAATTTACAAGATCATTAAAGATTTTGACCTGGTGGTGAACTTTGTTGGCTTGTATTGAGAATGTCAGCTCAAGTTGCTGGCATTGGTGGTGTTCCTCTTTGATACATTAACTGCTGTATCAAGTAGACAAAGCTATTAGCTAATCCCACAACTAGGATATCTATCTTTGTATTGTACCAGCTACCCTGCCGAGGCTCATGTTCACTGACGACCACGGATCGACTATGGGCCGCGCTTGGCACCATATCCCGTGTTGCCCGCGTACGTGACCCTCGCTCGGGTTGCCTTTTCGTGGCCATTTCCGCAGAGTTGAACTGTTACCGGTCCTTGGTTGAAAAGAAGCGGTATATAATGTCTGCCAGCCAAGGGCAGTATCACCCTCCTCGTGTGACCAAAAAACCACTGCTCGTAATGTTGTTTTCACGGGCAACCTTTGCATTTCCTCAATCTTCATCAAAGCTCAGTTTTATCTTCTTGGTCTTTTTCTTGGGTTTCTTATCCGCGGGTGCCGTTTCCTTGTCTGCAGA
>NZ_JAELUG010000031.1 GCF_016429255.1 Rhizobium sp. ASV8
CCGTCGCGCGGCTCGGAAATCTGTGTCTTCAGCTTCAGCTGGTTTTCGGCGGGAGCAAACGCGATGTCGGCGGTCAGCTTGGCGTCGGGCACATCCTGCCTGGAGGCATTGAGCGTGAGGCCCATGCTGCTGCTGTTCGCCTTGACGCTGCCATCGGCTGCCAGATTGAAATCCTGTCCGGCCACGGCCTGTCCAATGCGAAGGTCGGGCAGCGCGATCCGGCCGATATCGATGGCGATGGGCAGAGAGAAGCCGCCACTGCTTGCAGCTTGCGTTTCCTGCGCGGGCGCAACCGTCGAGACCGGCAAACGCTGGAAATCGATCACATCGGCAGCGACGCGATCGGCGTGGAATGTGCCTGTCAGCAGCGACAGCGGCGACCAGTCGATCGCGAGATTCTGCACCTTGGCAAAAACGCCCTTCGTGTCGGCAACCGTGATCGAGCCGACTTTCAGGTTGCCGCTGAGCAGCCCCGAAGGTGCGGCAATGGTGATGGTATGGTCGGGCGTCGAGGCGAGCTTGGCCACCTGAGTGACGGCATAATTGGTTGCGGAAGGTATCATGCCGACGATGAGCACAGCCGTGATCACGAGCAACAGGATTGCCACGACCGCATAGGCGATCCAGCGTACCAATCTCCCGAGGATTCGAATCAATATGCTCATGAAGGCAACAATAATCCCAATTTTGTAACCGTGTGCTGAAACGTCCGCGACAACTATACGTTTCGTCAGAAGGCCTGGCCGATGCCGGCATAGATACCATAGGCCGTGCCGCCATTGTACTTGTTCAGCGGAACGGCGACATCAAGTCTGATCGGACCGAATGGCGTAGCGTAGCGCAGGCCGACGCCCGCGCCAATGCGCAGATCGGAAAAGTCCGGAAATGCGGTATCGGTGACGCTGCCCGCATCGACGAAGGGCACGACGCCGATCGTATCGGTGATCTTCACGCGGGCCTCGAACGAAGCCGTCACATAGGAGCGTCCGCCGAGCGCATCGCCGTTGGAATTGTAGGGCGTGATCTCCTGGTAGCCGTAACCGCGCACCGAGCCGCCGCCGCCCGCATAGAAGCGACGGGTCGCCGGGATATCCTCGATACCGTTCGCGCCGATCAACGAGCCAGCGGCAAGCTTGCCGGCGAAGACGACATTGTTGTTGGCGCCGATGCCTTGATAACCGGTGACCGAGCCCTCGAAGGAGCTGAATACCGAGCCGCCCATCGCTTCGTAGCTGGGTTTGGCGCTGATCGAGGCACGATAGCCTTCGGTCGGGTCGAGCTTGTTGTCGCGCGTGTCTCTGACATATTCGAGCGGGATTGCGACCGTCAGATACTTGTGCTTGCCGAAGGCGTCGGTGGTGTCCGCCTCATAGCTGACTTCGCCGCCGGCGGAGACTGTATCCTGATCGTTGATTTCGTAGGCGAGGCCGGCGCCTGCCGTGACGGTGTTGGCGTCGTAGGCATCCGGATGCAGGGTCTGCATCTTGAGCGCGGCGGTAAAGGTTGCCGAAGGATAGAAGGTTGCCGGCCTGACATAGGTGAGCCCGGCCGTGTAATCGAGCTGGCTGAAGTCCGTGGTTTCGCCGATGCGGGAAACCGATCCTTCGATCCGCAGCGAATCCGCGCGGCCGGTCAGATTGCGATGTCCCCAATAACCTTGAAGGCCGAAGCCGTCGATGGTGGAATACTGCGCGCCCACGCCGAAGAAGCGCTGCTTGCCTTCGGATACTTCGATGGTGGTCGGAATGCTGCCGTCCGGCGCCAGCTTGTCGGCTTCGCGGATGGTGACGCTCGAAAAGACGCCGAGCTTCCTCAGGCGGTCCGAAGCCTTCTTCAGCTCATCGGGCGAGTAGGGCTTGCCCTCGTTGATGCGGGCGTAGCGCTTGATGAAGTCCGGATCGACGGACTTCTGGCCAGTCACGCCGACATTGCCGAAAGGTGCCACGGGGCCACTGTCGATCTTCAGCGAGACATCGACCGTATTGGTGGCGTGGTCGGCAACGACGTCGCGCTTCTCGAGTTTGGCAAGCGGGTGCCCTTCCTTCTTGAAGTCGGCAACCATCTTGTCGCCCGCCTTCAGAATGGTCAGGGAGCCTGTGTCGCCGCCGCGCGCGAGACCATAACTCGCGGGATCCAGTCTGGCGGCATCTCCCAGCAAATGGATATTGCCGAGCTTGAACAGCGGACCTGGGTCGACGCTGATGGTAACGGCGACGGGTTTGGAGCGAGCGAAGGTGGGGGTCGGCGGCAATGCATCGAGGGGCGTGCCGTTGATGGTAATGGTCACGACACCGCCATAGCGGGCTTTCTCGTAGAGGGCGGCGATGAGACGGTCACGATCGTCGCGCGCCTTCACGACGACACCAAGGTCGCCGGATACGGCTTTGTCCTTGTCCGCGATCAGCATCGACGTGTCACCGAGCGCGCTCTTCAGATCCTTGTCGAGATTATCGGACTTGAAATCGACCGTGTAATGAACGGGATCGGAAACCTGGTCCGACGTCTCGTCTTTGCCCCAGAGCTTGATGCCGAAGAGTTTGAACGCGAAGGCATTGTCAGCCCAAACCGGGCCGAGCGCGAGCGCTGCCGCAACCGCTGCAACGGTTCCTGCCTGCCGATACGCAATACTCTTCTTCGGTTCAGTTCTTTTATGCATACGCCGCTTTACGGTTACATGAGAACTTACTCAGCCTGACGTTTCCCCCAGGTTAACGCGCGGCCACCATAGAGGCAAAAGTCCCTCAGGTGTACCGTTTTGGAGTCAAAAACCTCGAAAAGATGACCTCAAAGGGCAAGAACGCATGGATTTGCATGGTCTGCCGTCAATCTCTGGCGATCGGTAACACAGCACGCTAGAGGTGTTCCGGCTCGGCATTCAGGCAGAAAAAAGCCCCAGACTTGCGATCCGGGGCTTCGATATCTGCTGGATCCAGGATTGATCAGTAGCCGCCGTAGCCGCCACCGTATCCACCGCGATAGCCGCCACGCGGGCAATCGTCGATGTAGCGACGGCCGTAGCGGTCGCGGTAGTAGCACTGGCCAGGCTGTTCCTGAACGCTGCCGATGACCGCGCCGGAGACGCCGCCGATAGCTGCGCCAACCGCTGCGCCGCGAACGTTGCCGGTGACTGCGCCGCCGATGATAGCACCGGATGCCGCGCCGATACCTGCGCCCTGTTCTGTCGGCGTGCAGCTTGCGATAGACAAGCCGACCAATGCGAGCATTAGAATCTTCTTCATTTATTCTCTCCAACGTTAGTTACGCCGAACCCGGCAACGTCGTCCCAATTCTTCAGCTCCACCACGATGGGCTGTCTTTTCAGTCCTGCAACTACGGAAAAATATCGTGCAAAATATGATTGTCCATTGGGACTGAATAGTTTTTTTGTTTCTGGTTAAAGCTGGCCTCGTATTCGAACAATAAAGCAATCGAAGCGGCATAGAAAATCGACTGCCCCGCTAAAGTAAAGGTTGATTGGACTATAAAAAAGTCAAATGATGCCTTCTGCCTCTGGAGGAGAGGCGAGGAGGAAAATATGGCAAAAGTGACTTTGACGGTGAACGGCCGTGCGGTCAGTGGCGAGTGTGAGGATCGCACGCTGCTTGTCCATTTCATCAGGGAAAAGCTCGGCCTCACGGGAACGCATGTCGGCTGCGACACGAGCCAGTGCGGCGCCTGCGTCATCCATATGGACGGCAAGTCCGTGAAGAGCTGTTCCATCCTGGCCGTACAGGCTTCCGGCTCCAAGATCACAACCATCGAGGGTCTGGCCGCCAATGGCGAGCTGCATCCGGTTCAGGCTGCCTTCAAGGAGCATCATGGCCTGCAATGCGGGTTCTGCACGCCTGGCATGGTGATGACGGCGGTCGACATGATCAACCGCCACGGTGGCGCGCTCGACGAAAAGACCGTCCGCAACGAGCTGGAAGGCAATATCTGTCGATGCACCGGCTATCACAATATCGTCCAGGCGGTCTTGTCCGCCAATGCTGAAATGCATGCCGCCAATCAAGCGGCGGAATAAAGTTTCACCGAGACCGTCTGGCGACGCGCCTGGACCGTGATCTTGGCGAATTGCCGGGCCCGGAACCCCAATGGAGGATGTGATGGGCGTTGAAGGCATTGGCGCGCGCGTGGCGCGCAAGGAAGACAAGCGATTTCTGACGGGCAAGGGGCGCTATACCGACGACATGGTAACGCCGGGCATGAAATATGCCTATTTCGTCCGTAGCCCGCATGCGCATGCGAAGATAAAGGGCATCGATATTTCTGCAGCTATGGCGATGCCAGGCGTGATCGGCGTGCTTGAAGGCAAGCAGCTGCTCGCCGATGGCATCGGCAACCTGATCTGCGGCTGGATGATCCATTCCAAGGACGGCTCGCCGATGAAGATGGGCGCCTGGCGCCCCCTGGCGGTCGATACCGTCCGCTACGTCGGCGACGCCGTCGCCATCGTGGTTGCCGACAGTCTCGGCGAGGCACGCGATGCCGCCGAGGCCGTGGCGGTCGATTACGAGGAGCTGCCGGCCGTCGTCGAGGCGGTGGATGCGCTGAAAGCTGGCGCGCCGCAGATCCATCCGGAGTCGTCGGACAATCTGATCTTCGACTGGGAACTTGGCGATGCGACAGCGACCGACAAGGCGATCGCCGAGGCAGCACACGTCACCGAGATCGAGCTCCACAACAACCGTCTCTCGCCGAATGCCATGGAGCCACGCGCCACGCTCGGCATCTACGATGCGGCCGAAGACCATTACACCTGCTACACGACCAGCCAGAACCCGCATGTGGCACGGCTCGTCATGAGCGCATTCTACAATGTCGCGCCGGAAAACAAGCTGCGCGTCATTGCGCCTGACGTCGGCGGCGGCTTCGGCTCGAAGATCTATATCTACCCGGAGGAAATCGTCTGTCTCTGGGCGTCGAAGAAGACCGGCGTGCCGGTCAAGTGGACGGCGGATCGCACGGAAGCCTTCCTGACCGATGCGCATGGCCGTGACCATGTTTCCAAGGTCAAGATGGCGTTCGATGCGCAGAACCGCATGACGGCGCTGAAGGTCGATACGATCGCCAATCTCGGCGCCTATATGTCGCTCTTCTCGTCGGCGGTGCCGACCTATCTCTATGCGACGTTGCTATCGGGCCAATATGCCATTCCGGCGATCCACGCCAATGTCCGCACGGTCTATACCAACACCGTGCCTGTTGACGCCTATCGCGGGGCAGGGCGGCCTGAGGCGACTTATCTGCTTGAGCGCACGGTGGAAACGGCGGCACGCGAACTTGGTGTCTCGCCGGCGGAGCTGAGAAGGATCAATTTCATCCGCTCGTTCCCGTACCAGACCCCGGTCATCATGAACTACGACGCCGGTGACTATGAAGCTTCGCTCAACGCCGCCATGCAGCAGGCGGATTGGAGTGGCTTCCCCAGGCGCAAAGCCGAGGCCGCCGCCCGCGGCATGAAACGCGGCATCGGCATGAGCTGCTATATCGAGGCATGCGGCATCGCGCCGTCGCAGGCAGTGGGTTCGCTCGGTGCCGGCGTGGGTCTGTGGGAATCGGCCGAGGTGCGGGTGAATGCCGTTGGAACGGTGGAGGTGCTCACCGGCTCGCACAGCCACGGGCAGGGGCATGAGACGACCTTTGCGCAGCTGGTTGCGGACCGGCTCGGCGTGCCGATCGACAGTATTTCGATCGTCCACGGTGACACCGACAAGGTGCAGATGGGTATGGGCACCTATGGTTCCCGCTCTGGCGCCGTCGGCATGTCCGCCGTCGTCAAGGCGCTGGACAAGGTCGAGGCGAAGGCGAAGAAGATCGCCGCGCATCTCATGGAGGCCGACGAAAGCGATATCGTCATCGAGAACGGCGAGTTGAAAGTGGCAGGCACCGACAAGGCGCTGCCATGGTTCCAGGTGGCGCTCGCCTCCTATACGGCGCACAATCTGCCCGCCGGCATGGAGCCGGGTTTGAAGGAAACTGCCTTCTACGATCCGGCGAACTTCACCTTCCCGGCCGGCTGCTACATCTGCGAGGTCGAGATCGATCCGGAAACGGGCAAAACCGAGATCGTGCAGTTCGTTGCGGCCGACGACTTCGGCAATATCATCAATCCGATGATCGTCGAGGGACAGGTTCATGGCGGCATCGCGCAAGGCATCGGCCAGGCGCTCCTGGAAGGCGTGCGTTATGACGAGAGCGGCCAGCTTCTGACGGCAAGCTTCATGGATTACACCATGCCGCGCGCCGACGACCTGCCGTCCTTCAAGCTTTCGCATCAGAACACGCCTTGCCCGAGCAATCCGCTCGGCATCAAGGGATGCGGCGAGGCGGGCGCCATCGGCTCGCCACCGGCGCTGATGAACGCCATTACCGACGCCATCGGCAACAACGCCCTGACCATGCCTGCCACGCCGCTCAAGGTGTGGGAAGCAGCGCAGGCTTCGGCCTGAGAAGAGAGGAGGAGAAGACAATGTACGCAACCAACTATCATCGCGCCTCCTCGGTCGACGAAGCCGTCAAGCTTCTTTCGAACGCAGACGAGGGCAAATATGTCTCTGGCGGAATGACGCTGATTGCCACCATGAAGCAGCGTCTGGCCTCGCCTGGTGATCTCGTCGATCTCCGGCATATCCCCTCGCTCAAGGGTATCCGCGTCGATGGCCGTAGGGTCACTATCGGCGCGGCAACCACCCATGCCGAAGTCGCCTCCTCGGCGGCGATCCATGCAGTCTGTCCTGCTCTCTGCGAATTGGCCGGAATGATCGGCGACCCGCATGTCCGGCATATGGGCACCATCGGCGGCTCGGTCGCCAACAATGATCCGGCGGCGGATTATCCGTCGGCGATGCTGGCGCTCAATGCCACCATCGTCACCGACCGGCGTCAGATCGCGGCTGATGATTTCTTCCGAGGCCTGTTCGAAACGGCGTTGGAGGGCGCTGAGTTGATTACCTCCATCGCCTTCGATGCGCCGGAGAAAGCGGGCTATGCCAAGTTCCCCAATCCGGCCTCGCGCTATGCGATGACGGGGGTCTTCGTCGCCAAGGGTGCCGGCGGCGTGCGCGTTGCCGTCACCGGCGCGGGTGCTGATGGTGTATTCCGTCAGTCAGACATGGAGCAGGCGCTTGCGGCGAATTGGTCGCCGGATGTCGTCGCGGGCGCAACGGTCGATCCGTCGTCGCTCCTGTCCGATCTGCATGCCACGGCGGAATATCGTGCCAATTTGATCAAGGTCATGGCCAAACGCGCCGTGGCTGCGGCATAGATTCGCCGCGAATAGGCCCGGAGCGGCGGGGTTTACCCTCCGCTCCGGAGAGAGTGTTTCCAGCATGGTTTCGATTGTCAAATTGACGTGAATGCGTATTCTTGTCTGGAATTGTTCAAAATTAGGGGCCATTTGCCGCAGCGGGCGCGAAAGCAATGCGGAGGGGTTGACGTGTGAACCGGCATTCTTGAAAACGGTCGCACGGTACTGGAGCAGATGATGGATTTCGAAGCATTTTTTAAGGGCGAGCTGGAAGGTCTTCACAATGAGGGCCGCTACCGGATCTTCGCAGATCTCGAACGCCGCCGTGGCAATTTTCCCCGCGCTACCCGCTATACGCCCAACGGCCCGCAGGAAGTGACCGTCTGGTGCTCCAACGACTATCTCGGCATGGGCCAGCATCCGAAAGTGATCGAGGCGATGAAGCAAGCGATCGATCACTGTGGCGCGGGTGCGGGAGGCACCCGGAATATTTCTGGCACCAACCACTATCATGTTCTGCTCGAGCAGGAACTCGCCGATCTTCACGGCAAGGAATCCGCGCTGATCTTCACCTCGGGCTATATTTCCAACTGGGCGACGCTCGGCACGCTCGGCGCGCGCATTCCCGGCCTCATCATCTTCTCGGATGCACTGAACCATGCGTCGATGATCGAAGGCATTCGCTATGCGAAGTGCGATAAGGTCATCTGGAAGCATAACGACCTGCACGATCTCGAAGCCAAGCTGAAGGCCGCCGATCCGAAGGCGCCGAAGCTGATCGCGTTTGAATCCGTCTATTCCATGGATGGCGATATCGCCCCCATCAAGGAAATCTGCGATCTCGCCGACAAATATGGCGCGATGACCTATCTCGACGAAGTGCATGCCGTCGGCATGTACGGCCCGCGCGGCGGCGGCATTGCCGAGCGCGAGGGACTGATGGATCGTCTGACCGTCATCGAAGGCACGCTCGGCAAGGCGTTCGGCGTCATGGGCGGCTATATCGCCGCGTCGACTGCGCTCTGCGATTTCATCCGCTCGTTTGCCTCGGGCTTCATCTTCACGACGTCGCTGCCGCCGGCGCTTGCCGCAGGCGCCGTCGCCTCGATCCAGCATTTGAAGGTCAGCCAGTTCGAACGCGCCCGCCATCAGGATCGTGTCCGCCGGCTGCGCGCGCAGCTCGACGCGGCAGGCATTCCGCACATGCCGAACCCGAGCCATGTCGTGCCTGTGATGGTCGGCGATGCTGCCAAGTGCAAGTGGATTTCGGATCTGCTGCTCGACGCCGGTGTCTATGTCCAGCCGATCAACTATCCCACAGTGCCGAAGAAGACCGAGCGCCTGCGCATCACGCCGACGCCGCTGCATTCGGATGGCGATATCGAACAGCTGGTCGGCGCGCTGCATGCGCTCTGGTCGCGCTGTGCGCTGGCAAGGGCTGTCGCGTAAGCGGCGGCTTTCTCAGCATGCCGTGCCGGAATTGAAGGGTACGGCTTCTGCCAAAAATCCAAATAGATCTCATTGCGGAAATGTTGGCTCCAGCCCATTTCCGCAATGACTTTTTATGGGGTCGGGATCAGCCCCGGCTTCCCAGGGCCAGACGGCACGCAAGGCCGGCAAAGACCGTCGCCAGCAGATATTGCGGCAGCTTCGGAACACGTTTGATCGCTGAGAGCCGACCTCGAATGTGGCTGCCGAGCATGATGACGGAGCCATTCACCAGAAAGCCGATCCCGTTCAGGATGGTGGCAAGCAGTGCCATCTGGACGATCATCGACCCGCCGTTCGGATCGACGAATTGCGGAAACAACGCGAGCACGAACAAGGCCATCTTCGGGTTGAGAATATTGGTCGCAAGGCCCTCGATGAAGATGCGCTTGCCCGAAAGCCGTTTGAGCCCAGCCGAAGGCGCGAAGGCGGAACTTTGCGACCGCAAGGTCTTGAAGGCCAGATAAAGCAGGTAGGCGCAGCCTGCCCAACGGACGATTTCGTAGGCAATGGGTACGGTCAGGAACAGCCGCGACAGGCCGAGCGCTGCGGCCATGGCGTGGCAATAAGTGCCGAGCGCAATGCCGGCATAAGTGAGGAAACCGGCGGAGTGGCCCTGGCTGACGCTGCGCGAGGCGATGAGGAGCATGTCGGGGCCGGGCGTGGCTGTCAGCACCAGCGCGGCGGCGGCAAATAATACGAATGTGGAGAAGTCCGGCATCTTGATTCCCTTGAAAGTCAGGCCGGAATTCCTCTCTAACAACATCCTCGGGAATGGCAATACCGGAAGTAAATGGGTAATTTTACACTTACCTATCGACGCACGCCAAGGGCGACGACGATCGCGTCCAATGGCACCATTGTCCGAGAGGCAATGACAATCAGGATGCTTGCCAGGCCTCTAGCTGGGCAAGAGTGGCGGTCGCTCCACCGCAGGCGATCACCAGCACGCGTTCGAAAGGGGCCAGCCGCTCTGCATGGGCATAGGCGACGGCCAATGCAGCACCGCAAGCCGGCTCCACCAGAACCCGATGATCGTCGAGGAAACGCATGCAGGCGTCGATAGCTGCGCGGTCATCGACGACAACGCAATCGACCGGCCTGCTTTGCGTGATCTCAAACGCGCGTTCGGCGACCTTTCGCGCACCCAGCGACGTGGCGATGCTGGTGACGGCAGGCAGTTCGACCGGCGTGCCGGCCTTTACTGCGGCCGCAAGCGATGCGGCGCCCGCCGTTTCGGCGGCGATGATCGAAACATGCTGAAGGCCGTTGCGATCGAGCCCTTCCGAAACGCCGGCCAACAGCCCGCCGCCCCCGACCGAGAGAACCACCGCATCGAACTGCACCTCGGCGCGGACGACCTCGTCGATCATCGTTGCGTGACCCGTCCAGAGGAGCGGGTCATCGAAGGGATGGATGAAGGCCGTTTCGGCATCGAGCGCCTGCAACGCGCGCTCATTTGCTTCCTGCCAGGATGCGCCATGCACAAAGACCTCGGCGCCTTCCTGGCGGATCAGCGATTTTGCTCGATCCGATGTGGTCTCGGGAACGAAAACCGAGACCGGGATCGAAAGGCGGCGACCGGCATAGGCGACGGCGATGCCGGCATTGCCGCCGGAGGAGGACACGAAGCGGCGCTTGCCATTTGCGGCATGATGCTCGCAGGCAGCGCCTATGCCGCGGATCTTGAAGGAGCCGGGCGGTTGGAGCGCATCCATCTTCAACCAGACGGAGCGACCCGATGCCTGGCTGAGCGGGCGGGATTCGATAAGCGGAGTTTCGAGGTGAAGTGCCATGGAATGATCTGCCCCCGTGGGCGCTGTTGGCGATAGAGAGACGTGTAAGGTCGAGGGTCCGAAGCGCACGGAGCAACCGGAAAGATCGCGGTGTGTTTCAGGCCACCTTTTCCCTATGGGCGACAAGTGCGGCCGCGCGGCCGCGCGCTTCCTCGTCTGCGGCAAAGACCGCATCCATGGTCTCGGCGCCGCCGATAGCGATCATCTCATCCATGACGGCCTCGGCGATGTCAGCCATCTCAAGGAAGCCGATGCGACCGTCGACGAAGGCGTGAAAGGCGATTTCCTCGGCCGCGTTCATGATCGCGCCCTGCAGACCGCCGCGCTCAAGCGCCGTGCGGGCGAGGCGCAATGCGGGGAAGCGCACTTCATCCGGCGCCTCGAAATCCAGCCGCGCGAGTTTCGCAAAATCCAGCCGCTCGACGCTGAGCTTGGTGCGGGCGGGATAGGTCAGCGCATAGCCGATGGCCGTGCGCATGTCGGGACAGCCGAGCTGCGCCAGCACAGAGCCATCCGTATAGCCGACCATGGAATGGATGACCGATTGCGGATGCACCACGACTTCGATCTGATCGGGCCGCACGTTGAACAGGTGCTTGGCCTCGATCATCTCCAGCGCCTTGTTGAACATCGAGGCGCTGCCGATGGAGATCTTGAACCCCATCGACCAATTGGGATGTGCGCGGGCGACGGCTGGCGTGACATTTGCCATCTGCTCGCGCGTCCAGGTGCGGAAGGGACCGCCCGATGCCGTAATGATGATACGCTCGACCGCGTGCTGCTGATCGTCTTCCAGTGCCTGGAAGATGGCGCTGTGTTCGCTGTCGACCGGGATAAGCCGTCCGCCGCCTTCCGACACGGCACGGACGAAAAGATCGCCGGCGGAGACGAGGCATTCCTTGTTGGCGAGCGCAATATCGGCGCCACGGTGGGCGGCCGCCAGTGTCGGTGCCAGGCCGGCTGTGCCGATGATGGCTGCCATCACCCAGTCCGACTGCATGGACGCCGCTTCGATCAGCGCATTCTTGCCGGCGCCGACGGCGATGCCGCTACCGGCAAGGGCATCCTTCAGCTGCTGATAGCGCTCTTCGTTTGCGGTAACGGCGAAGGCTGCGCCGCAGGCCTTTGCCTGCTGCGCCAGCAGGTCGATATTGTCATGCCCGGTGATCGCGGCGATATCGAAGGCATCGCGGCCGCCCAGCTGGGCAACGACATCAAGCGTATTCTGGCCGATGGAGCCGGTCGAACCCAATATTGTCAGGCGACGCTTCGACTTACTATCGGTGATCATTCGGGTATCCGCATGTTGCTGTCATCTTCCAAGGCTCTACAGGGGAACGCGGGTAGCGGCAAGTATGCCGCAATGCAACCTCACCATGCCGCCGATGCGCGTTTAAGGCGAAACTACTGATTTGATGATATTTTTCGCCAATTGCCGAACCAAATGCCTAGTGTCGCGTTTCCCGTCCACTTGTCTGCGGAGGGTAACGGATGGTTTTCAAAGCGGCGACATTCCATGGCGTGGAGCTTTATCTGGAAAGTGAACATTCGAGGCGTTCGGAACTGGAATCCACGGTTGCCAACGCGCTGGCTGTCGCCGGCGGTATCGATGCCTCCGATGTCAGGGTGACGGCCACAGGCCAGGAAATCCGTCTCGACGGCATGGTCGCCACCCAGCAGGAGGTGAAGCGGGCAACCACGGTAGCCGAGTCGATCCCAGGCGTCAGGCTGGTGAGGAACAGGATTGCCGTCGGGTAATCTGTCGGCTTTTCAGGCCATGTTCATCCTGAGGCCGATACGAATTCTCGGTGCAGGCAATTTGGGGATAAATGCATGAGAATGGTGACGATGGCCGCCGCCTTGGTTGGCATTCTATCCGTCGCAACGGGCGCGTCCGCTCAAGACAACCCCAGCACATTCCGCGAAATCGCCGCCAATCCCGCTGCCGCCGCAGCCTTCAAGACCATGGCTGAAGGGCATCGGCTACCGGACTGGATACACGGGAAGAGCGTGGAATCTCCTGGTCACGAGGTCATGTTCGGGGGCGAAAAAGTCTATGTTATGAGCGCCTGCAAGCAGCATGATTGCGGCTCGGAGCGCATCGCCGTCATGTACGATCCAGGCAAGAAGATCATGTACGGACTGCTGTCGCTAGCCGATCAGAAAACCGTATCCGAGACGCTGACATGGCTGAATATCGGTCCGGGGAATGAAGCGATCGATGGAAGGACCATTCTCTACGCGGCGCTCACAGGCAGCCTGGAAAACCACCCGGACGCGTTTAACTACAAGTGAATTGAAGGATCCAACGCCAGTCTGAGCTTGGAAAATGGTGATCTCGACGCGATTCGAACGCGTGACCCCCAGATTAGGAATCTGGTGCTCTATCCTGCTGAGCTACGAGACCACTCGGGATGATCCATACAAAAGCAAAGGCTCGAAGCCAAGCCCTTTTACGTCCTCAGGACAATTCGCTTTTGTAGCGCCGTGCGCCCTTGTGAGACGCACGGGGAGTGGCGGCGCCTGCTTCAGGCGTTGAGGCGCTGTTCGGCGAGACGCACCCAGTAGGAGATGCCGTGGGCGATGGCTTCGTCGTTGAAGTCATAGGCCGGATTGTGCAGGCCGGCGGTGTCGCCATTGCCGACGAAGATGAAGGCGCCGGGGCGGGCGAGCAGCATGTAGGAAAAGTCCTCGCCGCCCATCATCGGGTCGATATCGTCGATGACGTTCCCGGTACCGGCAATTTCCTCGGCAACCGCGATCGCATGATCGGTCTCGTCGGCATGGTTGAAGGTAACGGGATAGTTGCGCTGGAACTCGATGTCGACCTCGGCGCCATGGCTTGCGGCGATGCCGGAGACGATCTGCTTGAAGCGCTGTTCGGCGAGATCGCGCATTTCCGGATCGAGCGTGCGCACGGTGCCGGCAAAGCTCGCTTCGCTCGGAATGACGTTGTGGGCATTGCCGGCGTTGAACATCGTCACGGAGACAACAACGGATTTCAGCGGATTGGCGCTGCGTGAGGCGATGAGCTGCAGGTTGGAGATGATCTGCGTGCCAATGGCAATCGGGTCGATCGTCCGGTGTGGCATGGCTGCGTGACCGCCCACGCCCTTGATGGAAACGGTGAATTCGTCCGTCGCCGCCATGATCGCGCCCTTGCGGATGGCGAAATGGCCGACAGGCAGGCCCGGCATATTGTGCATGCCGTAGACTTCGGCGATTGCGAAGCGCTCCATCATGCCATCCTTGACCATGGCGTCGCCGCCGGCACCGCCTTCTTCAGCGGGCTGGAAGATGACGGCGATATTGCCGTTGAAGTTGCGGTTCTCGGCGAGATACTTCGCAGCGCCGAGCAGCATGGCGGTGTGGCCGTCATGGCCGCAGGCATGCATTTTGCCCGGTGTCTCGGATGCCCAGGGCTTGCCAGTGATTTCGGTGAGCGGCAGCGCATCCATATCGGCGCGCAGGCCGACCGTGCGTCCCTCGCCCTTGCCGCGGATCAGACCGACGACGCCGGTGCGGCCGATGCCGGTCACCACCTCGTCGACCCCAAAGGAGCGAAGCTTTTCGGCGACGAAGGCGGCGGTGTTCTCAACCGCATAAAGAAGCTCCGGCCGCGTATGGATATAGCGGCGCCATTCGGTTACTTCGCCCTGGAGTTCTGCGGCTCTGTTCAAGATCGGCATGCTGATTTTCCTGCTGCTCACTATTGATTCTGGTTCAACTTGCGGGTCCGTCGGACAGCCTCTGCCAGTTTGTCGCGGCCTCTGGGGCGTGCCACCGGCAAATAAAGTCGTCAATCGCCTTTGCCTTCTCCTAGCCATATAGGTTAAATAGACGAAGCTTTCGAGAAAATTCCGGACCTCTGAAGGATAGATCGTGCCGACGAAGCAGAATCGTTTGTATGCCGCCCTGCGGCTTGTCCCTATGGCCGCAGCAGCATCCATGCTTTTCCTGTCGACCGCGCAGACGGCCGGAGCCAATCCGCATATTCTCGTCGATGTCAGCACCGGGCGCGTGCTCGATCAGCAGGAGGCGTTTCGCCGCTGGTATCCGGCTTCGCTCACCAAGCTGATGACGACCTATGTTGTCTTCCGTGCCTTGCAGTCCGGCCAGATCAAGCTCGACACGCCAGTCGTGATGTCGAAGCTGTCAGCCGCCCAGCCGCCGGCAAAGATGTACTTCAAGCCGGGCCAGAAGATGACGCTCGACAACGCCTTGAAGATGATGCTGGTCAAATCGGCAAACGACCTTGCCATGGCAGTGGCCGAAACCGTCGGCGGTTCGCAGCAGGGCTTCGTGGCGCGCATGAATGCGGAAGCGGCCCGTCTCGGCATGAGCGACTCGCATTTCATCAATCCGAACGGACTGCCGGGCAAAGGGCAGTATTCGACGGCGCGAGACCTTGCCATTCTGAGCGTCGCTCTGCGCCGCGAGTTTCCGCAATATGCCGGCTACTTCTCACTGGAAGGCTTTACCAACGGCGTGAAGCAGGTGCCGAATATCAATATGCTGATCGGCCGCTTCGCAGGCGCGGACGGCATGAAGACCGGCTTTATCTGCGCGGCCGGCTTCAATCAGATCGCATCGGCGACGCGCAACGGCCGCACGCTGATCTCGGTCGTTCTCGGCACCGACAGCCTTGCGGCGCGTGCCGACGATTCTGCCAATCTGCTGGAGAAGGGTTTCCAGAACCAGCTTTCGACCCGTGATACGCTGGCGACGCTCCGGCCCGATGCGCCGCTCTCGGGCGAGGTCGCCGATGTCACCGCGGATATCTGCAGCACCAAGGGTGCGCAGGCCCGCAGCGAGACCCGCGATCCGTTCGGCCGCACCAAAGTGCTGTCGCCCTATATCCATGAAATGGATCACGAACCCAATTTCATCTATGCCGGCCTGATCGGCGGCCAGGATATCGCCACTGCGGCCAAGGGCGACAAAGACGACGTTACCGCCAAGGGCGACAAAGCCACCAAGGACAACAAGATCGCGATTTCCGGCGGCGCGTCCAACGTGCCGATCCCAATGCCGCGTCCCACTTTTTAGAGCGATTCAGCTTTTCACGGAATCTCTGAACCGCTCTGTCTCTTTGTTTTCACGCAATTCCGGACGGAAAACCGCTACGCACTTTTCCTGGAATTGCTCTAGTATCGGATATCACCCATGAGCGTTTCACAGCAAAGAGTGCCGGTGGCGATCCTGACCGGTTTCCTCGGTGCGGGCAAATCGACCCTGCTTAACCGCATCCTCAAGGATGAGGCCATGCGCGATGCGGCCGTCATCATCAACGAGTTCGGCGATGTCGGCATAGACCATCTGCTGGTGGAAAGCTCCGGCGATGCCATTATCGAACTTTCCGACGGCTGCCTGTGCTGCACGGTGCGCGGCGAGCTGGTGGATACGCTGGCGAACCTGATGGATGCCATGCAGACCGGCCGCATCCGGCCGCTGAAGCGCGTCGTCATCGAAACGACCGGCCTTGCCGATCCTGCGCCCGTCATGCAGTCGATCATGGGCAACCCGATCATCGCCACCAATTTCGACCTGGATGGCGTCGTCACGGTCGTCGATGCGGTCAACGGCCTGCAGACGCTCGACAATCACGAAGAGGCGCGCAAACAGGTGGCGGTAGCCGACCGCCTCATCGTTTCCAAGACAGGGATCGCCGGTGCGGTGCCGGAAGCTCAACTGGAGAGCCGGCTGAGGGCGCTCAATCCGCGGGCGCAGATTCTGAACGCCGACAGCGACGAGGCCGGCCGCGCCGCCATTCTCATCAACGGTCTCTATGATCCGGCCTCCAAGATCGCCGATGTCGACCGCTGGCTTCGCGACGAGATGGAGGCGGACGACGATCACCACCATCATCATGACGGTCACGATCATCATCACGACCACGACCACCATCATGACGACCATGGGCACCATCACCATCATGGCCATCACCACGGCCATCGGCATCAGCATGCCCATGATGTTACGCGTCACGACGGATCGATCCGCTCGTTCTCGATCGTCGAGACCCAGCCCATCGATCCCATGGCGCTGGAGATGTTCATCGATCTCCTGCGCTCGGCGCATGGCGAAAAGCTCCTGCGCATGAAGGCGATCGTCGCCGTATCGGACCGGCCGGAGCGGCCCGTTGTGCTGCATGGCGTGCAGAACATCTTCCATCCGCCGGTGCGTCTGCCGGCGTGGCCCGATCCGGAAGACCGGCGCACGCGCATGGTTGTTATCACCAAGGATCTGCCGGAGGATTTCGTGAAGGGTCTGTTCGACGCCTTCCTCAGCAAGCCGCGCGTCGACACGCCGGATAGGGCGGCGCTGCAGGACAATCCGCTGGCGGTGCCGGGAATGCGGTTCTAGAGCATGTCGCGCAAAAGTGTGCAGCGGTTTTTGCGGCTACGACATGCGTGAAATCACAGAGCTAAAGCGCGTGAAGCGAATCTTAAGAGATCGCGACGTGCTTTAGCGTGGCGAACTCGCTCCATCCTTATGGTGAGGTGGGAGCGAAGTGACCCTCGAACCATTGGGATGG
The DNA here is from genome assembly GCF_016429255.1 of Rhizobium sp. ASV8. Lineage (GTDB taxonomy): Bacteria > Pseudomonadota > Alphaproteobacteria > Rhizobiales > Rhizobiaceae > Rhizobium. The sequence continues at coordinate 17,072 of NZ_JAELUG010000031.1, forward strand.
CCAGCAGCCGCCCTGATCAGCCCTTGCGGATGACGAAACGATGGCCGCTGTCCGTTTTCTCGCTGGCGAGAAGCGTATGGCCCTTCTCATTGCAAAGATGCGGGATGTCGATGATGGCGAGGGGGTCTGTCGTCTCTACAGCAAGCGTTGCGCCGCTCGGCATGCCGCGCAGGCGCTTTTCTGTCTTGATCGCCGGATAGGGGCACTTCAGTCCGCGCAGATCATAGATCTCGGCGGCAGGATTACTCACTCTTGGCCCAGAACTTCCAGAACGGCGGCTTCTTTGCCGGCTCGGTCTGTGCGGTCTCGACAGCCGGATTCTGCGCATAGGCGAGCGCGCTGACGGCGGGGCCGGAGTTCATCGGGTTCGCCATCGGGATCGGGATGTTCACCGGAGCATTGGCCGCAACCAGCGGGCCGCCGGCCTGCGGTGCCGCTGCGTCAGGCGCTGCCGTTGCCAGGCGGATGCTTGCCGTCGTCGTCGGGCTGGCGACGGTGCCTCCGCGCGCGACCTGCTGAGCCGACTGGTTGGACATCATCGATTCGAGATCTGTGACTTTCATCATCTTGCCGGCAGCAAGTGCGGTGCCTGTCGGGGCATAGGCAAGATCGTGGCCCTTGCGCTGCTTGGCGACGACGGCCTTACGCTCGGCCTCGGTCGGATCGTACCAGGCCATGTCGCTGTATTTCTTCGTCGCCGCGCCATAATCGGCCTGATACTGCTTGTCGTAGTTGGCAAGCGCCACCTGCAGGGCGGGCGGTGTCGTCATGGCAGGGCATTTGCCGCCGGCGTTGAATGGACCGCTGGCCTGCTGGTTGAAGACATATTTCTTCTCGCAGACTTCCACTTCCGGCGGCCGCTTGGTGACTTCGAAATTGTCGTAGCCGACCTTCAGCATCTTCCAGAATTCGATATTCGGGCTGAGACGATGCTTCCACATGTTCTCCGCTGTCATGCGGAAGGGGAAAGCTTCGAGCTGCACTGCTTTCTGGCCGCCCTTGAAGGCGTCGCGCGCGAAGGCATAGATTTCCAGCACCTGCTGGTCAGTCATGGAATAGCAGCCCGACGACGAGCAGGCGCCGTGGATCATGAGATTGTTGCCAGTGCGGCCATTGGCGGCGTCATACCGGTTCGGAAAGCCGGTGTTGATGGCAAGATAGTACTTCGAATTCGGGTTCAGGTTGGCCGGCGTCAGCATGTAGAAGCCTTCCGGCGCTTGCCGGTCGCCTTCCTTGACCTTGGGGCCGAGGCGGCCAGACCATGCACAGATGCTGTAGCTCGCAATGACTTCGAAACGGTTGCTCTGGTTCGCCTTCAGGATCTCCATCGTACCTTCTTCCTTGAAGATACGGATCATGATCGGCGAATTGCGATCCATGCCCTTCTTTGCCATATCGGCGACGATGTGGCTGGGCAGCGGCTGTTCGACCTTGTTCTTTACCTTCGACAGGTCGATCGACGCCGTATCGAGTGCGTCATTGCAGCCAGCGAGAGCCAGCGCCATCAGGGAAACATAAGCAAGGTGACGGATGCGCATTCTGACTTGGCCCATAAATGCGAAGAGCGACAGCTCGATCTGTTTCGCCGCTCCCCTCGAAGCATGAAACGGAATCATAGAAGGCTTATACTTGAGAAATCCTTACCAGCCTATGACGTGGCTGAGCCTCGCTGGCAAGTTTTTCTTTGCCATAACGCTTCGATAACAGGAATGTGGCCAAGATTTGGCCTCATTCCCTTTTTGCGATCAAATTTTGGCACTGCTGCCTACAGCATCGGCCCGAAAATCTGATAGGATTTTCGGAAAGCCTGATGCGTAGAGGAAGAGAAATAGAGCGACCTTTGTGCTTCCGAAGGAAGCACGGCGCTCTAGAGATTGCGGCCGATATTCAGGAACTTCTGGCGGCGATCGTTGCGCAGTTGGTCGCCCGAACGGCTGGAAAGCTCGCTAAGTGCATTGGCAATGATGTCGCCGGTGGCGGCGATCACGCTCTGCGGATCGCGATGCGCGCCGCCGAGGGGCTCCGGAATGATGCCATCGATCACGCCGAGGCTCTTCAGATCGTCGGCAGTGATTTTCATGGCGGTTGCGGCTTCCTTGGCGCGGGTGGAATCGCGCCACAGGATCGAGGCCGCACCTTCGGGCGAAATCACGCTGTAGATGGAGTGCTCAAGCATATAGACCCGGTTGCCGACGGCGATGGCGATGGCGCCGCCGGAGCCGCCTTCGCCGATGACGATCGAGACGATCGGGACCCTGAGGCCAAGGCTGAGCTCGGTCGAGCGGGCAATCGCCTCCGCCTGGCCGCGTTCTTCCGCGCCAACGCCCGGATAGGCGCCTGCCGTGTCGACGAGCGTGATCACCGGAATCTGGAAACGATCTGCCATCTCCATGATGCGGATCGCCTTGCGGTAGCCTTCGGGGCGGGCGCTGCCGAAATTATGCTTCAGGCGGCTCTTGGTATCGTGACCTTTTTCCTGGCCGATAATGGCGACCGGCTGGCCACGGAAACGGGCAAAGCCCGCCTGGATGGCTGCATCCTCGGAGAACTTGCGATCACCGGCGAGCGGCGTGAACTCTGTCAGCAGCGCATTGGCGTAGTCGACGAAATGCGGCCGCTGTGGATGGCGGGCGACCTGCGTCTTCTGCCAGGCGTTAAGCTTCGAATAGATATCGGCCGTCGCCTCGCGAACGCGAACTTCGAGCCGGTTCACTTCGTCGGAAGTGTCGATGCTCTCGTCTTCGCTCGCCAGTTTCTTGAGCTCGTGAATCTTGCCTTCGAGATCCGAGATGGGTTTTTCGAAGTCGAGATAATTGTGCATGAGGTGCGTTTCCGATCCTTTTGCGCGGGACGAGAGAAGGCGGCTTTAGCCAGTATGCCGGTCCTAATCCAGTTTTTTTGCCTGTTTGGCAAGAGGGTGATGCGTTTGCACGAGCTGATGTAGGCGTTCTTCCAGCACATGTGTATAGATTTGCGTGGTCGAAATGTCCGAATGGCCAAGAAGTTCCTGCACCACGCGCAGGTCGGCACCGTTCGCCAGAAGATGACTTGCGAAGGCGTGGCGCATGACGTGCGGCGAGATCATCGAGGGCGTCAGCCCGGCGCGAATGGCGAGATCCTTCAGGTCGCGGGCGAATACCTGACGCGGCAGATAGCCTTGCTGGGAAGCTGCAGGAAAGAGCCAGGGGCTCTCGGCCACCGGCTGCTTTGCGCTTGCTGAGAGCTCCGCCTGCAGCCGCCCATAGGCCTTCAGCGCCGATATGGCCGATTGCGACAGCGGCACCAGCCGCTCCTTGTTTCCCTTGCCGCGAATGATCAGGAAGCGCCCTTCGTGGTCGAGCACCTTTGCCGGCAGCGTCACGAGTTCGCTGACGCGCATGCCGGTGGCATAAAGCAGTTCCAGCAGCACCAGCATACGCTGACGCTGCAGTTGGTCCGGACCGGCGACCGCCGCTTCGGTTTCCGCCTGGGTCAGGAGACGCGTCACTTCGTCGATGCCCATGGTTTTCGGAAGAGGGCGGCCCTTTTTCGGTGCGTCGAGGATTCCCGTGGGGTCATCGGTGCGTAGTCCTTCCGCATACAGGAACTTGTAGAACTGGCGCATTGCCGAGAGACGGCGCGCCTGAGAGGAGGGCTTGAAGCCCTGGGCCGAAAGGCCGGAGAGATAGGCGCCGAGATCGCTCGACCCGGCTTCGGTCAGGCGGACGCTGCGCTCCGACAGGAAGCCGTGAAGATCGTCGAGATCGCGCTCGTAGGATTGCAGCGTGTTGACCGCAGCGCCGCGCTCGGCGCTCATCATTTCCAGGAAAGCTTCCAGGTGCGCTCGGCCCAGATCTCTCACGCCCGCTCCAGCATTCATGGCTTCACCGAACCCGTTACCGGAGGGTTGATGCGCTCCGAGGGAATACGGATGGTGATCTCGCGCGGCTGCGGATTGACGAAAAGAGCAAGCGCCCACATTGCCCCATATATCGATCCGCCGATCACCGCGCAGATGACAAGGAAGCGAAACAGGGTCGGCATTCGAATACTCTCCTCGTCCCAGTCACAGGCCCGGCGACGCAATATTTATATCCATCAAGGGTTAGCTGAAGGATATTGCAGACATGTTTACACGGCGGCGTCTTGACGCTACCGGCGCATTTGACGATACCGTTTCCAAAGAAATAGTGAATGGGCCTATGAGTGAACAAGTCCTGATCCTTGCCGAGAGCCTCAGAGACAAGGCGCGCGCCGCGCTGGGTCAGCGCAATCTTGTCCTTGTGGGATTGATGGGGGCAGGCAAATCCTCGGTCGGCCGGCTGGTCGCGCAGCAGCTCAGTATTCCCTTTGTCGATACCGATGCCGAAATCGAGCGCGTCTCGCGCATGACGATCGCCGAGCTCTTTGCCGCCTATGGGGAACAGGAGTTCCGGGCGCTGGAAACGCGCGTCATCAAGCGCCTTCTGCGCGGCGGCCCGCGCGTGGTTTCGACCGGTGGCGGCGCCTTCATCAACGACAGCACGCGGCAGCATGTCAAGCGCGGCAGCCTTTCCGTCTGGTTGAAGGCCGATCTCGATGTGCTCTGGGACCGGGTCAACAAGCGCGACACACGCCCCCTGCTCAAGACCGAAAATCCAAAACAGACCCTCGAGAACCTGATGAACGTGCGCTACCCGATCTATGCGGAAGCCGATCTCACGGTTCTGTCCCGCGATGTGAGCAAGGAAGTCATGGTCAAGGAAGTCCTTGCCGCCATCGCCGAGGGACAGAAAGCAGAAAGCAAAACTCCATGAATGCGATCACACCGGCCTCCGCAGAACGTCTCGTGCGCGTGCCTCTCGGCGAGCGCGCCTATGATATTCTGATCGGCCCCGGCCTGGTCGCCAGAGCAGGGCGCGAGATCGCGACGCGGCTGAAGGGCCGCAGGGCCGCCGTCATCACCGACGAAAACGTCGCGCCCCATTACCTTGCTGCCTTGATTGCAAGCCTTGAAGCGGAAGGCATCCAGGCATCCAGCCTGGTGCTGCCGGCTGGCGAAAAAACCAAGAGCTTCGAGCATCTGATCACCGTCTGCGACGCCGTGCTGACTGCGCGTGTCGAGCGCAACGACGCCGTGATTGCGCTCGGTGGCGGCGTCATCGGCGATCTCTCGGGCTTTGCCGCCGGCATCGTACGACGCGGCGTTCGCTTCGTGCAGATCCCGACCTCGCTGTTATCGCAGGTGGATTCCTCCGTAGGCGGCAAGACCGGCATCAATACCCGTCACGGCAAGAACCTGGTCGGTGTCTTTCACCAGCCTGATCTCGTGCTGGCCGATATCGATGTGCTGAATACGCTGAGCGAGCGCGAATTTCGCGCCGGTTACGCCGAAGTCGCCAAGTATGGTCTCATAGACAAGCCGGATTTCTTCGCCTGGCTCGAGACGAACTGGAAGGATATTTTCGCCGGAGGCGCCGCCCGCATGGAGGCGATTGCGGCAAGCTGCCAGGCGAAATCCGATGTCGTCGTTGCTGACGAGCACGAAAACGGGCCGCGCGCCCTGCTCAATCTCGGCCACACGTTCGGCCACGCGTTGGAAGCGGCCACAGCCTATGACAGCAGCCGGCTGGTGCATGGCGAAGGTGTCTCGATCGGCATGGTACTCGCGCACGAATTTTCGGCACGCCTCAATCTGGCGAGCCCTGATGATGCCAAGCGCGTCGAGGCTCATCTCAAGGCCGTCGGCCTGCCGACGCGGATGAGCGACATCCCCGGAGAGCTGCCGCCGGCCGAAACGCTGATGGATGCGATCGCCCAGGACAAGAAGGTCAAGAGCGGCAAGCTCACCTTTATCCTGACCCGCGGCATCGGTCAGTCCTTCATTGCCGATGACGTGCCATCGTCCGAGGTTCTGAGCTTCCTGAAGGGAAAGCATCCCTGATGACGGTCGAAGGCACGCTGGCTGTATTGTTGGAATATTGGCCCGAGATCATTTCGATCGTCGCGCTGGTGTTGTTGTCGGCTTTCTTTTCCGGTTCGGAGACGGCGCTGACCGCCGTCTCGCGTAGCCGCATTCATACGCTCGAAGCGAACGGGGATGAGCAGGCCGGGATCGTACGTCGCCTGATCGAGCGTCGGGACCGGCTGATCGGCGCGCTGCTCATCGGCAACAACCTTGCCAACATCCTGGCCTCTTCGCTTGCGACCAGCGTGTTTCTCGGCCTGTTCGGCAATTCGGGTGTGGCGCTCGCGACCATTGCCATGACGGTCATCCTCGTCATCTTCGCCGAAGTGCTGCCGAAAAGCTGGGCGATTTCCACGCCTGATCGTTTTGCGCTCAATGTGGCCGGCACGGTCCGGCTCTTCGTTGCTGTCGTCGGCCCGGTGTCGAGTTTCGTCAACGCCATCGTCCGATGGATCCTCGGCCTGTTCGGCATCAACCTCTCGAAAGAGGTGTCGATGCTGTCGGCCCATGACGAACTGCGCGGTGCGGTCGATCTGCTGCACCGTGAGGGTTCGGTCGTCAAGGCCGACCGTGACCGTCTGGGTGGCGTGCTCGATCTTGGCGAACTGGAGCTTTCCGATATCATGGTGCATCGCACGGCGATGCGCGCCATCAATGCCGACGACGCGCCGGAAGTGGTCGTGCGCGCCATTCTCGACAGCCCCTATACGCGCATGCCGCTCTGGCGCGGTTCGATCGACAATATCATCGGCGTCGTGCACGCCAAGGATCTGTTGCGAGCGCTCGCGGAGCCGAATGTCGAGCCGGAGAATCTCGACATCGTCAAGATCGCCCAGAAACCCTGGTTCGTGCCCGACAGCACCAATCTCGAAGACCAGCTCAACGCTTTCCTGCGCCGCAAACAGCATTTCGCCGTCGTTGTCGACGAATATGGCGAAGTCCAGGGTATCGTGACGCTTGAGGATATTCTCGAAGAGATCGTTGGCGATATTGCCGACGAGCACGACATCGATATCCAGGGTGTGCGGCAGGAAGCCGACGGCTCGATCGTCGTCGACGGCGTTGTGCCGATTCGCGATCTTAACCGCGCGCTCGACTGGAACCTGCCGGACGAGGAGGCAACGACGATTGCCGGCCTCGTCATCCACGAATCGATGACTATCCCGGAAGAGCGACAGGCTTTCACCTTTTATGGAAAGCGCTTCATCGTCATGAAGCGGGAAAAGAATCGCATCACCAAGCTGCGCATTCGTCCCGCCGAGACAGAAGAAGCGAAGCCGCAGTAAAGTTGCCGTCTGCTGCTACCAGCGAACGGCCTCTCCGGGTGCTGCGGGCTCGACGGCTAGCGCATGCAGGCCGGCATCCAGCTCGGGCTTCAGCAACTCATTGATCGCCCTGTGGCGCGCGAGGCGCGGCATGCCCGTGAACTTGGCGGAAACGATTCGAATTCTTATATGGGTCTCGCCGGTTCCCGTCATGTCGGGCTGGTGGCCCGCATGCAGGTGGCTTTCGTTGATGACGGCGAGGCGCTCCGGTGCGAAAGCGTCGTTCAGCTTCGCTTCAATGCGGGATTGCAGTGTCGTTTCCATATTCCCGCGTCATCTCCGTTGCGAAAAAAGGCTCCCACAAAGCCTATAACATTCCCATTTGTCAATTCTTGTTGTGGGGTAATCGAGAGCCCATAATTAGGACGCCATGAGACTTGATTCAAAATATTTCGATCGCATCCGTACTCGCCGCAAGCGCGCGCAGGAGCCCGAGCAGGGCCCGCCGACGTGCCAGTGGGACGGCTGCGACAAGCACGGTACGCATCGCGCCCCGGTCGGGCGCAATGCGGAGGGGCAGTTCTTTTTGTTCTGCTTCGAGCACGTCAAGGAATACAACAAGGGCTATAACTATTTCTCCGGCCTCTCGGACGGCGAGATTGCGCGCTATCAGAAGGAAGCCATTACCGGCCATCGTCCGACATGGACGGTGGGGGTGAACAAGGCCGCCAAGAACAGTCCGCTCCAGTCCGATATCCGCTCCGGTTCCTATTCGCGCGTTCGGGATCCTTTCGGTTTCGTCAAGGAAGGCGAAGGACAGGGGCGCGGCCCGCGTTTCCCCGAGCAGCGCAAGCTGAAAACGCTCGAAGCCAAAGCATTCGACACGATGGGTCTGGGTGCCACGGCTACCGCGTCGGAAATCAAGCGCCGCTACAAGGAACTGGTGAAAATGCACCATCCCGATGCCAATGGCGGCGACCGTGGCTCCGAGGAGCGTTTCCGCGCCGTCATACAGGCCTATCAATTATTGAAACAGAACGGTTTTTGTTAATTCCCGTCCTTGCTCTCCGCCTTCAATCAGGTATGGTCCAAATCGGCTGAAGCCGCGGGCAACCGCGGCAGGGTGTGCTTTTGGCTGGCTGCACCTCGGCCAACTTTCCGGACGCGGCGTTTCTTGTCCGGGACTCTGTTCAAGGATGCTCGCAAGCGATCATTTCATCGCGCCGAGATTTTGCTTTAGTCCCGGAGAAGTATCGCCGCGTTCCGACCGAACGGATGTGGGCAACAAGCTGCGGCGTTTCGGAAAAAATGGCTGAGATTGATATGGCAGGGTGAAGAGCCACCCGCCCTGGAGACATGATGAGCAAGATTGACCTTGATATTTCCGAGATTCCCGACGCCACCGTTTCGGTCCGTGAAGTCTTCGGCATCGATTCCGACATTCGCGTTCCCGCCTACAGCAAGGGCGGCGCCTACGTGCCCGACCTGGACACGGACTACCTGTTCGACCGCGAGACCACGCTCGCCATTCTCGCCGGCTTCGCCCACAACCGCCGCGTGATGATTTCGGGCTATCACGGCACCGGCAAGTCCTCCCACATCGAGCAGGTTGCCGCACGCCTCAACTGGCCTTGCGTGCGTATCAACCTCGACAGCCACGTCAGCCGTATCGATCTCGTCGGCAAGGATGCGATCGTCGTCAAGGACGGGCTGCAGGTCACCGAATTCAAGGACGGCATTCTGCCCTGGGCCTACCAGCACAATGTCGCGCTCGTCTTCGACGAATATGACGCCGGCCGTCCGGATGTGATGTTCGTCATTCAGCGCGTGCTGGAATCCTCGGGCCGTCTGACCCTGCTCGATCAGAGCCGCGTCATCCGTCCTCACCCGGCCTTCCGCCTGTTCGCGACCGCCAACACCATCGGTCTCGGCGACACGACCGGCCTTTATCACGGCACGCAGCAGATCAACCAGGCCCAGATGGACCGTTGGTCGATCGTGACGACGCTGAACTATCTGCCGCACAACAACGAAGTCGACATCGTGCTGGCGAAGGTGAAGTCCTTCCGCAACGACAAGGGTCGCGATACCGTTTCCAAGATGGTGCGCGTCGCCGATCTGACGCGCGCTGCCTTCATGAATGGCGATCTGTCGACCGTCATGAGCCCGCGTACCGTCATCACCTGGGCTGAGAATGCGGAGATCTTCGGCGATGTCGCCTTTGCGTTCCGCGTCACCTTCCTCAACAAGTGCGATGAGCTGGAGCGGCCGCTGGTCGCCGAGCACTATCAGCGCGCCTTCGGCGTCGAGCTGAAGGAAAGTGCTGCCAACATCGTGCTTGAAGCATAGGGAAGAGCCGACACATCATGTCAGGTCGCGGAGATAATTCCAGAGCGAAGCCGGGTGCTCCGGTGGACATGGAGCCGTTGCGCCGGGCGATCACAGGCTGTGTGCGCTCGATCGCCGGCGATGCCGAGGTCGAGGTAGCATTCGCCAACGAACGCCCGGGTATGACCGGCGAGCGCATTCGCTTGCCGGAGCTTTCGAAGCGGCCGACGATGCATGAACTCGCGGTGACCCGCGGGCTTGGCGATTCGATGGCGTTGCGGCTGGCCTGTCACGACGCCCGCGTCCATGCGGTCATGGCGCCGCAGGGCGCAGATGCGCGAGGGATCTTCGATGCCGTCGAGCAGGCGCGTGTCGAATCGATTGGTTCGCTGCGCATGAGCGGCGTTGCCGCCAACCTCAGCTCGATGAATGCGGAGAAATACGCCAAGGCGAACTTCGCAGGCATCGAACGGCAGGAAGACGCGCCGATCGGCGAAGCCATGGCGATGATCGTGCGCGAAAAGTTGACCGGCCAGAAGCCGCCGGAAAGCGCCGGCAAGGTGCTCGATCTCTGGCGGCCTTTCATCGAGGAAAAGACCGGCGGCGAACTCGACAATCTGCTTTCGTCGATCAACGACCAGCAGAGCTTCGCCCGTGTCGTCCGCAATATTCTGACCGCCATGGAGATGGCCGAGGAATATGGCGACGAGCAGTCGGAGCCCGACAGCGAAGAGCAGCCGAGCGAAGACGACAAGCCGAACGGCGAAGATCAGGACAACGACGAGGCCAACGAAGACGAAGGCTCCGACGCGGCACCTGCCGAGGACAGCGAAACCTCCGACGAGCAGATGGAGGATGGCGCAACCGAGGACGGTGGCGAGATCTCCGACGACGATATGAGTGAAGAGGGCGAGGAAGATTCGGAAACGCCGGGCGAAACCCGTCGTCCGAACACGCCTTTCGCCGATTTCAACGAGAAAGTCGACTACCACGTCTATACGGAGGAGTTCGACGAGACGACCACGGCGCAGGAACTCTGTGACACGGCCGAGCTTGAGCGCCTGCGTGCCTTCCTCGACAAGCAGCTCGCCCATCTGCAAGGGGCTGTGGGTCGGCTTGCCAACCGTCTGCAGCGTCGCCTGATGGCGCAGCAGAACCGCTCCTGGGATTTCGACCTGGAAGAGGGTTATCTCGATCCGGCGCGCCTGACTCGTCTGATCATCGACCCAATGCAGGCGCTGTCCTTCAAGATGGAGCGCGATACCCAGTTCCGCGATACGGTCGTGACGCTGCTGATCGACAACTCCGGCTCGATGCGTGGGCGTCCAATTACGGTCGCCGCTTCTTGCGCCGATATCCTTGCCCGCACGCTCGAACGCTGCGGTGTGAAGGTCGAGATCCTCGGCTTCACCACCAAGGCCTGGAAGGGTGGACAGGCGCGTGAAAAGTGGCTCGCCAGCGGCAAGCCGCAGACACCGGGCCGTCTGAACGACCTGCGCCACATCATCTACAAGTCTGCGGACGAGCCTTATCGCCGGTCGCGCAGCAATCTTGGCCTGATGATGCGCGAAGGTCTGCTCAAGGAGAATATCGACGGTGAGGCACTGATCTGGGCGCATAACCGCCTGCTAGGCCGCCGCGAACAGCGCCGTATCCTGATGATGATTTCGGATGGTGCGCCGGTCGACGATTCGACGCTGTCGGTCAATCCGGGCAACTATCTGGAACGGCACCTGCGGGCCGTCATCGATCAGATCGAGACCCGCTCTCCCGTCGAGCTGCTGGCGATCGGCATCGGTCACGATGTCACCCGCTATTATCGCCGCGCCGTTACGATTGTCGACGCCGACGAACTCGCCGGCGCGATGACGGAGCAGCTCGCCTCGCTGTTCGAGGATCAGGCAAGCATGCCGCGTTCGCGCATGCGCCGTGCAAGCTGAGCCCGTTTCGGCTTCCTTTCGCATCGGCCTTCGGGCCGATGCATCTTCCCTTTGGCAACGGCGGTTGCAAGCGCGGTCCGGTCGTGGCCCGATGTCTTGGCATAATGGCCTTGCTCGCATTGCCGCTTGCTGGCTGCGATGCGGAAGATCGAGCTGATGACGGCGGCCCGGCTGACATTCGCACCACTGTAATCTCGACCTTCAAGCGCGGCTCGGGCGAAACGCAGTTCGGGGCGCTCGAGTTTATCGGCGGTCTCGAGCTTAGTTCCGACAATGCGCTGCTGGGCGCCATTTCAGCCATTCGTTTTCGTCCCGATCAGCAGCACTTCGTTTCCGTGCTGGATACCGGCCACTGGTTGACGGGCGCTATCGTGCGCGATGACAAGGGGCGGCTGAAAGGTATTTCCGAGGCCCGTATCGCGCCCATGATCGACCGCGATCGCGGCACGGATGTCGGGACAGGCGGGATGGATGCCGAAGGGCTGGCCTTGCGTGGCGACCATATACTGGTGAGCTACGAGCAGCATCATCGCGTCGATACCTATCCCGATCCGGGTTTCGAAATATCGCCGCCGGACGATAGCCTGCCTATCCCCATTCCCAGAGTGGAACTGCGTTCCAATCGCAGTCTCGAGGCGCTGATGATCGCGCCGCAATCGAGCCCGCTTGCCGGCGCCGCTGTCATCGTTACCGAGGATAGCCTGGACGAGCAGGGCAACATGTTCGCCGCTGTTCTGGAAGGCCCCCTGCAGGGCCGCTTCACAGTCCGGCGCTATGGCGACTTCGACGTTAGCGACGGTGTGTTCCTGTCCGATGGCGACCTCTTGTTGCTGGAGCGCCGTTTCGGGCTCGTGCATGGCCTTGGCGTGCGCATCCGCCGTATCGCCGGCGCGGATATCAAGCCGGACGCCGTTCTCGACGGCAAGGTGATCTTCGAAGCAGGCTCGGGGTATCAGATCGACAACATGGAGGGCCTCGACGTTTTCCGCGCAGCCGATGGCTCCCTTCACCTGATCATGGTGTCCGACGACAACCACTCGATCCTGCAGCGCAGCCTGATGCTGGAATTCCGTCTCCGCGATGAAGGTGCTGCCGGCCGGAATTAGCACATGGCTCCGGACTGATCGAGCGCTCCGGCACCCGGATATTGAGGGAATCGCCGGTCTGAGCTAAGCGACGTCTTGCTCCAACAATCGGATTCTCGATATGCCAGTTCCAGACGAACCTATCGTGCTTGTGCATGGGCTTTTTGGCAGCCTGAGCGATCCAGAAATCCTGGCTGCTTTCGGCAATGCCGAGATTCACGCACCCGATCTCATCGGCTATGGCCGCAACCGTGCTGCCGACACGAGCAAGCTGAACCTTCTCGATCAGGCTCGCCACATCGCGGACTTCATTTCCGGTCTCGGTAAAGGCAAAGTCCATCTGGTCGGCCATTCCGTCGGTGGCGCCGTTTCGGTGCTTGTCGCCCGGCATTTTCCCGAGCTGGTCGAGTCGCTGACAAGCATCGAGGGCAATTTCACCCTCAAGGATGCTTTCTGGTCAGGACAGATCGCCGTGAAGCCGGATGAGGAGGTCGCGGAGATCATCTGCGGCTATGAAGCCGACCCGGATGCCTGGATTGCCGGGGCGGGCGTGCAGATCAACGAATGGACGTCGGCCCTTGCCAGGCGCTGGCTTGCGAATCAGCCGCCATCAACGATCAAGGCGCAGGCCAGAGCGGTCGTAGCTGCAACAGGTGAGGCTGCTTATCTGGATGCAATCCGTGACATCCTGCGGTCCGGTATGCCGCTTTATCTCATCGCGGGTCGTCGTTCCGCTGAAGGGTGGGACGTTCCGGACTGGGCCAACAGTCTTTGTACGGCGCGGCTCAACATCAGAGATACCGGCCATCTAATGATGGCCGAAAACCCGGCCGCATTCGCAGCCGCCGTGCTGACCTGCCTGTCTTTACGCTAGAGGGCAGCGATCGATGCGCACCGATGACGGTGCGCATCGAACAATGGCTTCATCATGCCGTCGGCGCCTGCGACATCGGCTTCAGCATGTTCATCAGCGCGCCGTAGGGCAGGAGCATGACGAGGCCTACGGTGACCTTGACCGAGAAGTCGCCGATCGCCCAGGAAATCCAGCGCGGTGCCGAGGTGGAGAAGACGCCGAGGATCGGAGCCCAATCGATCGCGAAGGGATCGTTCGGTCCGAAAAAGACGAAGAATGGTGCGAAGGCGAAGGAGAAGAAGATCAGCGTGTCCAGCATCGAGCCGATCAGCGAGCCGAACAGCGGTGCGCGCCACCAGGCCATACGGCGCAGGCGGTTGAAGACCGAGATGTCCAGGAGCTGGCCGGCGAGGTAGGCCGAGCCGGAGGCGATGGCGATGCGCGGCTGTGCGGTATAGAACGACAGCGCGACACCGACGACGAAGCCGGCAAAAACCACCTTGCGCGCAGCCTTAGGGCCGAACTGACGGTTGGTGAGATCGGTGATGAGGAAGGCGACCGGATAGGTGAAGGCGCCCCAGGTGAGGATATCCGCAAGATTGATGCCGGCGAGCGTGGCCTGCAGCGGATACTGCACGAGGATGTTGGAGGCGACGACGACCAGCGTCATCAGCATAACGTAGATAAGGGTATGGCGTGCTGTCAGCATTTTTTTATCCTGGGTGATGCCACCAGTTGGAGTGAACCGGACATGGAAAAAGGCTTGAGCGGATCTTATCCGTACAAGCCTTTTAGCCCGTATGATATCGTGAAGTGCTAGTGCTTAGGCAGCAACAGCAGCTTCAGCGGACTTCTTTACGATCTGACGACGCAGCAGGCGAGCGCGCATGCTGAGTTCGTTTTCGCTTGCCTTGATAAGGAAAGCGTCGAGACCGCCGCGATGTTCAACCGAGCGAAGCGCTGCAGCGGAAACGCGCAGACGATAGCGCTGGCCGAGAACGTCGGAGATCAGCGTGACCTGGCAGAGGTTCGGCAGGAACCGACGCTTGGTCTTGTTGTTGGCGTGGCTAACGTTGTTGCCCACGAGGACGGCCTTGCCGGTCAATTCGCACATGCGGGACATGGTACACCTACTTTTGTTTTTCTCGGCCATCAGGTAGACATCCCGGGCAACACCCGGCACGCAATCCAACGGGCCATAATTGGAAAGTTGCGGTTCTATAGTCAGAGAGGCTGGCCGCGTCAAGCCAAACCTTGTGTTTTCCCGCAATTCCGTCAAAAAGCTGCTGTTGTCTGGCGCTCGCAGCAGGCCGACATAGTGTCTATATATCTTGCCTGATCCTCGTTGAAGGCCCTGATCATGTTTCAAACTCGGAAGTGGTTTCTTATTTCAGCTATCGTTGCGTCGATGCCGTCGATGGCATTGGCCGACGTGCTGCGGCATGAAACGCGCTACCGCGTTTCACTGGCCGGCCTGCCGATCGCCAGGGCGGATTTCAGGACCGAGGTCACCGGAAAGCAATTCACCATCCGTGGCGATATTACCTCCGCAGGTCTGGCAGACCTCGTGACGTCGATTGACGCCAGGACCGATGTGACAGGCGTCGTCAACGACAACAAGCTGCAGGCGACGCACTACACGCTGTTCTACAAGAGCGGCAAGAAAGAGCGTACCTATGATGTTGCCTACACCAACGGCAGCGTGACCTCGAACACGATCACGCCGGAGCCAAAGCGGCCGGACAATTGGGTTCCCATCACCGAAGCGGATCTGAAGTCCGTGCTCGACCCGATTTCCGGAATGATCTTTCCGATCACGCCAAGCCTCAATCTCTGCAACCAGACATTGGCCGTATTCGACGGTGAGATGCGGATGGATCTGAAGTTGTCGCCGAAGGGGTCTCATCCGTTTTCGACCGAGGGCTTCAAGGGCAAGACGGTTGCCTGCGGCGTGCGCTTCACGCCGAAGAGCGGCTACAAGAGTTCGCGCAAGGACTACCTCTATCTTGCCAAGAGCGACAATATGGAGATCTGGTTTGCCAAGGCCGAAGCCATGAATGTATATGCTCCGGTCTACGTCCGCATACCGACTCAGTATGGGACGGTGACGATTACGGCCGTGAAATACGGAAGCTAGGCCGCCAGACGCTTCGCAGAAGCGCTTGACGCCCCTGGCGTTTAATTTCTACGCAATTCCGCACGGAAAACGGCTGCGCATTTTTCCTGGGATTGACCTAGCGGGCAGGAGGATGCCCGCAGCAACGAGCTGGGGGTAGGGGTGAGGTTTCGTGCGACATTGACGGGCTTTTCGGCCATTCTCATGTGGTCGTTTCTGGCGCTTCTGACGGTGGCGTCCGGCAAGATGCAGCCGTTTCAGCTGCTCGCCATCTGCTTTGCCATAGGCAGCATCCCCGGTATCGTCGTGCTGATGCTGAAGCCCGAGCGGCTGCAGCTGCTACGTCAGCCGGCAAAAGTCTGGGTAACGGGCATTGTCGGCCTTTTCGGCTATCACTTCCTGTATTTTACGGCATTGCGCCATGCGCCGGCGGTGGAAGCTGGCCTCATCGCCTATCTCTGGCCGCTGCTGATCGTGGTCGGATCTGCCTTGCTGCCCGGCGAGCGGCTGCGCTGGTATCATATCGTCGGCGCGCTGATGGGGCTGGCGGGTACGGTCCTGATCGTCGGACGCAACGGCTTCCATTTCGAAGGCGCCTATGCTGTCGGTTACGGGGCAGCTTTCCTGTGCGCCTTTACCTGGTCCGCCTACTCGCTGATCACGCGCCGCTTCGAGGCCGTTTCCACCGATGTCGTCACCATCTTCTGCCTCGTCACGGCAATCCTCTCCTTCGTCTGCCATCTCGGCCTTGAGGAGACGATCTGGCCGGAGAGCGCAGCACAATGGGTGGCCGTGCTCGGGCTTGGCCTCTTTCCCGTCGGGGCGGCCTTCTATGCCTGGGACTATGGCGTGAAGAACGGCGATATCCAGATCCTTGGCGCGGCGAGCTATGCTGCACCGTTGCTGTCGACCTTGATCCTGACGCTGTTCGGTTTTGCCGAGCCGAGCTGGGGCATTGCATTCGCCTGCCTGCTCGTGACCGGCGGCGCGGTTCTTGCCGCGCACCGCATGATCCTGCGCCGTGGCAACGCGGAACAGGCGCAGGCGGAAGCGGCGGAATAGTTCCGCCGCAATCGCTGCCCGCTATTTCTTGAAGACCTTTTCCAGGAAGGCCGCAAGCGACGGCCGCCAGACATCCATCTCATGCCGGAGGTCTGGATATTCGTGATATTCGTGCTTGATCTTCTTCTCTTCGAGCGTCGCCTTCAGGCCGGCCACATCCTTACCGACGACGTCGTCCTTGCTGCCGACCGTGACCGTGAAATTGCGCAACGCCTTGTTGATCTTTTCCGGCTCGTTCAGCGCGGCATCGACAGCCTTGTTCGGGGAGCTGGTGGTGCTGACGCCGCTGAAGGTCGCCACCCAGCCGAAGGTGCCGAGATGCGAGAGGCCTGACACGAGCGCCTGATAGCCACCCTGGGAAAGACCGGCGACCGCGCGACCGTCCGCATCGTTGCGCACCCGGTAATGCTGTTTCATGTAGGGAATGAGGTCGTCGACGAGTTCGCGATCGGCGGCCTCGGCATTGGCGGGAAAGAACACCTTGCGAAGATCCGAGGCCGGCATGTTTTCGGCGATTGCGTCGGGTATGTCGGTTTCAGTATCGGGGATCACGACGATCATCTGCTCGATCTTTTTCTCGGCGAGGAGATTGTCGAGGATCTGCGGCGCGCGTCCCTGCGCGACCCAGGAGCCGACGGTGTCGCCAAAGCCATGATAGAGATAGAGCACAGGCAGAGGCTTGGAGGCGTCGCTATAGCCGGGTGGCGTATAGACATACATCTGCCGTTCCGAATTCAGCGCCTTCGAATGCAGGGTCACCAGACGCAGGTCGCCATGCGGCACCTTCCGGATGTCGAGAATGCTGCCGGGTACGAGGATGAGGCTGGTGTTGACATGCCGCTGCGGCTTCGGCGCGTTCGTGCCGGTGTCGATGCTGCGGAAGCCGTCGATGTTGAAATAATATTCGTAGAGATCGGGATTCAGGACCTCAGTCTTCGCGCTCCAGGTGCCGTCGTCGCTTTTTTGCATGGCGATGGGGTCGCGCGCGCCGAGGCCGACGGTGACGGCCTTTGCGGATGGAGCGAACAGGCGGAACGTGATCGAGCCGTCCGTCTCAACCGAAGTTACGAAGTTTTTCAGGGGTTTTTCGCCCGGCGGTGACGCCGGCGCATCAAGGGCCAGTGCAGGTGCGCTCATGACGCAACCTGCAGCGACGAGCAAAGATAACAATGATCGCACGAAAAAACCTCCTCCGGATGAACCACTCTTCTCTCTCCCCGAGTAAAGCTGAGACAGCGCGAAATTTTTTCAAGGCTGTCGTGCCGAGCCGTCCGGCCGCATGCCGCGTGATGTCAACGAAAGGTAAAGAGGCTCAGCTTGAGGCTGGTTTCCAGTCCAGTGGAGCCATTTCGAAGCTTGAGAATTCGAAGCCGGGAGAGACCGTGCAGCCGACAAGCGTGAATTCTCCGAGGCTTTCGGCCGATTGCCACCAGCCGGTGGGAATGATGGCCTGCGGTCGTTCTCCCTTTACCAGGTCGAGGCCGAGCACCAATGTCTCGCTCGTCGTACCGTCGGCCGATCGATGCAGCGCGAGCGGCGCGCCGGCATAAAAGTGCCAGATCTCGGCGGCATCGCGCACCCGATGCCAGTGCGAACGCTCGCCCGCTTCGAGCAGATAGTAGATCGCGGTGGAATGGCCGCGTGCGCCGCCATTTTCGTCGCGGAAGGTCTCAACGTACCAGCCGCCTTCCGGATGCCGCTGCATGGAAAGGGTTTCGATAATCTCTTTCACCCGCATCAGAAATTGTCCTTGCGCTTGCGGATTTCGGCGAAGACCTCTTCGTTGCTGCGGCTTTCCATCAGCAGATGGCGGCGGATCGAAGGATCGGCGGCGCGCAGGAAGGGGTTGGTTTCCTTCTCCAGCGCCAGCGTCGTCGGAATGGTGAACTTTCCCTCGGCCCTCAATGCCTCGATATCGGCAGCGCGGGCCTTCAGCCGCTCGTTGTCCGGATCGATTGTCAGCGCGAAGCGGGCATTGGAGAGCGTGTATTCATGGCCGAAATAGATGGCTGTCTCGTCCGGCAGCACGGCCAGCTTCTGCAGCGAGGCCCACATATCGGCCGGTATGCGCTCGAAAAGGCGGCCGCAACCGAGCGCAAACAGCGTGTCGGCAGCAAAAAGCAGCTTGTCGTCGGCGAAGTGGTAGCAGACGTGCCCGGCGGTGTGCCCAGGCGTTTCGATGACATTGACCGTATGGCCGGCGAACTCGAACGTATCGCCGTCGCCGACGGCGCGGTCGAGGCCGGGAATGGCAACGGCTTCATTGATCGGGCCGATGATCTCGCAGCCGAACTGCTCCTTCAATGCCAGATTGCCTTCGACGTGGTCGGTGTGGTGATGGGTCGTCAGGATATGGCTGAGCGTCCAGCCGCGACGCGTGGCCGCCTTCAGGATCGCATTTGCATCCGGAGCGTCGATCGATGCCGTCGATCCGGTTTCCGGATCATGGACCAAGACGCCGTAATTGTCGGAACGGCAGATAAATATCTCTAATTCCAATGGTTTCATGACTGAAATCGTCCTCGTCTTTTTCGTTGATGGAGAATGTAAGTCGTTCGGTCTTGAAGTCCAACGCTTGGCTGATAACATTTGTTTCGATGCACGCCGATATTGTCGATCTCCGCCAGTTTTATCATTCCGAGCTTGGTCGCTTGGCCGAGCAGTCGATCGCCATGGCGCTTTCCTCCATCTGGGCGCGCATGCCGGACGAGCGTCTCGTCGGCCTCGGCTATGCCGTTCCCTATCTCGATCGCTTCCGCGCCGATACCGAGCGCACCTTCGCCTTCATGCCGGCAGGGCAGGGCGCCGTGAACTGGCCGCTGGGATCGGCATCGTCCACGGCGCTGATTTTCGACGAAGAGCTGCCGCTGCCCGACAGCTCGATCGACCGCGTGCTGATGGTGCATTCGCTGGAGTTTGCCGAAAGCCCGCGCGAGACGCTGAAGGAGCTCTGGCGCGTGCTGGCGCCCGGTGGGCGGCTTGTCATCGCCGTGCCGAACCGCCGCGGTGTCTGGGCGCGCATGGAGCACACGCCCTTCGGTTCCGGCCGGCCCTATTCCCGCGGCCAGCTGACCTCGCTGCTCAGGGAAACCAATTTCACGCCCGGTGCGACGGCGGAAGCGCTGTTCTTCCCGCCCTCGAAACTGCGCACTGTTCTTAGCCTGCGCCGAGCCTTCGAAAGGGTCGGTCGCACGCTTTGGCCGGCTTTCTCCGGGGTCATTATCGTCGAGGCGCAGAAGCGGCTGTATCAGGGCCTGCCGGTCGCCGTGCGGGCATCGCGCCGTGTCTTCGTGCCCGTCCTCGCGCCGCGCGGTATTCCGACGACGCGCGACGGCGCCTGATACGATCGATGCGGCGCTGACCCTCGACAAAACCGCGTTTCCGCTTTAATGCGACGGGGTGTTTCAAGACGGAATTTTCCGCCCCTTTACAAGGTCGATCCCATGAGCATGGAAATGAGCAAGCCCGTCCCGCGTTCCGGTATTCTCGATATCGCTGCCTATGTACCGGGCAAGGAGCATGCGCCGGGCGTCGAGCGCGTCTTCAAGCTCTCTTCCAACGAGACGCCGCTTGGCGCCAGCCCCAAGGCCATCGAAGCCTTCCGTGCGGCTGCCGGCCAGCTGGAGCGTTATCCGGACGGTCAGGCCAAGGAGCTGCGTCAGGCGATTGCCGACGTGCATGGGTTGAACACCGCCAACATCATCTGCGGCAACGGCTCCGACGAGCTGCTTGGCCTGCTCTGCCATACCTATCTCGGCACGGGCGACGAAGGCATCATCACCGAGCATGGATTCCTGGTCTACAAGATCCAGATCATGGCCGCTGGTGCGACGCCGGTCACGGTGAAGGAGAAGGATTGCACCGTCGATGTCGACGCGATCCTGGCCGCCGTTACCAATAAGACCAAGATGGTCTTCATTGCCAATCCGGGCAACCCGACCGGCACCTATGTCCCCGTCAGCGAAATCCGCCGGCTGCAGGCAGGCCTGCCGAAGCATGTCATCCTGGTGCTCGACGCCGCCTATGCGGAATATGTTCGCCGCAACGACTACGAAGCAGGCCTCGAGCTGGTGTCGGCCAACCAGAACGTCGTGATGACCCGCACCTTCTCGAAGGTCTATGGGCTGGCGGCGCTGCGCGTCGGCTGGATGTATGCGCCGGTCGACATCATCGACGCCGTCAACCGCGTGCGCGGCCCGTTCAACATGAACAGCGCCGCGATTGCTGCCGGGGCCGCTGCCGTTCGCGATCAGGCCTTCACGGCCGAGACCGTTGCCTTCAATTTGCAGTGGATCGAGAAGATGACGGCTGCGCTTGAGGCCATCGGCCTCAAGGTAACGCCGTCGGTTACGAATTTCGTTCTCATTCATTTCCCCGATGTCGATGGCAAGCGCGCCGTCGAGGCCGACGATTTCCTCACCAGCCGCGGCTACATCGTGCGCGCCGTGCGCGCCTATGGCTTCCCCAATTCGCTGCGCATGAGCATCGGCACCGAAGAGGCCAATCTCGGCTTCATCGACACGCTGACGGAGTTTATGGGACGCAAGGCATGAGCAGCATCAAGTTCGATCGCATTGCGCTGATCGGCATCGGCCTGATCGGTTCTTCCATCGCTCATGACATCAAGCGGCTCGGTCTCGCCAAGGAAGTAGTGATCTCGACGCGCAGCACCGAAACGCTGAAGCGCGCCGAGGAGCTGAAACTGGGCGACCGTTATACGCCGTCCTCGGCCGAAGCGGTCAAGGGGGCCGACCTTGTCATCGTCTCGGTGCCTGTGGGAGCCTCGGAGAGCGTCGCCAAGGAAATCGCCGCTCATCTGAAGCCGGGCGCCATCGTGACGGACGTCGGTTCGACCAAGGCATCGGTCATCGCGCAGATGCAGCCGCACATGCCGTCCAACGTGCACTTCATTCCAGGCCACCCGCTGGCCGGCACGGAGAAATCAGGTCCTGATGCCGGTTTTCCCGGATTGTTCAAGGGGCGCTGGTGCATCTTCACGCCTGTTCCTGGCACTGACGAAGCCGCGATCAAGACGCTTCGCGATTTCTGGGAAACCCTCGGTTCCCGTGTCGACGAGATGGACCCGGAACATCATGACAAGGTGCTGGCGATCGTCTCGCATCTGCCGCATCTCATCGCCTACAACATCGTCGGCACCGCCGACGACCTGGAGACGGTGACCGAGTCGGAAGTTATCAAATACTCTGCCTCCGGCTTCCGCGATTTCACCCGCCTTGCCGCATCCGATCCGACCATGTGGCGCGACGTCTGCTTGCACAATCGCGATGCGATCCTCGAAATGCTGTCGCGCTTTTCGGAAGATCTCGCCTCGCTGCAACGAGCGATCCGCTGGGGCGAGGGCGACAAGATCTTTGAACTCTTCACCCGTACCCGTGCCATCCGCCGTTCGATCGTCGAGGCCGGCCAGGACGTCGACGCGCCGGATTTCGGCCGCCATGCCCTGGATACGAAGGAATAAGCAGCCTTATACGATGGAGGGGCGCTCATGATCGTCAGACGCGGGCGCTCCGAAGATCTGTCTTGGCTCATCGAGCACGACGATGCGAGCGAGGATTGGATCACGCGCTGCATCCAGTTCGAGGAATATTTTGTCGCCGAGCAGGATGGTGCGCTTGTCGGCTTCCTGCGGTTCAGCCGCTTCTGGGGCAAGATACCCTACATGGACATGATCCGCGTGCTGCCCTCGTTGCAGCGTTCCGGCGCGGGGACTGCTCTCTTTCGGGCCTGGGAAAGCGCCATGATCGAAGAGGGCGCACA
Organism: Rhizobium sp. ASV8; assembly: GCF_016429255.1. Lineage (GTDB taxonomy): Bacteria > Pseudomonadota > Alphaproteobacteria > Rhizobiales > Rhizobiaceae > Rhizobium. The sequence goes on from NZ_JAELUG010000031.1 coordinate 39,425, forward strand.
GCATCTGATGACGTCAAGCGAGTGGGCGGAAGCCGATCCTCAGGCCTGGCATCGTCGCAATGGCTTCAAGGCGGCCGGCAGCATCGATTTTCGCTTCGCCCAGCCGAGCCCAGAGATATTTTTCCTGAAAGACATCTCAGGCACGCCCGAGGCTTAAAGCGCGTCGCGATCTTTCAGATTCGCTTCACGCGCTTTAGCTCTTTGATTTCACGCATGTCGTAGCAGCAAAAACCGCTGCACACTTTTGCGCGACATGCTTTAGAGCGTTCGCGCTTTTTCTTGACCTGCGGAAACGCTCTATCCTCTTGTTTCTCAGACATGCCAGACGGAAGATCGCGGCGGGCTTTTTCTGAAAATATTCGGGACCTCAGATCGGCGGAATCTTGCCGAGCGGAATGAAGCCGCTGAGCGAGAGACGACCGCGATCGGCAGTCAGGTCGACGGAGACCTTATCGGCGCCGCTGGCCAGAGCCTTCAGCATCTTGGTGGCCGTCTTGATGATGTTCTTGGCGGCAGGCAGCGTCGTGCTCAGGCTATCGCCCCAGGGGCCGATCTGGTTGATCTCCAGCTTGAACTGGCCGGACAAAAATCCGTCCTCGTCGAAATTGAAGGGGCCGGAGAGCGTCATGACGCGGCCGTCACCAATGTCGATGACGGCCTGGTGCAGGACGCCCGCAGTGCCGTGAAGGCCGTCGCGATCGCTGCCGTCGAGCAATCCCGCCTTGCCCGACAGAGTCACATTGGCGCTGGTCGAAGCGGTCGGCAGCGACTGCGGGAAGTCCTTGATGACAGCATTGGCATTCTCGATGCCGATTGCGAAATCCAGGTCGTCGCCGTTCTGGCTGGCATGCATTTCTGTGTGGGCGGCGGTCACATTGGCGCTCTGGCCGGTGAAGGACGAGACGATGCCCGCCTTCAGACCATCGATGACAGTCTGGCTTTGCGCGACGCCCCGGCCCTTGGCGACGAGGTTCGATTGCAGGGTGGTCCATTCGGCCGAAACCGTCAGGCCTTCGGTCGTCCGCAATTCTGCCGGCGACTTGAGGCTCCAGCTGACGTGGTTAGGCTGGAAGACCGGTGCGGATGCGCTCAGCGTGTCGAAATTGGCGGAGACGCCGCGGGTCTGGTTGTCGACCGTGACTGTGTCGCAGGTCAACCCGATGGAGAAGGGGAAGCCGTTGAAGGCCATGTTCTCGCATTTGCCTGCTATACCGGCGCTGTTCTGCTGGCCGAGCGCCTTCAGAACGTTGGATCTTACGAAGCCGGTCGCGTAATACCATCCCCCGGTATAGAGCGCGGCGAGGACGACCAACAGACCGAGCAGGACGAGCCAAAGGCGTTTGCCTCGGCCGGTTGCTACGCTCTGGCTTGACGCTGCCATGTTGTTCTCCAATGGTTGGACTGAAGCTTCACAGTGATTTGGCGTTGGATATGGACGAATTTTGGGTATTTGGCTACGGATCCCTCATGTGGAATCCGGGCTTTGGTTATGACGAGAGGGCCGAGGCCCTTATTTTCGGTTATCGTCGTTCGCTCTGCGTCCGTTCCTGGGTCCATCGCGGCACCGAGGAGAGCCCCGGTCTGGTGCTTGGCCTCGATCGCGGAGGCTCATGCCGCGGCATGGCATTTCGCGTTCCAGCCCCTGCCTGGGACGAGGTGATCGCCTATCTGCGCGAGCGCGAACTCGTCACCAATGTCTATCTGGAAAAGACGCTGCCGATCCGGCTTGCCGACGGGCGGCGGGTTACTGCCGTCGCTTATGTCGTCGACCGAACCCACAGGCAATATGCCGGCGCGCTGGATGCGGTCGAGGCGGCCCATGTCGTCGAATCGGCCAGCGGCCAGTCTGGTCCTAACGATGCCTATGTCTTCAATACGCTGACGCATCTGCGTGAGATGGGCATTCGCGACCAATGGCTCGAGCACGTCGTCGACGAAGTGCAACGGATGCGGGAAGCATCCTGATCCGTCGCTCTTTCGCGTGGTGCCAAAGCAAAGGACTTAAACAGCCGCTGCAGCCACCTTTGCCTTGCCAATTTCAGCCAGGCGCTTGGCAGCGGTCGGCGGGACTGGCAGATGTGGGTTGTTTGCAATGGTTTCGACCAGCAATTCGTCGCTTGCCCTTTCCGTTTCCTCGATCAGCCTCGCGAAGAAGACATCCGGATCCAGGCCGGGCTCGATCGGCGGCAGGATGCGCACTTTGAGGTGGCCGGGATATTTGCGGAAGGTGCGGCGCGGCCAGAACAGGCCGGGATGCATGGCAACCATGACGACGGGAATTCCGAGGTCGCGATACATGCGTGCGATGCCGTATTTGTAGACCGGCTCGGCACCCGGGGGGCGGCGCGTGCCCTCGGGATAGATGATGAGCTGGCGACCCGTGGCAAGCTCTTCGCGCGTCCTCTTGAGAACATCGAACATCACCTTGCCGCGCGCGCTGCGATCCACCGGGATCATGCGCTGCTTTCCGGCATACCAACCGAATAGCGGGATCCACATCAGCTCGCGCTTGAGGATGTAGACGGGGTCGTCGAGATAGGGGAGCAGCGCGAAAGTGTCCCAGAAGGACTGGTGCTTGGGCGCGAAGATGTAGCTGCCCTTCGGAATGTTCTCGAGGCCCTCGATCTCGAAAGTCGTGCCGACGATCTTTTCCATCAGCCAGGTGCTGGACTTCGCCCATGCCTTGGGAATTGCGTAGGCCGCCTTGCGCGGCATGAGGAAATAGATGGGCGTCAAAACGATCATGCGAATGATCAGATTGGCATAAAAGGCTACGTTGAACAGGATCGAACGCAATGTAATCATCGAGGCTTTCCCAATGCACCGGCCAGAGCGTGATGCCGAAAAGTGTAAGCGGTTTTCGGACAACACCACGCTCTATCTATTTGATGCTAGAGCCAGCATCCGAAGGTTTGCCTACACGATTACGGCGTCAATAAAAAGTCGGTGCTTGCGCGGTTTCGCGTCTTCACGCGCACCGCTTTCCTCCTACCAGCTCAGATCGTTCGAGATTCTCAATTTCACGCTACGGTGATCGTCGCGGAGCCGCCGTATATTTCGTGGCACCAAGCTCTAATCGTCGTCGTCGAGCGGCTGTCGCGACCGCAAGCCAGTCGGCCGTCCAAGGCCGGTCAGGTTACGGGCCCCTGCGAGAAGGACCTTGGCATATTCCGAGATCATGGTGCGCAGCGCGTTGGGATCTGTGAACCAGTTTTTCGTTTTCAGGTCGGAGTTGACGACGGGATAGGGAATGAAATCGGTCGATGGGTCGACATATTTCAATTCCGCCAGACTGCGGGGCATGTGGTAGTTGTTCGTCACCACGAGGATGCTCTTGTAGCCCCTGGCGTGGATCCACTTTGCCGCTTCGCGGGCATTGCCGATGGTGTCGAGCGCATCATAGCCAATGTCGACGCAGCAGCTGAACAGATCGACCGAGCTTTGCGTCAGCTTGCGGATCTGGGACGGCGTCGTGGTCGGATGCACGCCTGAGATCAGCAAGCGGTTGCCGGCGCCGGAGCGCAGCAACTCCACCGCCTGATCGATGCGCTGGTAACCGCCCGTCAGCACGACGATGCCATCCGCCTTGGGATCCAGCGGCGGCTTCAGGGTGGTGATCGAATCGACAAAGTGCAGGAAGCCGCCGAAAATGATGGCGACGAAGAAAATGAAGGCGAAGCCTCCCCAGCGCAAAAGACGGCGGACCAGGCTACGCCGCACGGGCCTGTCGCTGCGGAAGCGTTCCCGCAACGGCTGCGAACTCACGGTCTTGCGAGTCGTCAGATCCATGCTCATGATTCGTTATTATACGACAATTGCGGCAAGGAACGGGCTGCCGATCCGCAAAAAATCATCACTGCGTTATCAATTCTGCACACTGTCCGATCTGCCGGGGTCAGAACGGATCAAATCGATCTCATAAATCGTGCGCATCACGGTGAAACGCGCCGTCAGCGTCGTGAGCAGCGCGATGACGATCATGGTCGCGAGAATGCCGAGATAGCCGAGCGCGCCGACCGAAAACGTGCCGAAAAGAGCGGTCGCCTGATCGGTCTGCGGCGTGGCGATCGTGCGGCTCTGCAGGAAGCCGGCACTGGCGAAGAAGAGGGCTGCGAGCGCGCTACCGGCCGCCGATCCCTTGAGGCTGATCTTCAGGAAATGCTTCTGGAATTCGGTTGCGACGAAGGTGCCTTCGGCTCCGACAAAGTGCAGCACCTCGACGATGTGTCGATTGCCCGACAATGCTCCGCGCGTGGCGAAGACCACGGTCAGCACCATGGCCGTGAAGACCAGCAGCAAAACGCCGGTGCCGATGAGAACGGTGGTATGTGCCATGGAGACGAGACGGTCGACCCAGGTGCGATGGTCGTCCAACGTCGCCTGCGGGATCTGCGCCTTGAGCAGGCTGCGCATGGCCTCGAAATCAGGCGGGTGCGTCTCGTCGATGGTAATGATGACGAGGCGGGGGACAGGCAGTTCCTTGATATCGAGGCCGGCGCCGAGCCAGGGCTCGAGAAGGCGGGCGGTGGCGGCTTCGTCGACGATCTGGCCCGACTTGGTGCCGACGAAGCTGAGCGCGATATCGCGGGCGCTGGCCAGCGCCTTGTCCATATCGAGATTGTCGTCCGGCTTGATCTGGATCGTGATCTCCCGGGAGATCTGGCTTTCCCAGCTGGCGGCCGTTGCGCGCACCATGCTGACTGCGCCGAGCGTCAGGCAGGCGAGGAAGGCCATGATGGCGATGACGACGATCAGCGCGTTGCCCTGAATATTGGAGGAGGGCACGATCGGTCCGGTCGGCCGTACGCGCATCTCCGGACGCTTGCGCTCCGGCGGCTGGCCGGTCGACGCCTGCTGCTGCGGAGCTTTTGCGTTCGGTGTGTTCCTGCGGGGCGCTTGCTCAGTCATAGATATCGAGATGCCCTCCCGACAGGATCATGCGCCTGGCCTCGATCTGGTCCATCAGAGCGAGGTCGTGCGTGGCAATGACAACGGCCGTGCCGAGGCGATTGAGCTCCAGAAACAGGTTGAGCAGGCGACGCGCCATTGGCGGGTCTACGTTGCCCGTGGGCTCGTCCGCCAGGAGGATTTCCGGACGGTCGATGAGTGCGCGGGCAATGGCGGCGCGCTGCTTCTCGCCGCCCGAGAGTACCGGCGGCAGGACGTTGATGCGCTCGCCGAGGCCGACCCATTTGAGCAGTTCGAGCACGTCGGTGCGGTAGGAGCTCTCGTCCTTGCCGCGCACGCGCAGGGGAAGGGCGACGTTTTCATAGGTGGTCAGATGCTCGAGCAGCCGGAAATCCTGAAAGACGATGCCGACGCGGCGGCGCAGCAGCGGCAGCTCGTTGCGCGGGATCGACGAGATTTCCCGGTCGAACATGCGGATCAGCCCACGGGTCGGCTGCAGCGACATGAACAGCAGCCGCAGCAGCGTCGTCTTGCCGGCGCCGGAGGGGCCGGTCAGGAACTGGAACGATTTTCGCGGAATGTCGAAGCTCAGGTCGCGGAGGATTTCCGGACCCATGCCGTAGCGCAAACCAACGTTCTCAAAGTGAATCAACGGGCAGTCCAGTCTTCCGCGGTGTTCAATCAGGCGACTTGTTAACCACTGGCGTTAACAGCCGGTAAATTTTTCTGGAAAGGCGCCCGATTCATGGCGATCTTTGCGAAGCATTAACCAATAAAATTTACGACTGGGCGGGATTCGTTTCAATGCCCAGATTAGGAATGGGCGTCGAAACCATGTGGATCGCCGAAACGGGAGACCATCATGGGCGCTTTTCGCCACCGTCAGCAGCGGGCGGAGCTGGTTTATGACCTCATCCCGCCAGAGCGTGGAGCGAGTTCGGGCCAGGCACACCGCCTTGCGCCGAAGCTGGATATTGTCGATGCCGAGTTTGTAACCGTATCGGGTGGCCGTAGCCGGGGCGCCTCTGCCGGCGTCAACATGCGCTATGAGCGCCCAGCTGGAACAGGGCCGCAGCTGCGGAAGACCCGTTCGAACGGACTTTCTCGTGTGTTGGCTGGGTTTCGACTTATCGAGAATGTTCTGCAGCAGGCGTCGCGGCGTAGTTTCGTCGCTCTGATTGTTTCTCTCGCGATATTGATCTTCGGTCTTTCCGGCGGATTTTCCGGCCTCTCCGGCGCACCCGTCGACATGACGGGAGAGCCGCTGCAATTCTCGCATGTAACGCTGACGCCGCGGGACGAGAATGGGCTTCGTGTGCTCGCGCTGAACGGCATCATTGAGAACGTCAGCGGCGCGACGCTGTCCGTTCCGCAGGTCCGCGCCAATCTTTTTGCTGGCGATCAGCTGGTGAGGAGCGTCGTCGTCAATGTGTCGATCGGGCGGCTCGCGCCGCATGAAAGCCGCGGATTTTCGACGCGGTTGCAGCATCCCGGCGGAAAAACACCGGATGTTCGGCTCACATTCATGCCTTGAAACATGATGCCGAACTGCGTCGTCGGCTTTCGAGTAACATCATGTTTTACGCCTTCGAATCAGGCGCAGATTTGGATTTTAGGTTGAATCGACCCAAAATCATCCGACTCTGGGGGTGTGTCGTGCTTGCTGATTGTGCTACGGGCTAGAGCTTGATAGCGGCGGACGAGTGCCGCAGCAGCAATGGAGCATGCCAATCAATGCCTGTCGTACGCGGGAAGAATATCGAGCCGCTTTTCACTGCCGAGCAGATTGCCGAGCGCAATCATGTCATGGCGAGGGAAATCGCCAGCGGACCGACGAAGGATCTCCTCGTCATTGCAGTCCTCAAGGGTTCCTTCATTTTCGCGGCCGATCTGTTGCGCGCGTTGCATGAGACCGGGCTTGCCCCGGAGGTCGAATTCATTACCCTTTCGAGCTACGGCGCCGGCACGACCTCGCAGGGTGTCCGCATCGTCAAGGACATCGACAGCGATGTGAAGGATCGTGACGTTCTGCTGATCGACGATATTCTGGAATCGGGCCGCACGCTGCGCTTCGCCAAGGAACTGCTCTATGAGCGCGGGGCTCGCCATGTCAGCCTCGCCGTCCTGCTCGACAAGAGCGTCAAGCGCCAGGAAGAGCTGGAGGCCGATTATGTCGGCTTCGAATGCCCGGACTATTTCGTTGTCGGCTATGGCATGGATGTGGCCTACGCCTTCCGCGAGCTGCCCTTCGTCGGCGTCGTCACGGGCGATGCCGTCTAACACAATTTCAGCCTGAATGCTCAGCGCTATTCCGCATGGAATCGGCTGAAGACAATCGGATCGAGCGGTTCGGAAACTCCAGGAGGAGCCGAGCCGCTTTCGTCGTTCAGCGTTAATGTAGACGGCTGCCGCAGCTGTTCCATTCTGCTCCAATGATGACGACTCGTTAACCACGGAGCCTAATCGCCCCCCCGTCGTTTACCTATCGCAAACGGAATTCTGGTGATTTCGGTCGCGGAACATGACGGACCAGGAGCATAGGGCCATGGCAAAAATTCTGATCACGGAAGACGAAGATTCGCTTCGCACCTTCGTCGCACGCGCATTGCGCCTGGACGGCCACGAGACCGAAGAGGCGGCCGATGGCGCCGAAGGTTTGGAAAAGCTGAAGGAGGGTGGCTACGACCTGCTTCTCTCGGATATCCGCATGCCCGTCATGGACGGCATCGAGCTTGCACACCAGGCTCATTCGACCTGCCCGGGAATGAAGATCCTGCTGATGACCGGCTATGCCGAGCAGCGCGAACGTGCCGACGATCTCATGGAAAAAATCGTCGATGTCGTCGCCAAGCCGTTTGCTTTACCGGACATCCGTAAGGCCGTCGCACGCGCGTTGGCCGCCTAGAGCGGCCAAGCTTCGAAGCGCTGATCCGTCCCGGCGCTTCGCATTCTTTCAGGTCCAGACAGAGGAAAACCGTCACACACGGTCTCTGGAAATGCTCCAAGCCGTTCCGGCTTGTCCTACTGCCCCAGATTCAGCAGTCGTTCGAGATAGCGTCGTTCATCGCTCAGGGTTGGATTGTTACTCAACCGCTCGCGAATGGCATCGAGAATTTCGCGGGCGCGCTGCGCATCGATGATCTTCGGCACCATGTCTCTGTCAGTCTGATCCATGGGGCCATCCAGCGGTCGGCCCAGCGGGTCGCGGCCGTTCTGGCCCTTTGGCCCCGGCATCTGCCCTTGCCCCTGACCTTGCCCCTGCTGCTGCATCTGCGCCATGAGCTGGTTCATCATGTCCCGGGTGCCCTTGCGCAAGGCGTCCAGTGCGCGCCCCTGGCCCTGTAAGGCGCCTTCGCCGTTGCCCTCGGTCAGCTGGCCTGAGGCGCCCTTCATTTCCTGTTGTGCCTTGCCGTAATTCTGGTTCGGCTTCATGCCCAGCGATCCCAGGTTCTTCTGGAGTTCGCCGAGCTGTTTAGCGAGGTCGTCCTGCTGCTGGCGCAGCTGCTTCAGCGCATCGCGCAGCTGATCGGCCGTCATGCCGTCGGTCGGGTCGTTGCCCTTCTGGCCCTTCGGATTTTGCCCCTGCTGTGGATCCTGTTGAGCCTGGTCCCGTTGACCCATGTCCGGTCGCGATTGATCGCCGAGATTGGGCAGCGGCTGGTCCATCAAGCCATCGCCGTCCTCGTTGGAATCGCCGCGCTGCATGCGGTCGCGCATGGCCTGATCGAGCTTGAAAGTCTGGTCCATCAGCTTCTGCTGATCGCGCATGATGCGGCCGAGCTTATCCATCTGCTCGCGCATCTTATCGTTTGCCTGGTTCTGTTGCTGTTGCCCGGGCTGCGGCTTGCCGGCCTGCAGGCTGTTCATCAGTTGCTGCAGCTCCGAAAGCATCTGCTGCGCCGCCTGGCGATCGCCGGAGCGGGCAAGGTTCTCGATCTGGTCCATCATGCGCTGCAGGTCCTGCTGGCGCAGGATATTGGCGGAGCGCTGGTTGGGCTGGGCCGGCATGTTACGCATGCGCTCGGCCAATTCCTTCATGTAGGCGTTCATGGCCTTGCGCAGTTCGTCGGTCAGCTTCTTGATCTCTACGTCGGAAGCATTGCGCTGCAGGGCATCGGAGAGCTTTTGCTGGGCGTCGCGGAGCGCCTTTTCCGCATCGGTGAGCTGCGCATCTTCCATGCCGAGTGCAATCTGCCAGAGATAGTCTGCCGTGTCCTTCAGCGATGCCTGATCATACGCGAGCTTCATCCGCGTCAGCGCGGATTTGATCGCCAGGAAATTACCGAGATCGGGAATGGCTTCTTCCGGGCGAATGGTCAGCGATTTGTTGAGCTCGATCGCCTCCGGCATCTTGCGGGTATCGAGCGCGAAGACCTGACGCTCTTCGGCGACGGCGGCTGCCAGCGGCTGACTGAAGTTGCGTGATGGCAGGATCATTTCATAAGGCGCGCTGCGCCCCGTCTGTCCGGCTCCGTCCTTGGCGACAAGCGTGATGCGGACGCGCTTGCCGGCAAGAGGATCCTGCGTGAGGTCGTGGCTGGCGAGACCCTTGCCGTTGCGGCGGTCGCGGCGCGGGACATCAAGCTTGTATTCGGGCAAGCCGTAGAGCGGGGTGGCGGCAGCGTCGGGATCGACCGGCACGATTTCGGCATGGGCTTCCTCGACGCCATAATCGTCCTTGACCCGGAAGCCAAGTTCGAGTGCGCCGCTGGCGGCGGCGTGCGGAATGCCGTCAAAGGTAATTTCCGGCGGTTTGTCGACCACCACATTGAAGGACCAGGACTTGCCGTTGACGGTCAGCGCTCCGGCCTTCTCCAGCTTCAGGACATGGGTACGGGAGATCATGCCGGCAGCGGCAGGGGAATTGGCATTGCCAGAGGCAGCCGGTTGCGCGGCAGCGGGTGCTGCCGCCTGCTTGTCGGCCTCGGCCACCTGTTCCGGCACCTCGACACCCTTGTCGGTGCCTGCTGCCTGGAACAGGACTTTTTCATCCGCGGAAGTGCCGGTCACGCGCACCGTCAGTTCGGAGAATTGCGGCACGTTGAGATTATCGCTCGCAGTGGCGACGTTGCCGGTCAGATAGACCGGCGCCTCGCCCGTATAATAGGGCGGTGTAACCCATGCGTCGACGCGGACATCCGGATTGTTCGACATGGAAGCCGGGGGCGTGAAGATATCGCTCAAAGAGCCGCCGCTGTTCGACATGGAAAAGCTGAAGGCCGTCACCAGCAGCAGAGCCGGAATGGCGCGCAGGGCAAAACGGTCGTAGCGGGCAATATCCGGCCGCGGGAGGCCGGCATCGAGTGCGGCGATGCGCTCCGCCATGCGGGTTTGGTGTTCGCGCCAAAGCGCACGGGCGAAGGGGGTATCGAGCGCCGGCTCGTCTTCCTGCACGGTAACGGGCTGATGCGCGAGGCCGTTGCGTTCCTCCAGAAGCCGGTCGGCTTCGGCGATCGTCGGCCGGCGCAGGTGGCGCAGCGGATTGAGGGAGAAAGCGAAGCCGACAACGAAGACGGCAAGGAGCAAGAAACGCAGGATATCCGGAGCGGTGCGGAAAATGCCGAACCACGCGGCAGAGAGGAACAGCGCAAGAATGGAGGCCGGAAGCAAAAGCTTGGGTAGAAGCTGCTCCGAGATCAGCACGATCTGGGCAAGCAGACGCTTGATCGCAACCATGCGCGCCAGCGCCGGACGGCTGGCGAAAGCACCCTTCTTTGGGTTGCTAGGGCTGGTCATCGGTCCGGTTTTCTCCCGATCTGACGTTGATGGCTATTCCAACGTATTGTTTGTTTATGCATTCCGGACGGAAACCGCTACGCACCTTTCCTGGAAATGCTCAATTTGCCCGTTGACTATGGCCGGACGTCCCACACGTCCATGCTCTTGGTGCCCGGCGAGACACCAATCGAACAACGATAACATTCTTTGTGGCGAAGACGAGGGCAAGCGGCATCAAATGCTGTTTTTTCACCCGACTTCGCTGAAATGTGACCGTTCCGGCGGAGGCGTACAAGCCGGTCTTTCGCCGCCTGAACTGGCGGCGCAAGTCGATTATCCCTCGAGCCAGGCGGGAATCGAATCGAGCGCGATCAACTCTTCATAGGTGCCGCGCGGACGGATGACATGGAACTCGCCACCCTTGACCAGCACTTCCGGCACGAGAAGCCGGCTGTTGTAGGTGCCGGCCTGCACGGCTCCGTAGGCGCCGCCGGAACTGACGGCGAGGAGGTCGCCGGGCTTCGGCATGGCCATATCGCGGTCAAGCGCCAGATAGTCGCCGGTTTCGCACACCGGACCGACGGCGTCGGCCTTGACGCGCGGCGTATTGCCATCGCCGAGCGCAACCGGGCGGATCTCGTGATAGGCCTCGTAGAGCGTCGGGCGGATCAGGTCGTTCATCGCGCCGTCGACGATGACGAAGCTCTTGCTGCCCGCATCCTTCACATAAATGACCTCGGTCACAAGGATGCCTGCATTACCGACGATGAGGCGACCGGGTTCCGTGACGATCCGGCAATTGAGGCCGCGCAGCTGGTTCTTGACGATTTCAGCATAGGCTTCCGGCAGTGGCGGCGGATTGTTGTCGTCGCGATAGGGGATGCCGAGGCCGCCGCCGATATCGACGTGATGGATATCGTGGCCATCGCCGCGCAGCGTTTCCACGAGATCGCGCAGCAGCTTGAAAGCGTCGTCGAAAGGCTGCAGCTCGGTGATCTGGCTGCCGATATGCATATCGATGCCGGTGACCTTGATGCCCGGCAGGCTGGCGGCGCGATTATAGACGTCGCGCGCGCGCTCCCAGGAAATGCCGAACTTGTTTTCCTTCTTGCCGGTCGAAATCTTCGCATGCGTGCGGGCATCGACATCGGGGTTGATGCGGAAGGAGACGGGGGCCACTTTGCCGGCGCGGACGGCGCGCTGGTTCAGCACTTCCAATTCGGGCTCGGATTCGACGTTGAAGCAGTAGATGCCGGCTTCGAGCGCCACGTCCATTTCTTGCGCCGTTTTGCCGACGCCGGAAAACATGATGCGGCTTGCGGGGATTCCTGCCGCCAATGCACGGCGCAGCTCGCCCACGGAAACCACGTCGACACCGGCACCGAGGCGACCGAGAGTCTTCAGCACCGCCTGATTGGAGTTGGCTTTCATGGCGTAGCACACCATGGCGTCGACATCGTCGAAGGCTTCGGAGAAGACCCGATAGTGCCGCTCCAATGTCGCGGTCGAGTAGACATAGAACGGGGTGCCGACCGCCTTGGCGATCTCTGGAACCGGGACATCCTCAGCGTAGAGGATGCCGTCACGATACTGAAAATGGTTCACGGTCGACGCCTAATTAGAGAAGCGGATCGAGGAAGAACTTCTTATCTTCGACACCTGGTTGTTTGGTCGGCTTGCTGCTATCGCCGCCCTTCGTCGCATGAACACTCGGCGGGTCGAGATCGCCTTTGCGGCCACATCCGACAACGGCAAGGCCGATGACCGAAAATACGACGGTCAGGCGGATGATATGCGGCATGTTGATCTGCATCGAAATCCTCTTGGGCGACCAGAGCATGATGCCGAAAAGTGTAGACGGTTTTCGGTCAATATCATGCTCTACTAACTTAATTCTGGAGCCGGTCGATTTGCGGTCGAATAGACCGAAAATCGTCCGGCTCCAGGGCGAAAGTCACTCTTCTTAGCGAAGTTTCCGCGTCTTGTGCACCCTGATTGTTTGAGTGCGGTTTCGGTACAGCATCGGCCCGAAAATCGGAATCGATTTTCGGAGAGCCTGATGCGTAGATTCAAATAGATAGAGCGTCCTTGGTGCTTCCGAAAAGAAGCGCGGCGCTCTAGTCTTCTCAATTGCGAGCGCGCCAGAAGGCAATCTGCTTGCGCACTTCGGAAGGCGCCGTGCCGCCGAAGCTCTTGCGGCTGGCGACCGAAGCCTCGACCGTCAGGACATCGAAGATCTTGTCGGTGATATCGGGATGGATCGCCTGCAGGTCGCCGAGCGAAAGCTCGGCCAGCTCGCAGGATTTGCTTTCTGCGAGTGCCACGGCGCGTCCCGTGACGTGGTGAGCGTCACGGAAGGGCAGGCCTGCCTCGCGCACCAGCCAGTCGGCAAGGTCGGTAGCGGTCGAATAGCCGGAGCCGGCGGCAGCCTTCATGCGGGCAGTGTTGATCGTCAGGTCGCGCACCATGCCGGTCATGGCGGCGATGGCGAGTTCAAGGCTTTCTGCGGCGTCGAAGACCTGTTCCTTGTCTTCCTGCATGTCCTTGGAGTAGGCGAGCGGTAGGCCCTTCATGATGGTCAGGAGCGCTACCAGCGAGCCGTTGATGCGACCGGTCTTGGCGCGAACGAGCTCGGCTGCATCGGGGTTTTTCTTCTGTGGCATGATGGAGGAGCCGGTGGAGAAGGCGTCCGACAGGCGTACGAAGCCAAATTGCGGCGTCGACCAGATGACGATCTCTTCTGCGAGCCGCGACAGATGCATGCCTGATATCGCGGCGATCGACAGGAATTCGATGGCGAAATCGCGGTCGGAGACGGTGTCGATCGAGTTGCGGGTCGGCTCGCGGAAACCGAGCGCCTTGGCCGTCATGTGACGGTCGATCGGGAAGCCGGTGCCGGCAAGGGCCGCAGCACCAATCGGGGATTCATCCATATGCTCGATGGCGTGGCGCACGCGCGAACGGTCCCGGCCGAACATTTCGACATAGGCCATGCAATGATGACCGAAGGTGACCGGCTGCGCCGTCTGCAGATGGGTGAAGCCCGGCATGACGGTTTCGGCATGTTCCTCGGCGCGGTCGAGGAAGGCTGCGATCAGTTCGGTCAGCGCCTGCTCGCATTTCTGGAGCTCTTCCTTCACCCAGAGGCGGAAATCGAGCGCCACCTGGTCGTTGCGCGAGCGAGCGGTGTGCAGTCGGCCGGCGGCCGGGCCGATCAGCGTCGCAAGCCGCGCCTCGATGTTCATGTGGATGTCTTCGAGGCGACGCGAGAATTCGAAATTGCCGCTTTCGATCTCTGACAGGATCGTGTTCAGCCCGTGAACGATCTTGTCTTTATCCTCTGTCGAAATGATGCCTTGATGGGCGAGCATGCCGGCATGCGCGATTGAGCCGCGGATGTCCTGTGCAAACAGCTTCTTGTCGAAACCGATCGAGGCATTTATCTCCTCCATGATCGCCGCGGGGCCGGAAGCGAAACGTCCGCCCCACATCTGGTTGGAGGATTTGGTGTCCGTGCCGTCAGTCATGAGATGCCCACCTGGAGAATGAAATGACAGCAAAGAAGCCGTTCGGTCTGCCGTCCATGAAACTTGTTCTGTTTGCCGCCGTCGCTGGGGTTATTGCCGGCGCGGCAGCGGTATACGTGAAGGAGACGGGGTATGGCAATGGGATTGGTGAAACGGCCTCTGCCGATCAATGTGCGGCTGCCAAGGATCGCGGCGCAGCGCTGACGCCATTCACCAAGGGCCAGGTCGCGGCGATGAGCGCTCCGCCCGCACCGGTCTCGCTTCGAGACATCTCCTTCAAGGGGCCGGACGGGCAGCCGCTGACGGTCGCGAGCTTCGCCGGCAAGACCCTGTTGTTGAATGTCTGGGCGACATGGTGTGTGCCATGCCGCGAAGAAATGCCGGCGTTGAACGCACTTGAGAAAAGCGTCGGAGGCGACAAGTTCGAAGTGGTTGCCGTCAACATCGATACCGGCGACGAAGAGAAAACCAAAGCGTTCCGCACGGAATATGCCATCGACAAGCTCGGCCACTATCGCGACAACACCATGGGCGTGTTCAACGTACTGAAGAAGCAGGGACTGGCCTTCGGCCTCCCAGTGACGTTGCTCGTCGACGACAAGGGATGCCTGATTTCGGCGATGAACGGCCCGGCTGCCTGGGATAGCGATGATGCCAAGACGCTGGTGAAGGCCGCCGCGGGAATTTGATACCCGAAGCTCCGATGTCGACTACTGATTGCCGTGTAGGTAATCGCTTCCATAGTCGCTAAATTGACTGTTTATTTCGCGCCGGCCCCAGACGAGATAGCCGGGAATTTGGCGTGAATGCTTGCGCTGCAAATTGGCCACTGCTGTGATCTCCGCGGCAAATTGCGTTCGCGTCAATCCCGGGCCTTCACCTTTGTCGAAACTCTTGGTTTGCGCTGATATCGCAAACCAAACGGGACGATCATAATGGTGCGCTTCCAGAGCTGACCAGATGCCGTTTACCGAACCGGCGCGATACGCCTGTGGCGAAATCCAATCGCTGCCCTTCAACAATGTACTGTGGCTATTGAGATAGGTCTCTGCAACGCTTAATCCGAGCTGGCTGCGAGGAGATATCTCTCTTGTCATCGCAACGAGCTTTGCTTCCGCCTGCTGCGGAGTGATAAGCGATTTACAAGATTTGCCGAGCGCCTTCTGAAAGCCATCGGTCCAATTCGCTTCCATATCATATTCGATATCGACGGGTTTCTCTGCGTCTCGGGCTATCAGAAGTGGGCCATGAGCGAGGGAATCAAGATAGGTTTTCGTCGTAACCCAAGGGCTGATCGTCAGTGCGACACTAAACCCGGAGGACTGCAGCGCCGCTACGAATTTGCCCGCTCTTTCCCGATTCCAGTCACTGCTGTAAGCGAATGTCTGGTCGCATTGGACGTCGCGTTGCGTCCTAGGTTGGTCATTCAGCCAGATGTGAACCCGTTTCACGCCCATGGCCTTCAGGTCGGCGAGAGCTGCATCAGGATTGTCGAGAGACGCGCCGTCCAGGCCGTAGTTCCAACTATAATCCCAATAAATCCCCCGGTCTGGGAGTAAGGTTCCGGCGTATGAGCTGCTTGTAAGAAGTACATAGGTAAGAAGGAAATAAAATATACCGCGCATATCGAATCTCCGACATTCTTCTAGCGCTATATATTCTCAGTTTGAAGCAAAAAGCCATGCTCTCTGTGAAAGGTTCAAGTCTTTCACAGAGAGCATGGCTTTTCTATCGCGTCACCCTCAGCGCGTCGGAACGGGTACTTCGCCGCGGTAGTCGTAGAAGCCGCGGCCGGATTTGCGGCCGAGCCAGCCGGCTTCGACATATTTTACCAGGAGAGGGCACGGGCGGTACTTGGAGTCCGCGAGCCCGTCATGCAGCACCTGCATGATCGACAGGCAAGTGTCGAGGCCGATGAAGTCGGCGAGCTGCAGCGGTCCCATCGGATGATTGGCACCGAGCCGCATCGCGGTGTCGATGGCGTCGACGGTGCCGACACCTTCATAAAGCGTGTAGATCGCTTCGTTGATCATCGGCAGCAGGATGCGGTTGACGATGAAGGCCGGGAAGTCTTCGGCGACTGTGATCGTCTTTTCCAGCGAGCTGACATATTCCTTGGCAGTCGAGAAGGTCGTTTCGTCCGTCGCGATACCGCGCACAAGCTCCACGAGCTTCATGACCGGAACCGGATTCATGAAGTGGATACCCATGAAGCGCTCGGGCCGATCGGTAGCCGAAGCCAAGCGGGTGATCGACAGCGACGATGTGTTGGTGGCAAGCAGCGCTTCGGGCTTCAGCACAGGGCAGACCTGCGAGTAGATCTTGCGCTTGACGCTTTCATCTTCGGTTGCGGCCTCGATGGCAAGATCAACCTGGGCGAGATCGTTGAGATCGTTCGATCCGCTGATGCGAGCAAGTGCCGCCTTGCGGTCCTCGTCGCTGGTCTTGCCGGAGGTGACCTGCCGGGCAAGGTTGCCGTTAATGGTGGCAAGCCCGCTCTCGATACGGTCCTGGGACATATCGTAGATGTGGACCTTATAGCCGGCCATGGCGGACACGTGGGCGATCCCGCAGCCCATCTGGCCCGCGCCAATAATACCGATCGTCTTCAGCGAACTCATTGCCAACTCCCCGGCGGCGCGCTTTCTGGCGGTGCGCTATGCTCTTAACTCAAATTTGCCGGGCCATTTCTAGCCCGGCAAAGATTGATAGACCTATAAGAGACGATTTTCCAGTCTCTCGCAACTGCGAGAAAAATAATCGGCGCGATCAAAGCGCCTTTTGCAGTTCCGGCAGTGCTTCGAAGAGGTCAGCGACGAGACCGTAGTCGGCGATCTGGAAGATCGGGGCTTCCTCGTCCTTGTTGATGGCGACGATGACCTTCGAGTCCTTCATGCCGGCCAGGTGCTGGATGGCGCCGGAAATGCCGCAGGCGATGTAGAGCTGCGGTG
>NZ_JAELUG010000311.1 GCF_016429255.1 Rhizobium sp. ASV8
CCCAATAGAGCATTCGAAGTGGATCCGTGCCATAAAAAGTATTGAGAACGAACGCTCGTCTTTGCACTCGCAGAGATGCTACATGAACCTTCAGCTGGAAATTGCTCGAGCTTTTAGGAATCAAACTCTCTACTTCCCACACAATGTCGATTACCGTGGCCGTGCATATCCCATCCCGACATATCTCAACCACATGGGTGCCGATCATGCTCGTGCCGTCCTCAAGTTTGCCAATGGCAAAGAACTTGGCGTACGAGGACTTCGATGGCTTAAGATTCACTTGGCCAACGTTTTTGGACTAGACAAAGCGAGCTTTTCCGAGCGAGAGGCTTTTGCTGATGAAAACATGGCGAATATTGTGGACTCCGTGACAAACCCCCTTAACGGCTCCCGGTGGTGGCTCAGTGCAGAAGACCCGTGGCAGTGTCTGGCAGCGTGCTTCGAGCTCAAGGCCGCGTTCGACCTACCAGACCCTACCAAGTTTGTCTCGCAGTTACCCATTCAGCAGGATGGTACCTGCAACGGACTGCAGCACTATGCAGCTCTTGGCGGTGACACTTTGGGAGCGAAACAAGTCAACCTCGAACCCGGCGACCGACCGGCAGACGTGTACTCGGCTGTGGCCGACCTCGTTAAAGA
>NZ_JAELUG010000312.1 GCF_016429255.1 Rhizobium sp. ASV8
GCTACAGCCAACACATCAGCGGATACTTGTACGCGCTCTAAGCAACGTCTGGAACACACCCAGTGCTCGAATTGTCTATGGGCAAATCCTCGACGGCGTCCCTGTGCCGGCCCTTTGCAGAAACAAAGCAGCGTTTAGATCACTCCCCATAGCTCACCCTGCCTGGAAAGAGCACCGAGAGTTTTGTCTTGGTGTCATGGACAAGTTGAAGGGATTTCGTGAACAAAAAGATCTCACCAAACTGAAACTAGACTCACAGGTACATATCACCGACTTTTCTCCTTTGGTTATTGTTTTGTTTTCCCCCCTTGTATCCAACAACTAAATCACCCTTTTCAGGCATTGAGTCAGTATCGTGCGGCATCTCCTCATTCTCGCGCATTCAACACTCGACTTATCGAGCTTGTCTCACGAGGTGTTCACCAAATTGCTGTGGAATTACTCAACTGGGGCCAGTCTTTCCATACGGATGATGCCTTCACCTCGTGGATCCCGCCCAAAGACGATTCTCTTTTCTGGGAGTTTCACCTCGACGGGCCACTGCCAACCTGGTTTACCCTGTCATGGTACAAAGATTTTGGTGGATATCCGAATGGCGCCGCAGATATGGCTGGCTGTTGGGCAGAGAACCTAATCTC
>NZ_JAELUG010000313.1 GCF_016429255.1 Rhizobium sp. ASV8
TCCTTTTGCTGAATGCCTGCATTTTCTGCCGTGTTGCTCTCTGCTAGTTCCTGCTCCAGTTGCTGATGTACAAGTAAGCTCTTCCTTGGCTTTGGCGCAAGCTTCTCCCTCCGTGTGCGCTCGACGAATAATGTAGGCCCATATCTATCCTTTTTGAAGATTGATCCGCTCGGAGGCTTAGAAGCCGCTGCCAGCATTGCACGAGAGACATGGAACCGACGAGGCTCTTTCGACGGCGACGGTGGCGGCTTCTTTGAATCTATTTCTCGTCTCTCTTCTGGTTTCGTGATTGGTACCTCTGGCTTTGTTGAGGGAGGCTCTTTTGCTTCTGGTTGCGACAAGTGTATTACCGGCCTCACGTCTTCGCTGGGAGCGGCATTTCGTTGTTGCTGGGCGTTTGAACTTTTTCGTTTGTAGACCCAGTTGCTGTCACTTCGGTGTCGTTTCGCGCCTTGGTCAAGCTCTTTAGACGTTGTTAGCACTGGAGTTCGAACTGATATTGTTTCACCCATTAAAAGAAAAGAGACAAAACTGACGCAAAAATGTCACTGGCGCTTCTTCGACTCGCTTGCGCTTGACCCGGATGACGTTTGGCGGGAGCGACATTTGGGCGCCGGGAGTGGTGCACGAC
>NZ_JAELUG010000314.1 GCF_016429255.1 Rhizobium sp. ASV8
GGTTTAGTCTCCCCCGCGAACTTACGAGTAGATACCGGAACTCGGTCAGTAACTCGGGAAATAATTAATATATTGGCCTCGGGCAACATCAGCTCAGGTGGCTCCACCACTGTACGAGCCGACAAGTTAGTGGCATAGTGTTGCTTTTGGAGGGTTTCATTGGCTCAGTTCAACAGTTTACCAGCGTGCGGGGTCACTGCCAACGGGCCTGTTCCGCACTTTCATTACTACGCGGCGTTCGATCTGCAACTGCAAAGGTGCGTCGCGGCTAGAAACTACTGTCGTTATCATAAAGCTTCGTTAATACGAGTATTATATACCTTCCTATTAGAGATGTTCGATTGCAAATTGTAATCATTTGACCCCTCTCAACTATACATAGACTTGGCTATTGCAAGGAGCACGAAGCTCTGTGACTTCATGTACAAGCCCCGATTGGATACAACAAGCAACAACTGGACGAAGTTCTTTATTCGAGGACGGTTCTGTAGGCTATTTTTACGCTAAGACATGCGGGGCTTTAGAAATCCGCATACATGTACGGTTGTCTTCAATTGGGCAACAGGCCGTTGTATGCGGACCACTGAATGCCGGGCCCCGTTCCATTGCTTCTGGGTCCGTCCTATCG
>NZ_JAELUG010000315.1 GCF_016429255.1 Rhizobium sp. ASV8
GGTCCAAGCACATTACCACCTTGCACTCAGTGGCATCTGCGAGACCAGTGTAGGTCATCCAGGGTAAAAGAGATGGTAACAGAGCCAAAGTATTGAATAGCAAGACAGTTTGACAGGTCGTATCATTGCCGTAGCTGCGAACACCGGCTGTCGTTCTTCAAAACTTGACGGCAATGATAGCATAGTTCTAAAAGTATTCGAGACTGTTCCGTAGATAAGGGCTAGGGCCGCTCATAAGCATCTGTTAATTACGTACCTTGTAAGCAGGTATTTTGCAAGCGGCAGACGGACCGGTGACGTTTTTCGAAGTGTATACGCTCCTCGACGGATCGTCTCCAATCAACATTTTGCAGAACATGTAGTTCTCGCGTCAGACAAAACACCTTCAGTCTTTCACACCTAGGTTGGTGCTCCTGTCAAAGCGGGAGAACACTTTTACTTGTCATACACACATGAGATAGTTACATTCAACCACTTACACCGAATCATGGTCAACTGACCGATAGAAGCCACATCCAATCCAATAGAGAAATGCTAAAGAATCAAATAAATATTTAAAAAAAAAAATTAACATTTAATGCATGTCATGTTGTCATCTTATGCATGCTACTGTACAT
>NZ_JAELUG010000316.1 GCF_016429255.1 Rhizobium sp. ASV8
AGAGACAGGAAGTGTCGTCATCGGCGTTGCGAGATACGTAAATATTTAGCTCACGGGTGGTTGAAGCTCAATCAACATGATTCTACTGAACTATATTACTTGTTTCCTACAATCTTTTTTTTCATTATTCATAAAACATGACGCGTAAATTTCCCTAGGCGTGTTGGTTCAACCAAATGCTGATGTGGGTCGCTAGCACCTAGGCGTCATTCACATCATTCCAAAATCCACCCAGCTTGATAGTTTAGAAGGACCAGAAACTGAAAAGAAGAATTGAAAAAAAAAAGTAGTTATTGACAGAGGGAATCAAAATATATATCATCATCGCCATGCTCAAGGGAACACACGCTTTCCTACCCTAGTAAACGCCGAGTGCCATGTGAAGAAAAGAGAAAAAAAACAGGCACATAATTCCCCAAGTCACCCGATTCATCCCGACGTCCCAAGCCCATTTTTGTGAACCTTATACTGCGTCCCGTTGATAATATAATTGAGAGAAGAAGAAGAAAAATATTAAGCGGAAAGAAAAACAGCTGCCTCTCCCATTTGAAATTGACGACGCTGGTTGTCTCGGGGGCGTCAATAGGAATACCCTTTAAGGGGTCTAGCCTCAGAG
>NZ_JAELUG010000317.1 GCF_016429255.1 Rhizobium sp. ASV8
TACCTGGGACGTCCTGGGGTCGGATAAGTCTCCCGAGGGGTTTGTGAGGCCGAACATCTTTTCCACACCTAGCCTTGGCGCTTCGAAGAGCTTGTAGTACGTCTGCTTTCTGGGGACTTGTGAAACACATCACGATCTTCCCACCATCGGCACGCAGTCCAAAGGTAGAGTCATCCTCGTTCTGGATGACCGCAGGCGCTTCATCTATATCGTCAAGGCGGAAAATGTCGTTGATGGTGGTGCTCAAACGAAGGCCTGAGAGTATCTCTTGTTTCTTCTTTGTCGTAACTTGTACGAAGTGTGTGCCAACTTTGATAATCACCTCTACTTTCCCTTTGGATTTGGATAGCCGAATCATCCTGAACATAAACCGGATGTCTGAGATAGAACTAAGAGTGTCCTTGGGTAATTTTAACGTGTCGCGTTGAAAACATGTCTGAAGTTCTTGAAAGTTGCTGTATAGGGCATATTCGACGTTGTTGGGGTGGAAAGCGCTATTTTCGTTCTTGGTTGTAACACGCAACATCCGTCGAAGACAGCGTCTGAGACATAGTTAGTAGATGAAGAAATGAGATTCTGACTGGAAGTATATACTTAAAGGCACTGTTCATGTT
>NZ_JAELUG010000318.1 GCF_016429255.1 Rhizobium sp. ASV8
GCCTTATACCCCTGGGACAAAGCGGCATTCGCATTGCATGGCATGGCATTGGATTATTAATTTTCCTCCTCTTCTTTCTGCTGTTGCTCTTTTCTTCTTCTTTTTTTTTTTCTCTCTTTAGAAAGCACTGGATCCAGGTAATCATTGGGTTATATCGTAGCAATAGAACACATTAATTATTTTTTTATTATTCTTTCAAGGAAAAGCGTTGTTGTTGTTGCTCTGGTTGTCTCGAGTATGAAATGGGTTACGCAAGCCGGGGAAGCTTCCGTCTGTCGGAAACCGTGGGGGTTCCTGGACTGGGCCGGACAAGGCAGGTCACGCCATTTCTGGCAATGCAAAAACACACGTACCTTGGTCGTACTGTGCCATGTTACACGGCATGCATGGATGGCTTGGTTTTTCGCAATGACTACGGAAGATTACATATTGATTGACGGGGTTAGAAGTATGACGCCTTCGCAAAGAGGGCGCGATTCGAGGATGCGAATGTCGAGAGGATGGACTGGACCGTATAAAAGCCGGTATAACGGCGGATCACGCTTGACCAGGAATGGTAGCCATGTGCCTGAACAAAGAACCGTTGGGGGATACTTACTTTGGTCCACAAG
>NZ_JAELUG010000032.1 GCF_016429255.1 Rhizobium sp. ASV8
GGTGTAGGCGAGCTGAACGTTCCACTTCAGCTTTTCGTTGATCGGAACGCTAACGCCGCCCCAAACAGCCCAGTCACCCCAGCCGCAGAGATCGCCACGGCCGACCGGGCAAGCAGATGCGTTCAAGTTCGAACCGGCATACTGGTTCAGCTTCTTGCCATCAGTGTTCCAGCCGCCCATCAAGAAGGCCTTGAAGACGCCGAAGTCGGCATCGATACGAGCCTTGACAGCGCCCTCTTCGACGATCGAGTCGTAACCGCCGACGACCTTGAAGCCGAAGTTGCCAGCCTTGTAGCCGACACCGGCAACAGCGTTCGGAGCGTAGTGGTTAGCCTTCGACTGAACCCAAGCACCGCCGTAAGACGAAGCGTCCGAACCAGAGTTGCTGTCTTCGAGCGAGACGACAGCCGTGAAGCCGTTGCCTGCGTCGTAGTTGTAGGTCAACTGGTTGAGTTCGTACGGGCCGTCATAGATCACGTCGTCGTTGATGACGTCGCCAGCGTAACCCGTGTACAGGTTGTACTGCGAATCCTGCTTACCAACGAGGAAGCCGCCGAGGCTGATGTTAGCCCAGAGAAGCTTGGTGGTGGTGGCGTTGCCGTCGTTCCAGTCGAAACGGTAAACGGTGTTGGTCTTCAGCGGACCGTATTCGGTGTCCGATGCCGTGTCGATGCTCAGCTGAGCGCGGGTATGCCAGTACGTGCCGCGGTCGCCGCCGGGGCCTGGATTGTAGGCATTGTACCAGCCGCCTTCGGTACGGACCATGCCGCCGATCTTGAGGCAGGTTTCGGTGCCCGGAATGAAGAAGTAGCCAGCACCGTATGCGTCGCAGATGCGAACGTATTCCAGCGGCTCCGGCTCAGCGGCAACGATAGCGTCGGCTGCGTGAGCACCGGATACTGCTGCCAGCGCAGCAGCGGAGCCGAGAAGAAGGCTCTTGATGTTCATTAGAAACTCCAGTTTCAATATCAATTAGGTATGAGTCCTCACGCCGAGAAAAACGACGCGCCCCACCCCACCTAGATTTTCAAAGTTGACCCCTGATCTGGGAGAACCAAGACAACTAAGTCTTGCTTCCGATTTGGAACCTACAGATCGTTTTTTTCAGAGCAATATCAGATACAAACTATCGTCATTTATGACGCGCGTTTCAAAAGGTGCGTTGCACAAAAATCACGTCGCAAAACTGTCACAACATCGCCGCAGTTGAAGCGAGGCTCTACTTCAGATTACTTTTAAAGAAGGCGCAACTTACAAGGTAATATTAAGAGAGAAAATTTCACAATCAAAAAGCGACCACGTTTCTCTTCCCAATACTCGAAAAGAAACACAACAGGTCACGTGCCATAGAAAAAGCCCGGCCAGAAGGCCGGGCTCTTCCTCACCGAAGTGAGAAATCTCAGATGACCGAAGTCAAATCAGATTAGAAGGTACGCTCGAAGCGGAGGATACCGGCCCACTGGTCTTCGTTGATCTTATCCCAGTTGGTGTAAGAAACTTCCGGCTCGATGAGCAGGTTCTTAACCGGGTTCCACTTAACGTTCGTGGTAGCGGCAAAGGTCTTGTTGTCGGTGTAGGCGAGCTGGAGGTTCCACTTCAGCTTTTCGTTGATCGGAACGCTTGCACCGCCCCAAACAGCCCAGTCACCCCAACCGATCGTAGCTGCATCGCCACCGCCGTTGGAACCGGCATACTTGTTGAGCTTGCTGCCATCGGTGTTCCAGCCGCCCATCAAGAAGGCCGAGAATGCGCCGAAGTCAGCGTCAACACGAGCCTTGATAGCGCCTTCTTCAACGATCGAGTCGTAACCGCCGACGACCTTGAATGCCCATGCACCGGACTTGAAGCCAACACCGGCGACAACGTCAGGAGCGTAGTGGTTGTGGCTGTCTTCGCCGTTAGCGCCGGTTGCACCTGCGCCAGAATTGCTGTCTTCAACCGAGATCACAGCCGTGAAGCCGTTGCCAGCATCGTAGTTGTAGGTGATCTGGTTGAGTTCGTACGGGCCGTCATAGACCACGTCGTCGTTGATGACGTCGCCGGCGTAACCGGTGAAGACGTTGAACTGAGAGTCTTCCTTACCGACGAGGAAGCCACCGAGGCTGATGCTGGCGTGCAGCAGGTTGGTAGCCGTTGCGTTGCCGTCGTTCCAGTCCCAACGCAGTTCGGTGTTGGTCTTCAGCGGGCCGTATTCGGTGTCCGAAGCCGTCTGCAGACGCAGCTCAGCACGGGTGTGCCACTTGGTGCCGAAGTGAGTGTTCGGGTTGTAAGGGTCGTACCACTGACCTTCGGTACGAACCTTGCCGCCGATCTTGAGGCAGGTTTCGGTGCCCGGGATGAAGAAGTAACCAGCGCCGTATGCATCGCAGATGCGAACGTATTCGAGCGGCTCAGGCTCAGCAGCAACGATAGCGTCGGCTGCATGAGCGCCGGAAACTGCTGCAAGCGCAGCAGCGGAGCCGAGAAGAAGGCTCTTGATGTTCATATTGACCTCCAGTCAAAGTTTTTATCGAGAATAAGAACTACCCGAAGGTATTCCCTGTCCTATCCTCGCGTTTCAAGAAGTGGACGATCAATCGCCCTCGCTTCCGAGAGTGAAAATACAAGACGTGCTCTGTCACGCAATCGACATCTTCTCGGAAAGGGTGATTTGCGTAAGCCTTCCGTAAGCCCTGTTGCCGAAAGGACACAAAACGACAGCGGCGCGGCAATAGAGGTTTAGACTTCGTTAAGAAAATCCTTAATCTACGGGCACTTATACGACAGCTCCAGAGATTGCCCAAGAAACGGGATTCGGCCGCAACACAGCCATTGCGCTGCAAAACAAGGGATTCAGCGATGAATGGAGCGCCAGTTGTGCTCCTTGCCATACAAATCGGTGGTAGCAGCGCGCCCCAAGACCACTCACCTCACCGTCCCGAATCGATGCACCTACCCGGATGATTCTGTTTTGCCTCTCTCGAGATCGCACGACAGACGATGCTCGAGAGAGACAACGGCGCGACCAAGCAAGAGAATTTGAGGGGAATCGGTGAAGCGGAAGACCGAGCATCACAGGATGTGGTCGGACAGGTAGACCCAAACTCGATGTTGGGCGGCTGGCGACATGGCTGAGATTGAAATGGCGGAGAAGATGGGATTCGAACCCACGATACCATTTCTGGTATACTCCCTTAGCAGGGGAGCGCCTTCGACCACTCGGCCACCTCTCCGGTGCGGCCCTGATAGGGCCATTCATTTATCGACGCAAGCGCTTTTTCGCCTTCCCCACCTTCTTTCCTATAATCGGCGATAGCCGGCTGCCGAATTCCCCAGGCTTTAAAGAGACGACGTTGGCTTTTCTGCTCTTGCGCATGCCGTGCCGCGAAACGCCACGACACTTTCGCGCGACATGCTTTAAGCCAGGAGCTGCTTGAGGTCTGCCGCCGGGTCCGAAAGAATCGCTCTGGACGGCGTAGTCCCTGCTTCCAGAAGCTTCTTGCCGGCCACATAGGCCTTTGCATCGTTTATGGCGTCGACGGCAATGAAGCGACCCTGCTTGAAATACCAGACGGAGGCAGCGCCCTCACGTGCCCCTGGGCGCAGCAATGTCTCGTCATAGCCAAGATTGAAGCCGGCAATCTGCAGCTTCACGTCATATTGATCCGACCAGAACCACGGCTTCGGATCATAGGCCTTATCGCCGCCGGCAATGATCTCGGCTGCGGCGTCCGCCTGGTCGACGGCGTTCTGCACCGATTCGAGCCGGATTCGCGTGCCGTCCCACGGCAGTTCGACGCAATCGCCCATGGCGAAGATGGATGGATCGGAGGTGCGGGCAAACGAATCGACAACAATGCCGTTGCCGACCTCCAGGCCCGCTTCCTTGGCGAGCCTGTCATTCGGAGCAACCCCGATACCCACCACGACGAAATCGACGTCGATTGTGGTTCCATCGGAAAGCTCGGCAGCGACGACATGACCGTTACGGCCGACGAGTTGCTTCAGTCCCGTCTTCTCGCGAATGACGACATCATGTTTCTGATGGATCGCTCGGAATATATCGGCCGTTTCCTTGGCCGCGACCCGCTGCAGGATCCGCTCGCTCATTTCGATAAGGGTAACTTCAAGGCCGCGATGGCGCGCGACTGCTGCGGCCTCCAGGCCGATATACCCGCCGCCGATGATGAGGACCCGGCGGCCCGGGCGCATCTCTTCGGCAAGGAGATCGGCATCGCGCTTGTCACGAGCGACATACACGCCTTCCAGGGCGCCGCCGACGGAAGGCGGAAGGCGGCGCGGCGTGGAGCCGGTGGCCAGCGCCAGCGTCTCATACTCCAGCCTGGAACCATCCTGCGTGACAATCTGCTTCGCAGTACGGTCGATCTGCTCGACCCATGTGGATAGACGGATCTCGACATTGTTGTCCGCGTACCATTGTTCCGGGCGGAACAGCAGCCGGTCGAAACTCATCTCGCCGAGGAGATACTTTTTGGTCAGGGGCGGTCGCTGGTAGGGCAGGCTCTGCTCTGCACCCGCGATGGTGATAGGCCTTGAATCACCAAGCGCCCGCAATTTGGCTGCGAGCGCAAAACCCGCCTGCCCGGCCCCAACAATGACCAATCTGCCCGTCACGATCCGTTCTCCATATTGTTATTATATGGTGTGCCGCCAGCAAGAGGCAGGCAGGCACACTTATGGCCTCAGGGGTAACGCCTACATCTGTAAGCGTCAATCATGACTGACACTGCACCCCGGATCGGGAGAAAGTTAGGCCGAAGTACTATTGAGCGATCTCGATCCAGCGCCGCTCATGGAAGGACCGAGCCATGGCATGGACTGACTTCTCTATACGCAAGCCATCTGTGAAACCGACAACTGACGCAG
The DNA here is from genome assembly GCF_016429255.1 of Rhizobium sp. ASV8. Taxonomy (GTDB): domain Bacteria; phylum Pseudomonadota; class Alphaproteobacteria; order Rhizobiales; family Rhizobiaceae; genus Rhizobium. The sequence continues at coordinate 4,867 of NZ_JAELUG010000032.1, forward strand.
CGTCACCGGAAATGGCGCGGATCAACTCGCGGCATTCAATGATCTTCAAATCGTTGAAGCCGAGACCGTGGCCCGGCGCCGGAATGAATCGGTCGTAGGGCTTGTGAGCTGGCGCGGCGAGCACCTTGCGGAAACCCTGTTCGCTATCCCTGCCCTCGGCCTGATAGAGTTCGAATTCGTTCATGCGCTCCTGATCATAAGAGATCGAGCCCTTGGAGCCGAATATCTGCAGAGCTATCCGCCCCTTGCGACCCCAGGCCGAGCGATTGGCCATGAGTACGGCGGAAACGCCGCCGCCAAGCCGCATCAGCACATTGGCGAGATCATGGTTCTCGACGGCACGGCTGCCGCCGTCCTTCAACGGGCGCTCGGCATAGGGCTTCACCATATCGGTGATGACGGCCTCCACATGTCCGAACAGAAACCAGAGTAACGAAAGCGGATGCACAGCGAAATCATCCAATGCACCGTAGCCGGAGGCAAGCTCGCTCTTCCAATAGAAGAGGCCGCTCGGATCGGCCATGAAATCCTCGTCCATTTCGACGCGAACGTGATTGACGACACCGATCGCGCCGTCCTCGATCAACGACTTGATGTGCCGCATGACCGGGTTCTGGATATAATTGTAACCGAGAATGGCGACCTTGCCGGAAGCCCTAGCCGCAGCGAGCATACGCTCGGCATCGTCAAAGGCCGGCGCCATGGGCTTTTCACACCAGACATGTTTGCCAGCCTCGAGAGCTGCAATGGCCATTTCGGGATGGAACTGATTGGGCGTGGTGACGGAGACGACATCGACCTCGGGATCGGCGATGAGGTCGCGCCAGTTGGCCGTCGCCTTCTCGAAGCCGAATTCATCGCCGCGCGCCTTTGCCAAATCGGCATTCGCTTCAGCCAGATGAACAAGGCGAGGTCGCGCCACATCACCGAATACGGTCTTGACCGCATTCCATGCCAGCGCATGGCATTTGCCCATATAGCCCGTACCGATCAGTCCAACGCCCAGTGGCTTCATCTGCCTGTTCTCCTCCGCTTCCACCCGAAGCGGAGCCATTTTTGGAATGTTTAGACCGTTTTGGCAAGCGTGCTCTCTTGCAAGCCATAGCCTTATTTCCGCCGAATGCGTGATTTTTCTTTTTAAATTATGCACTTAAAAATATTCGTGCCGAACAAATCGAAATCCGCTATCTTTGCGAATATGGAATACATATTCCATTACAGGGACGAAATGGCGGAAACAGGCATGGATAACGGTATCGATACGCAGACGAGGGTGCCGCGCGACTTCGAAAGTCTGCGCAGCAACATTATTGAGCGCAAGAACACCATGCCGAAGCGCCTTGCTCAGGTGGCCGCCTTCGCGCTTGGCAATCCCGACGAAATCGCCTTCGGCACGACGGCGAGTATCGCAGCTGCCGCCGAAGTCCAGCCTTCGACGCTGGTGCGTCTTGCTCACCACCTCGGCTATGACGGCTTTTCCGATCTGCAAAGCATTTTCCGCGAGCGGCTGCGCGACCGGACGCTGAGTTACGAAGAACGCCTGGTGACCCTTGAGCGCTCCGGTAGCGAAAATGAGGAAGCCAGCATTCTTTCCGGCTTCCTGTCCGCAGCAAGCCAATCGGTCAACAAGCTCGCTGCGACCATCGAAACGGAGACCTTCGCTAACGCGGTCGACGTGCTCGCGGCGGCCGAAACGATCTATCTCATAGCCAAGCGCCGCTCCTATCCGCTCACCGCGCATATGGCCTATGCCTTCTCGAAGCTGAACATACGTCATCAGATCGTCGCTTCACCGAACGGTATCGACGGCGAGATCGCTCGCTTTGCCACGCAAAAGGATGCCGCGATTGCCGCCAGCTTTTCCCCCTACGCCGCCGAAAGCCTAACGCACGCCCAGGATCTGGCTGCACGCAATGTACCTGTCATTGCCATCACCGATTCGGCCTTCTCGCCACTCACCGCCTGCGCCACACACTGGTTCGAGGTAGCCGAGACCGATTTCGCCGGGTTCCGCTCCATGTCGGCATCGATGGCATTGGCCATGGCCTTCCCCGTTGCCATTGCCGAGCGGCGACGAAAAGCTGCGGCAAAAGCCGACAAAACCAAAATGGAATAAATATTCCGAATTGACAAAAACTCGGAACCTATGTTTCATTGCAACCAGGATAGCGGCGACAGAAAATGGCCAGCCAATCCACCGCAACCGGGACGATACGAATACCGGCACTTTCAATGACGCATGATCTCGGCGCAGGCTGAAGAGCAAAAGAGGTCATGCATGGACGGGAGGACATCATGGCACACGGCAATTCTGGCGCTGAGCCGGAGGCAAGACTCGATGTGATCACCATTGGACGATCCTCCGTCGATCTTTACGGTCAGCAGATCGGATCGAAGCTTGAGGATATCGCGTCCTTCGCCAAGTCCGTCGGCGGTTGTCCGGCCAACATCGCCGTCGGCACTGCGAGGCTCGGGCTGAAATCCGGCCTCATTACCCGCGTCGGCGATGAGCAGATGGGCCGTTTCATCCGTGAACAGACCGCGCGCGAAGGTGTCGCCGTCGATGGGATTGCAACGGACAAAGAGCGCCTGACGGCGCTCGTCCTTTTGGCGGTCGAGGCCGAAGGCGTCTCGCCGATGATCTTCTATCGCTCCGATTGCGCCGACATGGCGCTCGATGAAGGTGACATCGACGAGAACTTCATCAAGTCCTCGAACGCAGTCCTCGTCTCCGGCACGCATTTCTCCAAGCCCAATACCGAAGCGGCGCAACGCAAGGCGATCCGCATTGCCAAGTCGAACGGCCGCAAGGTGATCTTCGATATCGATTACAGGCCGAATCTCTGGGGCCTTGCCGGCCATGCCGAAGGCTTCGAGCGCTATGTGAAGTCGGATCGCGTGTCCTCCAAGATGAAGGAGACGCTGCCGGATTGCGACCTGATCGTCGGAACGGAAGAAGAGATCATGATCGCGTCGGGCGCAGACGACGTGCTCGGCGCGTTGAAGGAGATCCGCCGTCTCTCGCCCGCCGTCATCGTGCTCAAGCGCGGCGCTATGGGCTGCATCGTCTATGATGGCCCGATTTCCGACGATCTTGAAGCCGGTATCGTCGGTCAGGGTTTTCCGATCGAGGTGTTCAACGTTCTCGGCGCCGGCGATGCCTTCATGTCCGGCTTCCTGCGCGGCTATCTGCGCGGCGAGCCCTTGAAGACCTGCGCCACCTGGGCCAATGCCTGCGGCGCCTTTGCCGTTTCCCGCCTGCTCTGCTCGCCGGAATATCCGACGTGGGCCGAGCTCGACTTCTTCCTGAAGACCGGCAGCAAACACCGCGCCCTGCGCAAGGACGAAGCGATCAACCATATTCACTGGGCAACGACCCGGCGCAGCGACGAAATTCCGTTGCTGATGGCGCTTGCCATCGACCATCGTTCGCAACTCGTCAGCGTCTGCGATGAGCTGGGCATCGGGCACGACAAGATAGTCGCTTTCAAGCGGCTTGCCGTCGAGGCGGCGGCACGGGTGGCTGACGGCCGGCCCGGCTATGGCATGCTGATCGACGAGCGTTTCGGCCGCGATGCCTTCTTCGATGCCGCAACGAAAAACTTCTCCTGGATCGGTCGCCCCGTCGAGCTGCCGGGATCGAAGCCGTTGAGATTCGAATTCAGCCAGGATATCGGCTCGCAGCTCGTCGAATGGCCGCTCAGCCATTGCATCAAGTGCCTGTGCTTCTATCATCCGGACGATCCGAAGGAATTGAAGGCCGAGCAGCAGGAAAAGTTGCGGACGCTGTTCGAAGCAGCGCGCAAGGTTGGCCGCGAACTTTTGGTTGAAATCATCGCCAGCAAGAACGGTCCGCTGACGGACGATACGATCCCGACGGCGCTGGAAGAGCTTTATGCGCTCGGCATCAAGCCGGACTGGTGGAAGCTGGAGCCGCAAGAATCGACCGCTGCATGGAAAAAAATCGATGCCGTGATCGCCAAAAATGATCCATTGTGCCGGGGCATCGTGCTGCTCGGTCTGGAGGCGCCGGCAGAGGAGCTGATCCGCAGCTTCGAGGCGACGCTCGCTGCGCCATCGGTCAAGGGTTTCGCCGTCGGACGGACGATCTTCTCCGACGTGGCACGGGCCTGGTTGTCGGGCGGGATTAACGACGAGGAAGCGATTGCCGACATGGCCGGCCGCTTCCGGCAATTGACGGCGGCGTGGCTCAAAACCCGCGGCCTGTGAAATTTCGGAGCGATTCCAGCAAAGGCGCATAGCGGTTTTGCATCCGGAATTGCTTGAAACGAAGAGATACGGCATTTGGGAGGCGCCCGATGGGCAAGACGATCCGACTGACGATGGCACAGGCCGTCGCGCATTTCCTCAAGAAGCAGATGACCATCATCGATGGGCAGAAGCAGCCGATCTTCGGCGGCGTTTGGGCGATTTTCGGCCACGGTAACGTCGCCGGCATCGGCGAAGCGCTCTATCAGGTGCGCGAGGAATTGCCGACCTTCCGTGCTCACAATGAACAGGGCATGGCCCATGCCGCCATCGCTTTTGCCAAGGCGAGCTTCCGTCAGCGCTTCATGGCCTGCACGACGTCCATCGGCCCTGGTGCGCTGAACATGGTGACGGCTGCGGGCGTGGCGCATGTCAACCGTATCCCGGTCCTCTTGCTGCCCGGCGACGTTTTTGCCAATCGCGCGCCCGATCCGGTGCTGCAGCAGATCGAGGATTTCGGCGACGGCACCGTTTCCGCGAATGACGCCTTCCGTCCGGTCTCGCGCTACTTCGACCGCATCACTCGCCCGGAACAGATCATGACGGCGCTGAAGCGCGCCATGCAGGTGTTGACCGATCCCCTCGATTGCGGCCCGGTGACGCTTTCGCTCTGCCAGGATGTGCAGGCCGAAGCCTATGACTATCCGGAAAGCTTCTTTGACGAGCATGTCTGGACCCAGCGTCGCCCTCAGCCGGATGCCGACGAACTGGCCAATGCGATCGCGCTCATCCGCCGCTCGGAAAAGCCGGTCATTTTGGCCGGCGGCGGCGTGCTCTATTCGCAGGCGACCAAGGAACTGACAGCTTTCGCTGAAGCACATGGCATCCCCGTCGTCGTCACGCAGGCAGGCAAGTCGGCCATCGACGAAAGGCATCCTCTGGCGCTCGGCTCGGTCGGCGTGACCGGCACGTCGGCGGCCAATGCCATTGCCGAGGATACCGATCTGGTGATCGCTGTGGGCACGCGCTGCCAGGACTTCACGACAGGCTCCTGGGCGCTGTTCAAGAACGAGAAGCTGGCCATGATCGGCCTCAACATCGCGGCCTACGACGCGCTCAAGCACAATAGTCACCCATTGGTGACGGATGCTCGAGAGGGTCTGAAGGCACTCGACGCCGGTCTGGCGGGCTGGCGCGCTCCGGCAGCGCTTGCCGAAAGGGCAGCGCAGGAAAAGAAGATCTGGATGGAAGCGGCCGCTCGGGCAATGGCAACCACGAATGCCGCCCTACCCTCCGACGCCCAGGTGATCGGTGCGGTTACGCGGACCATCGGCGGCGAGAAGACCATCGTGCTTTGCGCCGCCGGCGGCTTGCCCGGCGAGATGCACAAGCTCTGGCCGGCAACGGTGCCCGGCAGCTATCACATGGAATACGGCTTCTCCTGCATGGGCTATGAGATCGCCGGCGGCCTCGGCGCGAAGATGGCCCATCCGGAAAAGGACGTCGTCGTCATGGTCGGCGACGGCTCCTACATGATGCTGAATTCCGAGCTGGCGACTTCGGTCATGCTTGGCTTGAAGATCACCGTCGTGCTGCTCGACAACCGTGGCTATGGCTGCATCAACCGGCTGCAGATGGCCACAGGTGGCGCGAACTTCAACAATCTGCTGAAGGATTCGTACCACGAAGTGATGCCGGAGATCGACTTCAGGGCACATGCGGCCAGCATGGGTGCTATCGCTGTCAAGGTTTCCTCCATCACCGAGCTGGAGCAGGCGATCGAGGCCTCGAAGAAGAACGACCGCAGCTCGGTCATCGTCATCGACACCGACCCGCTGATCACCACGGACAAAGGGGGCCATTGGTGGGACGTCGCCGTTCCTGAGGTCAGCCCGCGCGCCGAGGTCAACAAGGCCCGCGCCGCTTACGAGAAGGCCCGCGCCGCCCAGCGCATCGGCTAACTGATGTCAGACACTTTTCCGGAGGAGCTGAGACGCTCCTCCGACACTATTTCAAGGAGACCATTGATGAAGGCCAAACTTGGCATGTCGCCCATCGCGTGGTGGAACGACGATCTTCCGGAACTCAGCGACGACGTATCGCTCGAAGAATGCCTGCGCCAGTCGCGCGGGGCCGGCTTCACCGGCATGGAACAGGGCCGGCGCTTCCCGAGCAATCCGGATGAAATGCTGCCGATCCTGCGCGCCGCCGACGTGACGCTTTGCGGCGGCTGGTTTTCCGGCACCCTCGTCAATGAGGAGCTTGCAGCCAATAAGGACCGCATCGCGCCGATGATCGAGCTGTTCAAGGCCGTCAACGCGCCTTGCATCGTCTATGGCGAAGTCGGTCGCTCGATCCAGGGCGACCGCTCCAAGCCGCTCGCCACCAAGCCGCGTCTTTCTGATGACGAGATGAAGGCCTATGCCCACCGCGTCACCGAGTTTGGCGAATGGTGCGCCGAACAGGGCATGCCGCTCTCCTACCACCATCACATGGCCGCTGTTGTCGAAACCGAACCGGAACTCGATGCTTTCATGCGCAATTCCGGCGCCGGTATTCCGCTGCTGCTCGATGCCGGCCATCTCGCCTTTGCCGGCGGCGACGTGCTGCGCGCCATCGACAACCACCACGCCCGCATCAACCACGTCCATGTCAAGGATATCCGCAAGTCCGTCGTCGATGGGCTGGACCGCAGCCGTCAATCCTTCCTCGATGCCGTCGCGCTTGGTGCGTTCACAGTACCGGGCGACGGCTCGCTCGATTTCGGCGCCATCGTCAAGCGCTTCGCCGATTGCGGCTATGAGGGCTGGTTCGTGGTCGAAGCCGAACAGGATCCGCGCAAGGCGCCGCCACAGAAGATGGCCGAGATCGGCCATGCCGAGCTGATGCGCGTCATGACGGCGGCAGGCTACACAGTGGAAACCGAAGGCTTTCCCAAGGGATAGCCAGAGCGCTTCCGCTTTTCTTCGAATCGCGAAAACGCTCTAACTCTTTGTTATCTAGCAATTCCGGACGGAAAGCCGCTGCGCACTTTTCTTGGAATTGCTCAAGAGATGAGCGCCCCTCGCCGATCGAAGGATGGCGAGGGGCGCTTCCAAGCAATGGAGGAAGAAAACCCATGCCCAATCTCAAGGTCAAACCTGACGGCTCCCATGGCCGCGTCACCCATGTAACGCCGGAAAGCGCCGGCTGGACCTATGTCGGCTTCGATCTCCACCGTCTGAAGCCGGGTGAGACGGCATCGGCCGAAACCGGCGACCGCGAGGTCTGCCTCGTCTGGGTCAGCGGCAAGGGGAGCGCCAAGGCAGGCACGAAGGATTTCGGCTCGCTCGGCGGGCGCATGAGTCCCTTCGAAGGCGCGCCGCATGCGCTCTATATTCCTGCCGGCTCGAGCTGGTCGGTAACCGCCGAGACCGATCTGGAGCTGGCCGTATGTTCGGCACCGGGCGGCGGCTCCTACGAGGCGCGCGCCATTCCACCGGGCACCCATCCGGCCCTGACGCGCGGCAAGGGCACGAACGTCCGCCACGTCAACAACATCATGCCGGAAGACGACGGTGCCGCGCATTCGCTGCTCGTCGTGGAGGTGATCACGCCGGGCGGGCACACGTCTTCCTATCCTCCGCATAAGCACGATCAGGACAATCTCCCGAACGAAAGCTTCCTCGAGGAGACCTACTACCACCGCCTCAACCCACCGCAGGGTTTCGGCTTCCAGCGCGTCTATACGGACGATCGGTCGCTCGACGAAGTCATGGTGCTGGAGGATGGCGACGTGACGCTGGTGCCGAAGGGTTACCATCCCTGCGCCGCCTGCCACGGCTACGATCTCTACTATCTCAACGTCATGGCTGGACCGAAGCGCATTTGGAAATTCCACAATGCCGTTGAGCACGAATGGCTGCTCAAGTCCTGAGTGACCCCTAACATAAACGCATACAAAAAGGCCGCGCCCGAAAGCGCGGCCTTTCTTCTTTCTATGCAGGCAACAAGCCGTAGCGCCATTTCCTATCCCTGGCATTGCGCGACAGCACGAGCCAGGTGAGCAGGATCATTCCCGCCTCTGCGAAGATAGGCGTCATCCAGATCCCGCGTTCGCCGAAGACGAGCGGCAGAAGGAATGTCAGCGGCAGGGTGAACAGATAGGATCGTGACAGACCGAAGATCGCACCGCGTTTCGCATCGCCGATCGATTGGAAATAGGACGACAGGATGATCGCCTGGCCGAAGATGAAATAAGCGCCGATCGTCCAGGGCAGGATGCGGCCAACCTCTTCGACGATCAGGGGATCGGCGACAAAGATCGAGCCCAGATGCCCCGCCAGCAGTTCGACGACAAGTTCGACGGCGGCGCAATAAACCAGGGCCGAGATCATGGCGATGAGAACGCTATGACCGACGCGAGCCGGAAGCGCCGCACCGTGATTATGGCCCGAGATGGTCTGCAGCGCGATGCTCAAGCCGAGCAGCGGCAGATAGGCGAAGGTCATCACCCGCGTGACGATCCCGTAGGCGCCGACGGTCGCAACATAATCCCCCTGGTGCCAAATCGACAGGTTGAAGAGAATGGCGGCCGAACTCAGGGAAATCCCGATGAAGCCGAGGCTCATCGGTGCGCCGAAGGCAAAGATGCCGCGCCATTCGCGAGCATGCAGCGCTCTATCGACCCAAAGTCCGCCCGGCCGGCGCAGACGATAGACAATGACGACCGCCAGGCAGATGAACTGCGCGATGATCGAGCCACCGGCAGAGCCGACCACGCCCCAATGGGCGACGGCTATCAGCAGCCAGTTTGCCAGGATGTTGAGCAGCGTCGAGGCGAGCGTCACCAACGTCATGAAGCCGAGCTTTCCTTCGCAACGCAGCCCATCGAGGTGCAGCGAGAGGAAGAAGCTGATCGGCGCGAAGGCAACCATGACGCCCATGAAAGCCTCGCCGGAACGGGCAACCTCCGCGTTTCCTGCCGCGGCGACGGAAATGAACTGCCGCGCCGCGAGCCAGTAGACGAGGTTAACGATGACCACGACGGCGATCGCCAGCGTATGGGCGCCCGTAAACACGGACTTTGCCCCTTCGCGGTCTCCAGCCCCGAGACGGCGGGCGAGAATGCTCGCCATGCCGTTCGAAACCAGCGTCTGCAGCGCGACCAGCAGCATGAGCGCAGGAAAGATGAGGCTGACAGCCGAGAGCGCGTCGGCTCCGACATAGACGCCAAGAAAATAGGCGTCGACGACGGCGAAGAGGCCGCTGACGGTGGTGATGATGATGATCGGCGCTGCTGTCTTGGCGAAGACACCTGGCAGCCAGCCGGTCAGGAACATGTTGGTTTCGGTATGACGTGTCATGGTGGTATCCACACAGAATCGCTCGTTATTGGCGAAGATAGCGGTCTATCGGCAGAAGATGAAAGTCAGATGTCGAGAACGAGATGCGGCATACCGTTCGAAGTCTTGCGTGGCGAAATGCCATCGGCATCGACTTGAGCGTTGATGCGCTGGCGGAATGCCGAAAAGCTCTCGAACTCCACCACATCGACCGGTTCGTCGAAGTGAATGGTGATCTTGTAGAGACCTCCGGATTTTGCCGACATCGCCAGAACCTTGCCCGTGAAGGGCTTGTTCAGATAGCGCCCGCGAACGGCCGAGCCGACATCGAAAGGCGCATCCGGCCCATCATTCGGTTTCGCCGCAAGCGCCGACAGCGTGTTCCAGTCGCGCAGTCCATGTTGCTTTGCGATCAGTTCCAGCGCGGTGCCGTGGCTCATGTCATCGCCGCGTTCGGCCATGGCCTGACGCAGACGCCGGGCTTGAGCCTTCAGTTCATCTATGGACGGGTACGTCGTCATAGGATCAGCCTTTTCTAAGGCACGCAATTACGACCATGAAACGGGGCTCGCATTACCGTCAGTCAGCATGCCTCAAGTGGCCGTGACCTAAAACAGCGAGAACTTCACCTTGGACTTTCATCCGCGAGCGGCAGGCGCCTCGAACCGAGATGTCGTATGATCCAAGCCGATACCGCTGTCAAGATGCACCCAAATCGGCACAAATCGCGGACCCGTTAAAATTCTACCGATGCAATTGACGCTTCTGCAAAATCTCCGTGCAAGGTTCATGGTGTAACCGAGATGAATTCGGTCTGTTCTTCAACAGGGAATGACAATGCTTCGCGCAACGCATCTGGCGAAAGTCAAATCCGAAGTCTATGAGCGCAGCTGGGAACGGTTCTTCGTCCAGCGACCGGCACGGCTCGTCGCCGTGCGCCCTTGCCTTACCGGCATCTCCGTCCGCAGCGCCGAGATCGTCGATATCTCGCGTGGCGGCGCCAGCTTTGTCGTCGGTACGACGGTTGGTCTGCCGAGCCATTACTATCTGAACATCCTTGGGCTCGCCTACCGCATCGCCTGCGCCGAAGTCAGCCGCAACGGCAACCGAGTCCATGTCCGCTTCATCAACCTGATCGAGCCGGAAACATTGCGTCGCGTCGTGCGCGCCGATTTCATGATCGGCAACGTCGAAGCGCTGGCTGCACGCGGCAAGAGGCAGTAGTTCTCAAGTCGCGCACGCCAATATCCATTGCGGCGCACCGACACCCGACGCCAGCGCTGGGGACGAGCTGTTTTAGAAATGGATGGACCACCGCCCATAGCAGTTGTATTCACTCCATCTAACGCAATTATCGAGTGATAAGTCATGCGGCGATTGATTGTGGGCGCGATAGCGCTTCTGGCATTGACGATGCCTACGGACGCAGCAGAAACACCGCCACCAGCAATCAATGATTTGATCAAGATGGCGAGCGGGGACACGCAGCTCCAAAATATGGTCCTTGGCTTTGGCAAGGGACTTGAGGCTGCCAATCTGAAGTTGAAGGCAATTGGCAGGCCGACGCTTTATTGCGCACCCGGCGATCTGGCCATCAAAAGCGACCAATACATCAACATTGTATCAGGCTACGTGCAAAAGCACCCTGAGTGGGGCAAGATCGACGGTCGCATCCTTCCCGAAGTTCTCGTTCAGGCCATGATGGACACCTATCCCTGCAAATGACTGCTTAAGTGCCACGCTTGCCAAGCGCGACCCTGACCTCCACCGCCCCTTTCGTCGGCGCCGAAGCGCTGGCGGCAAGAGGCAGTAAGCGCATTAGGCGAGAGCTGGGACCACAGCTGGCGGCTGCGTTCGGGTTTCTGTCGGACCAAGGTCTTGCCGGCAGCGCTTAGGATGAGACCGCGGCAAGAGCAATCAAGGTGACAAAGATGCTCAAAGGCGCAAGGTGCGAATATTCGCGGTGGCGCAGGACGCTTAGCAGCGCGGCCGCGACGATTGCAGCGCCAAGCACTATCCCGGCTGTGCGGCTAACAGGGAACGCAATCATGGCAGCGCTGGCCACCTCCAACCCACCGGCGACAATGCCCCACCAGGGCGGGTAGCCCCAGCGAACGAAATCGTTTCGTGTCGCGGCGCTACGAATCACGTTTGCAAGACCTGCGCCGCAGAGTGCGACAACCAAAAACCAGATTGAAAGAACATGAGCCATCTCAGTGCCCGCCGATCATCATGGGGATGGCGGCCAGCAGCATGACCACCGCCGTAAGACCGTGAATGCCGAAGGCGCTTTTGCTGGAGCCTTTCGCTGCGAGAATGAGCAGCATATCGCCGATGGGGATGATCGCTTCGACCAGAAGGACGATGCCGATCTCCCGCTGAGCACCCCACACCATAAATGCAAGCACGAGCAATCCCGCCGCGATGTCGCGAACTCCCTTGAGGCGCAGCCACCAAGGGATGTTGGGGCCATCTTCCGGAAGCGACAGGCCAAAACTGCGCGTCATGGTCATTGGGTTCGCAATATAGCCGGTGCCGATCGCGATAATCGCGAGAGCCACAAGCAGCGCGATCCCGTTAACAAGCCAGTCCATTTTTCAATTCTCCTAGCGTTGCAATATAATCTATCGTCGCTAGATATTGACTTAGCGTTGCTAGATAGTCAAGCGTCGCTATAATTCGAGCATCTATTTGCCGTTCGGACATGGAGCTTTTGGGATGACTGTCACAGACCGGAAAAGTCGGGAACGAGCCGAACGCGAGGATCGCATCGTTGCGGCAGCACGTGCGATTGCGGAAAGCGAAGGATGGGAAGCCGTTACCATTCGCCGCCTGGCCAACGAAATCGAATATAGCCAGCCCGTCCTCTACTCACATTTCGCAAGCAGGGATGCCATCGTTGCGGCAGTTGCCGTGGAAGGTTTCAAGGAGCTCGCAGCCGCTCTTCGTGCCGCAGCGGATGCGGCAGACGGACAAGGGGACGCCCTTATGAGGGTTGCCAGAGGCTACTTTGCCTTCGCACTCAGTCGCCCGGCACTCTATGACGCCATGTTCATCCTGCCGACCCAGTTGATGTTCGCCGAAGCGGAAACGAGGGCAGAACTTCGGGACGGTTTCGAAGCCATTACGGCGGTCGTGTCTCCGTTCTGCACGGATGTGGAGATCGTCACCGAGACTTTCTGGGCAGCGCTTCATGGGCTCGCCGAGCTTGAACGTTCCGGCCGCGTGAGGTCCGGCATGCATGAAAAACGCATCGCACTTGTCGTCCAGGCGATCATCAACGCCGAGAGCGCCGAACCGAACTGAAAAGCTCACCTCATTCGGTCGCAGCGCCCAAATGCCGCCATCCGGAAGCGGCGCTTTCTGCACTTGCAACCACCCACCAAGCGCCTATTCTGCCGCACCTTGCAACTGAATTCGGGAAACCAAGCCAGCATGTCCGCCTTCTCGCGCTTCACCCCGCTGATCAGCGCCCTGCCCTCCACTGTTCCCTTCGTCGGCCCCGAAGCGCTGGAGCGTCAGCGCGGGCTGACGGTCAAAGCCCGCATCGGCGCTAACGAAAATGGCTTCGGGCCTGCGCCCTCCGTGATCGCAGCCATGCGTGAACACGCTGGCGACATCTGGATGTATAACGATCCGGAGAATTTCGAGCTGAAGCAGGCGCTTGCGGCGCATCTCGGCATCCAGCCGGCCAATATCGCGGTCGGCGAAGGCATCGACAGCCTGCTCGGCCTGATCGCGCGCATGGTTATCGAGCCCGGCACGCCCGTCGTCACCTCGCTCGGCGGCTATCCCACCTTCAACTTCCATGTCGCCGGCTTCGGCGGTCGCCTCGTCACCGTGCCCTATGTCAATGATCGCGAAGATCTCGACGGGTTGCTCGAGGCGGTGAAACGGGAGAATGCGCCGCTCGTCTATTTCGCCAATCCCGACAATCCGATGGGAAGCTGGTGGGATGCCGAAAAGGTCGTCGCCTTCGCCCGCGCGCTGCCGGAAAACTGCCTGCTCATTCTCGATGAAGCCTATAGCGAAACCGGGCCTGCAAGTTCGCTGCCTGATATTTCGGCCCTGATCGATCTGCCGAACGTGCTGCGCACCCGCACCTTCTCGAAGGCTTACGGCCTTGCCGGCGCCCGCGTCGGCTACGCCATCGGTGCACCGGAGACGGTGCTGACCTTCGACAAGATCCGTAACCATTTCGGCATGAACAGGCTCGCGACCGCGGCCGCGCTTGCCGCGATAAAGGATCAAGCCTATCTCACCGAGGTGGTCGGCAAGATCCAGGCAGCACGCGACGTTATCGGGACGATAGCTCGCGACAACGGCTTGCTGCCTCTGGCTTCCGCCACCAACTTCGTCGCCATCGACTGCGGCCGCGACGGCGTCCATGCCCGTGCCATCGTCGACGGGTTGATCCAGCATGGCGTCTTCATCCGCATGCCGGGGGTCGCCCCGCTCAACAGGTGTATCCGCGTCAGCGTCGGACCAAGACAGGATCTGGATCTCTTGGCTGAAGCGCTGCCCAAGGTGCTGAAGGCGATCGGCTAAGCCCCAAAACGACGAAACCGCGCCAGCCTTGTTCCGGCTGGTCGCGGTTTTCATCATTCGGCTGGCGTCTCCGTCGGCCGCCGACATCCCCTCCCTCGAGGTCAGTCTTCAGGTCGTGTTCTTTGCGGCACGCTTCAGTGCGTCGTCATCCACTCGCGAGCGGCGCGGAGCGCGGTTGCGAGCTGCATCTTCGTCAAGGTTGCGGCGACGTCGGCACGAAGCTCGGCGGCCCGCGCACTGCCACGGATGGCAGCGATATTCAACCATTTATGGGCGGCAACGAGGTCTGCGGAGCAGCCCCGGCCAGTCGCATAGTTCACGCCCAGCTCGCAAAGGGCATCGGCGCTATTGCCACCCAACATGGCCATTTCAGACATCGGTGTTTCGAAGCGTGCCATCGGTTTTGTCCCTGTTTACTTCCGTTCGTATCTGCCCTGTTTTCCGTCCGAACCTTGCCGTCATTCGCGGCTTTCCGGTTCTTCCGGTCGGCGGGTTTGCCCCGCTCGTTTGATGGCTTCACTATCGCAGACGGCTTTCAAAAAACGGCTAAAATGCATGCTTAATTCGATGCAAACAAAGTACAAATGCTTGGTAAACTTCGGTTTTTGTTAAACATCGCTTCCCTTGCAAATTAAGGACTTTTGCGCGAATTTTACGCTTCGTTAAGATCCGGATTTAAACCCTTCGTTCACCACGAAAAAAGCCGCGACGATCACAAGCAGCATTTCGGCACGGCAACAGGAGCCGCCAAACCACGATTTCACGCCTGCAAAATATATTTACCTTTACGTTCGCGTCAGATAATCTCGCGCCAGTTCCGGTCATCGCACCGGCAGGTACCTGGGGAGGAGCAACCATATGATCCGTGTGACCATTCTAGCCGCGGCGCTGCTCGTCAGCGCGGGCACCGCATTCGCCGAAGAGCCGATCGTCGGCAACTGGAAAACCGTCGCCGGCGATACCGCCGCCATCGCGCCCTGCGGCGACAGCTATTGCGTGACGTTGAAGACAGGCAAATATGCCGGCAAACGGATCGGCAAGATGCAGGGCAAAGGCGACACCTACACCGGCGAACTCACCGACCCGTCGGAAGACAAGACCTATAGCGGCTCCGGCACGGTCAGCGGCAATACCGTCAGAATGAAAGGTTGCGTGCTGAAGGTATTCTGCAAGTCGCAGACCTGGACCAGGCTTTAAAAGCAAATCCTCTGCACAAAAAATGCCTGCTCGACCCGCCCGCCATCGACCGGCGGGTCTGCAATCAAATGAGTAGTGCGTGATGTCATCCGAAAACCGCCCATACTTTGCGGCAGCACGCTCTATTGGATCAAACGGGCCAGCTCGAAGCTGGTAATATTTCTGAACGCCGGATGAACCGGTATCTCAGCACCCGTTCAGCCTGACCATGGCAAAACAGTGTCCAGTATAGGGCACGGTAGGGCCAGGAACATGGACTCGATGATCATCGCACGGCGCTTTGTCGTTATTATGCTGTTTGCGGCCGTCTTCGCATTCAGCTTTTCGGTTGCGGTCGAACATGCCGGTCGCAGCGGCGCGCAATCGCATTTCGGGGCAAGCTTCACCTGCCTGCAGACCGGCGCGCCTTATTGCACGACGGTGCAATAGACAGACACCACCGCACCGCGGATGACCGGGGTGCGAATGCGGCCAAAAAATAGCTGAGAAAATCCAGGCCCCGCTTTTGCAACGTCGTTTGCTTGTTAACAACGACACTCTATAATAGCTCATGAGCAACCGAATCTCTCCCTTTTCGCCCCTCGACATCTCCTCCCCCAGCCCGTTCCAGCCGCGGACCTTCGATGATCCGGCCAAGGCGGTCGAAGCGCTGACGGGGCTTTACGACCGCAATACGGCGTTCCTGATCGACAATTTCACCAAGCTCGCGCAGGGTGCGCCCATTACGGCGCGTTATCGTGCTTTTTATCCGCAGGTCAGCATCGAGACGACGAGCTTCGGCCATGTCGATTCACGCCTGTCCTATGGCCATGTCACCGCGCCGGGCGTCTACACGACGACGATCACGCGGCCGCATCTCTTCAAACACTACCTCGAGGAACAGCTGACGCTGCTGATGCGCAGCCACAACGTTCCGGTTGTTGTGTCGGAGTCGACCACGCCGATCCCGCTGCATTTCGCCTTCGGGGAAGGAGCCTATGTCGAGGCATCCGCGGCGGTGTTCGAGGATATCCCGCTACGCGATCTCTTCGACACGCCCGATCTGAACACCACGGATGACGAGATCGCCAACGGCGAATATATCCCGCCGCCGGGCGAGCCCTCGCCGCTTGCACCGTTTACGGCACAGCGCATCGATTATTCGCTGGCTCGCCTGGTTCATTACACAGCGACCAGTGCGGCGCATTTCCAGAACTTCGTGCTGTTCACGAACTACCAGTTCTATATCGACGAATTCTGCAAATGGGCGCGCGACCTGATGGCGAGCGGCGGCGACGGCTACACCGAGTTCGTCGAACCCGGCAACATCATCACCAAGGCAGGCTCCAGCCAACCAGAGGGCGATACGACCCCGCCGCGCCTGCCGCAAATGCCGGCTTACCATCTGAAGAAGAAGGGCCATGCCGGCATCACTATGATCAACATCGGCGTCGGTCCGTCCAACGCCAAGACGATCACGGACCACGTTGCCGTGCTACGCCCGCATGCCTGGCTGATGCTCGGCCACTGCGCCGGTCTGCGTAACAGCCAGCGCCTCGGCGACTATGTGCTTGCGCACGCCTACATGCGCGAAGATCACGTTCTCGACGACGACCTGCCGGTTTGGGTGCCGATCCCGGCGCTGGCCGAAGTTCAGGTTGCACTGGAGGCCGCGGTTGCCGAAATCACCGGCTATGAGGGCTTCGAACTGAAGCGCATCATGCGCACGGGCACCGTCGGCACCATCGACAACCGCAACTGGGAGCTGCGCGATCAGGCAGGTCCGGTCAAGCGGCTGTCCCAGGCCCGCGCTGTGGCACTCGACATGGAATCGGCCACGATCGCCGCCAACGGCTTCCGTTTCCGCGTGCCCTACGGCACGCTGCTCTGCGTTTCGGACAAGCCCCTGCATGGCGAGCTGAAGCTGCCGGGCATGGCAACCGCCTTCTACCGCACCCAGGTAAACCAGCATCTGCAGATCGGCATCCGCGCCATCCAGAAGCTGGCCGAAATGCCATCGGAAAAGCTGCATTCACGCAAGCTGCGCAGTTTCTTCGAAACCGCGTTCCAGTAACTCACGAGGCGCTTGCCTCACTGCCCGTCCACTGGCACGGAGTTTACCTTCGCAACGGCCGCAACTTGCGGCCGTTCGTCGCTTGGCTGCGCACCCAAACCCAGGCATAGGATCAAGAAAGCAAAACCCGCAAATCCGATCCAGATGCGGTACACCACCCTGCCAGCATCGGCCACCTCAAGCAGCTCCTCTTCCGACAGCGTTTTCCTTTGCCAATAATGAACGATTGCGGCTTCCAGACCGTACATTTCCGTCTCTCCTTGTCGTGATGACGGAACTGGTCGACCGACGGCGGCCTTTTTCGACAGCGCCGGAAATTTTTGCCATGCTGCCAATCAGGGTGTCGATTTGCGCGAAAGCCGCTCGTCTAGGGCTGTCAGCAAATTGAAAGAGGAGACACTGCGATGAAATATCTCTGCCAAGTCTGGTTCGATGGCACGACGCTCGACGTCATGACCAAGGAGGAAAAGCACAAGCTCGATTCAGATTCGCTCGGCTATGATCGCGATCTGATGGCGAGCGGCAATATGATCCATGCCGAAGCGCTGCAATCGCCGACGTCCGCAGTAACCGTGCGGGTCCGCAATAGCGAGACCGCGGTGACGGATGGTCCCTTCATCGAAACCAAGGAATATCTTGGCGGCTTTATCCTGATCGACGCGAAAGACCTGAACGACGCGATTCGCATTGCCGCCGGCATTCCGCTTGCCAAGCTTGGCGCAATCGAGGTGCGCCCGATCTATAATTTTGGCCCGGATGCTTGAGGAGGCGACCATGAGATTTCTTTGCCAAGTCTGGTTCGAGAGCGCAGAGATCGCCAAGATTTCCGAAGAGGAAGGGCGAAAGCTGACGCAGGATTCAATCGACAACGACAATCGGCTGCGCGAAAGTGGCCACATCATCGTCGCCAATGCCTTGTATGAGCCGCAAGAGGCCAGAACGGTCCGGGTGCGCAAGGGCGAAGCCGCCGTCACCGATGGTCCTTTCGCCGAAATGAAGGAGCATCTCGGTGGCTTCGTGCTGATCGAAGCGAAGGACATGCAGGAAGCGACTGAAATTGCCGCGACCTTCCCCGTCGCCCGGTACGGCATGATCGAGGTTCGCGCCGCCTACGACATACGCTTTCCGGACCAATAGCTAGAAAGGAAAAAGACATGCGGTTTCTGTGCCTGATCTACACATCCGTCGACGTCGACGGACGCCTCAGCAAAAGCGAGATGAACCACCTGATCGGCGAGCATTTCGTTTATGACGAGGGCCTGCGGAGGGACGGCACCCTGATCGTGTCGGATGCGCTGGAGCTGCGAAACAGATCGATCGTTGTCCGGCCGCATGGCGACACCTTTTCCGTCACGGACGGGCCATTCGTGGAAACCAAGGAATATCTGGCCGGCTTTTATCTCATTGACGCACCGGATCTGGAAAGCGCAGTGGATATCGCCAAACGCATCCCGTCGGCGCGTTACGGTGCCATCGAGATCCGTCCGGTGCGCACCCTGACCCTTCAGGGAGACCTTGCGGAGACATCCTGACGCCGTGTCGCTGAACCAAACCATCGACAACATCTATCGCAGCCACTCTCGTCGCGTACTGGCAACGCTGATCCGTCTGCTCGGGGATTTCGACCGAGCCGAGGAGGCGCTTCACGACGCCTTTGCGGCGGCGGCGCAGCAGTGGGCGGAGGAGACGATCCCGGCCAATCCTTACGCCTGGCTCGTCTCTGCCGGGCGCTTCCGCGCCATCGATCACATCAGGCGCCGGACGCGCTTCGATGCGGCTCGCCCTGATATTGCCGAGAGCCTTTACCCGGAGGGAGAGGCGATGGAGACACAAGAAGTCGAAGAGATCGAAGACGACATGCTGCGGCTGATTTTTACCTGCTGCCATCCCCTCGTGCCCGCCGAAGCGCGCATGGCGATGGCGCTGCGAGAGGTTTGCGGGCTGACGACGGAAGAGATCGCCCACGCCTTCCTGATCCCGGCACCGACCGTTGCCCAGCGCATCGTCCGCGCCAAGAACCGCATTCGCACCGCCCATATCCCCTATGAAGTGCCCGGCAAGACCGAGCTGCCGGAGCGATTGGCGCAGGTGCTGCACGTCATCTATCTCGTCTTCAACGAAGGCTATTCCGCATCCTCCGGTTCAGCGATCGTGCGTGCCGATCTTGCCGCGGAGGCCATTCGGCTCGGCAGGCTTTTGCAGCGGCTGTTGCCGGATTCGGAGGTCGAAGGGTTGCTTGCGATTATGCTGCTACAGGATTCGCGGCGGCTTGCGCGCTCCGACGCATCAGGCGATCTGGTTCTGCTCGTCGACCAGGATCGCGCACTCTGGGATCGCAGCCAGATCCGCGAGGGCCTGTTGCTCTCGGCAAGGGCCATGTCGGCGGAAAGCGTCGGCAGCTATGCGCTACAATCAGCGATCGCAGCAGAACATGCTCGCGCCGCAACCGCTGGCGATACGGACTGGGGACAGCTTGTCACGCTCTACGATCTGTTGTTGATGGCCAGCCCCTCCCCTGTGATCGAACTCAATCGGGCCGTGGCAATCTCCATGCGCGATGGGCCGGCTACAGCGCTTTCCATCGTCGACGGCCTGCTGCGCGAAGAGCGCATGGCGCGGTATCATCTGACCCATGCCGCGAGGGCCGATTTCCTGAGACAGCTTGGACGATTGGGCGAGGCGCGGCAGGCCTACGAAACCGCGCTTGCGCTTTGCCAGCAGGCACCGGAACAGGCGTTCCTGCGCAAGCGATTGTCCGAGCTGGATGACATCGCGCGGTGACGGTCGCTTCAGCTGCGCTTGCGCCCGACCAGCAATCCGATCGCAGTTCCCGTCAGCGCCGAGACGACGATCAGCAGATGAGCATTGATGCTGGCCTGCGCGAGGTTTTCGATTGCCTCTTTCGCGCTCGAAGCTCCGAAGGCCATGGCACCAGCGGTAATGCCGGCGGGATAGGTGCCGACGCCGCCCGGCGCATGTACCGGCAGAACGGATGAGAGCTCGCCGCCGAGCGCGCCGCCGAAGCTTGCCGAAAGCGGAGCGACATTCATGAGGCGGAGCGCCCAGGCAAGCACGACGACCTTGACCAGCCAGTTGACGACGGTCGTCAACCAGGCGCGCGCAAAGGCGCTGGTGTTAGCCGGCAGGCCACGCTCCAGCTCGTGAACCAGCCCCTGCGCCTTCTTCGGCAGGACACGGGCAGCAAGACGGATCAGCGGACGCCGAGAGGCAAAGCCCAAGATGGGCAGCAACAGGAAAATTGCCCAAACGATCCAGGCGAGAGCATGATAGGGCGAGGCAAGCGCGAGGCCGATGCCCGCCGCCGCCAGCAGTGCATGCAGGTCGAGCAGCCGCATGACGAATAGCGCCGACGTGCCTCGCGCCAGCGGAATGCCGAATTCTGAGCGCATCAGCACCGGAAAGCTGGTCTCGCCGGTGCGGAACGGCATCATGATGTTCAGAAGATTATGGACCTGCGTCACACGGAAGAGCGCTGCGAAATGACCCGAGGTTTCCTTCGGGAAATAATCATAAATGCGCCATGTGCGCAGGACGTAGGTGCCGGTCAGAAGCGCAAGCGCGAGAAGGATCGGCAGCACGCCAACCTTGCCCCACTGCGCCAGGATGGAACTCCAGCCCCAAAACCATTCGATGAAGGCGGCATAGGCTACGACAACGGCGAGAGTCAGCAGCGTCATTCGATTGCGAATAAACCAATTCTGTCGACTGGCCACCATTGGAGTCTTCATGTAGTTAGGGCACCCAAATGCGAGCGGAGGCTGAGCCCGGACGTTTCGCTCGTTCCGTCCGGCAGGTTCTGCCGGTCTTTTAGGAGAAAGAAGAGTTGCAGACAACGGCAGAGTCGACCCTCCCCCAGGCCGATGCGGCAGACCAGCTAGAGCTTTCGCTGGTCGTACCCGTCTTCAACGAGGAAGAAAGCGTCGGACCGCTGATCGAACGTATCTGTACGGCGATGACTGACTTCACCAAGCCGTGGGAGCTGATCCTTGTCGATGACGGCAGCACGGATGCGACGCTTGCCAATGCGCGCCGGTCGCTGATGCGCGAAGGGCTGATCCTGCGCATCGTCGAACTGCAGCGCAATTTCGGCCAGACGGCCGCCATGCAGGCAGGCATCGATGCCGCCAATGGCCGCCTCATCGCCACCATGGACGGCGACTTGCAGAACGACCCGAAGGATATTCCTTCGATGGTCGACGAACTGGAGCGGCGGCAGCTCGACCTGCTCGTCGGCTGGCGCAAGAACCGCCAGGACGGCCTGCTGCTGCGCAAGATCCCCTCCTGGTGTGCCAATTATCTGATCGGCCGCATCACCGGCGTCAAGCTGCACGACTATGGCTGCAGCCTGAAGATCTATCGCGCCTCGATCATCAAGCAGGTCAAGCTGATGGGCGAGATGCACCGGTTCATTCCGGCCTGGGTCGCCGGCGTCGTGCCGAGCTCGCGCATCGGCGAAGTGCCCGTCACCCACCATGCCCGCCAGCACGGCACATCGAAATACGGGATTTCGCGTACCTTCCGCGTGATCCTCGATCTGCTCTCGGTGATGTTCTTCATGCGCTACAAGGCGCGGCCGGGGCATTTCTTCGGCTCGCTCGGCCTCGGCCTCGGCGCGCTTGCAGCGATTATCCTGTTCTGGCTGTTCATCGACAAGTTCATCTTCGGTGACGATATCGGCAGCCGTCCGCTGCTGATGGTCGGTGTCGTGCTGCTCTTGTCCTCTGTTCAGATGATCACGACGGGCATTCTCGCCGAAATGATCGCCCGTATCTATTATCGCGACGATCTCTCGCCGAACTACATCGTGCGCAAGATCTTCGACCGCGAGCACCAGGACGTTTAGGTTTCCGATCGAAGCTAGCCTGCTGGCTCCGTGATTATGCCCTCCGTGCGCCTTTCCATGGCGCACGGCCGTCGTTGAAGCGAAGCGCCGCCTACGAGCGCATGTCGGCCCAGACGGCATCGAGCGCCTGCCGGGCAATGCGCACCATCGTATCCACTTCCTCATGGCTGATGATGAACGGCGGCGAGGCCAGCATTCGGTCGCCGGTCGCACGCAGCACGAGACCGTTTGTCAAGGCATGGTTGCGCACGGCCGCGCCTACCGCATCCGGCTTTTCGAACCGGCGGCGCGTGGATTTATCCGCTGCAAGCTGCAATGCGCCCATCAGCCCTATGCTGACGGCTTCGCCGACTATATCGTGATCCGCCAGACTGCCCCACGCCTTGGCCAAATAGGGACCGATATCGTCGCGGACGCGCTCCACCAGCCTTTCCTCCTCGATAATCCTCAGATTCTCGATAGCGGCAGCCGCGCAGACGGGATGGCCCGAATAGGTGAAGCCGTGATTGAACTCACCGACCTCGTTGATGAAAACATCGGCGATGCGATCACTGACAAGCACGCCGCCGATCGGCAGGTATCCGGAGGAAAGCCCCTTGGCGATCGGAGCAAGATCGGGCTCGACGCCGAAATGCTGAAAGCCGAACCATGAGCCCAGACGTCCGAAGCCGCAGATGACTTCGTCCGAAACGAGCAGGATATTCCGCGCCTTGCAGATGCGTGCGATCTCGGGCCAATAGGTTGATGGCGGGATGATCACGCCGCCGGCCCCCTGAACGGGCTCGGCGACGAAGGCGGCGACATTGTCCTCGCCCAGTTCGTCGATCTTATCTTCCAGCTCGCGGGCAACCTTCAGGCCGAACTCTTCCGGCGAAAGATCGCCGCCTTCGGCGTACCAGTAGGGCTGGCCGATGTGGACGACACCCTGTATCGGCAGATCGCCCTGTTCGTGCATGTATTTCATGCCGCCCATGCTGGCGCCGGCAACGGTGGAGCCGTGATAGCCGTTCCTGCGGGCGATGACGGTCTTCTTCGTCGGCTTGCCGACGGCAGCCCAATAGACGCGCGCCATGCGGAACCAGGTGTCGCTGGCTTCCGAGCCGGAATTGGTGAAGAAGACATGGTTGAAATGCGGCCCGGCATGGGCGCAGACCTTCTCGGACAGCAATGTCGTCGGTGTCGTCGTCGTGCCGAAAAACGTATTGTAGTAAGGCAGCTCGTTCATCTGCCGCATGGCGGCTTCGGCGATCTCGGTGCGACCGTAACCGATATTCACGCACCAGAGACCGGCAAAACCATCCAGATATTTCTTGCCGTTGCTGTCGAAGATATGGGTGCCCTCGCCGCGCTGGATGATCCGGGTGCCATCGGCATTCAGCTTCTTCATGTCCGTGAAGGGATGGAGGTGATGGGCGGCATCGACGGCGGCGAGATTGGAACGGCTTGACGTATCGGACATCTGCAAGATTCCTGTCGGATTGAAAGGCTGGCTATGATCAGTTACGACCATGCCGTGAGCATTGGGGATTTACAAGAGCATGGCTGCCGACATCGCAACCGAAGGTAACGCGCGCATCGAAGTGCTGATATCGGACATGAACGGCCGGCTGCGCGGCAAGCAAATCCCGATCTCGGCCGAGAAAAAAGTGTGGTCCGGCGCGGTGCGGCTGCCGACCTCGACACAATCGCTCGACATCTGGGGCGACGACAATGACGACATTACCGGCCTGTCGCTGACGATCGGCGATCCCGACGGGACGTGCATTGCCGACCGGCGCACGCTGACTGACATGCCCTGGGCTCCGGCTGGATCGAAGCAGGTGCTGGCCACCGTGCATGAACTCGATGGCAGCCCGAGCTTTCAGGATCCGCGCGCCATCCTCGCAACCGTTCTCGATCGCTACAAATCGCTTGGCCTGACGCCCGTCGTTGCGACCGAGCTGGAATTCTATCTGCTCGCCGGAGACTGGCGCGAAAGAGGCGTTCCCTCGCCACCGGCGGCCCTGACCTATCGGGGCGAGCCGAACGGCTTTCAGGGTTACGATATGGACGCCGTCGACCTGCTCGGCGACTATCTTGAGACGCTGCGCGGCTATGCGAGAGCGCAAAGGTTGCCGGCAGACGCGACGACTGCCGAATTCGGAGCCGGGCAGTTCGAGATCAATCTGCTGCATCGCCCGGATGCACTGGCGGCCGCCGACGACTGCATCATGCTGAAGCGTGTGGCCGAGCAGGCAGCACGCAAGCATGGCCTGAAATCGACCTGCATGGCCAAGCCCTATACCAATGAGGCCGGCTCCGGGCTGCATGTGCATGCGAGCATCATCGACGCTCAGGGTCGCAATATCCTCGATGCGGCCGGCGGCGAGCCGAAGAAGCTGAAGTCGATCTGCGCCGGGCTGCTGCAGACGCTGCAGGATGCGCAGCTGGTCTTTGCGCCTTACGCCAATTCCTATCGCCGTTTCCAGCCGGGATCTTTCGCCCCTGTCGATCTCACCTGGGGCTTCGGCCACCGCGGTACGGCCGTGCGGATTCCCGAGAAAGACGGACCGGCCGCCCGCATCGAACACCGCGTCGCCGGCGCAGACGCCAATCCCTATCTGATGCTGGCGGCAATTCTCGGCGGCATGTTGCTTGGGCTGGAAAACGACCTCGATCCCGGCGAAGAATCAACGCCCGCCTACGTGCCGGCCGACGCGCCCAAGCTGACCCATGATTTCCTCACCGCCGTCGAGCGCTTCCGCGCCTCGTCGTTCATCGCCGATGTCTTCGGCGAGCGATATCAGAAGCTCTACGGCGATACGAAGCACAAGGAAGCGATCCGCCACCTGCGCACGGTTTCCGATTTCGATTATCGCACCTACCTGCCCCGCCTCTGATCGCCTCAGACGGCGAGGCTATCGACCGCCCCCTCGCGCTCGACACGGGCGGCGGTGCCTTGCCGCACCATCACTTTCAGTTCGCCGGGATGCACTTTGAGCGTCACGTCACGCTCGAGCGGCAAAAGCTCGCCATCCACCACGCAATTCGCGAGCTGGCGTAGCTTCGGGAAATGTAGGTGCACCTCCGGCGTATGCATGACCATGACATCCGTGTTGTCGCGCACCCGGCCGCGCAGCATATCGATGGCAAGTCGGGCGACGCCGAGCGGCCGCAAGGGCTTTGCCATGTAGAAGCCCAGTTCGCCGCTGCGCAGACTATCGGCATAAAGCAGCGCGTTGGTGCCAAAGGGATTGTTGGAGACGGAGATCGCCGAGACGTGCCGGCGTTCGCTGATATCGCCAGCCTCGAAATCGACGTCGAATTCGGGAGGATTGGCGATGACGCCGAAGGCAGCCCGGGTGCTGGCCGACATCTTCCCGATGCGCGACCGATATGTGTAGCTGTTGCGGTAGCGCACCAGACGAGCATGCAGGCCCGCTGAAAACTGATGCACGAAGGCACGGCCGTTGGCGCTGCCTATATCGACATTGTCGACCTCGCCGGTCGCCAGCACGCTCAGCGTCTGCCAGATATCGAGCGGCAATCTCAGCGAACGGGCAAAGAGGTTCATCGTGCCGGCCGGGACGACGCCAAGGGCGACGCCATTCTTCCAGGCTATGGCCGCAGCTGCAGAAATCGTGCCGTCGCCACCGCCGGCGACGATACCGTCAATATCGTCGCGTCGAGCCGCGCGCTCCATCGCCGATACGATGTTGCGTCCCTCGACGATGACAGCCTCGAAATCGTGACCGGCGTCACGGAACACCTGCTCCGCCCTCTTTTCATAGGCAGCCATGTCGGTCGTGCGGAACGTGCCGCCATCGCGATTGAAAAAGCCGATCAGCTTCATCGGGGCTCTTGGTCTTCTCTCAAATTGTATCTCGAAAGGGGCTTGTGCCCCGTGCGCTTCCACAGAGATGGTTTCGGATAAAGCGATTTCAAGCATTGCGTTGCCTGCTCCGGAAGCAACACCGGCGCGCACTTATGCGCCAGTCGACATACTGCGCTGCAAAAAATGCACGGGACAGAAATGGTACGATCATTGATAGTGCAGTTTGAGGCATGTCCATGCCGTCTCAGTCCATTTATGTCCCCATGATGCGCCGAATGCCCGGATACAGGGTCCGCCGCATGATTCGCGGTGTTTCGACCCGATTGCCGCCCAAGGAGTTTTCGTGAGCGATATTGCCGTCGACGCCCTCGATACCCAAGCCGTCCTGGAAGCGCCGTCACGGACCGCCATTGCGCTGGTGACGCTGGCTCTTGCGGTTGGCAGCTTCGGCATCGGCACAGGCGAATTCGTCATCATGGGCCTCCTGCCCGAAGTCGCCGCTACGTTCGGCGTGACCACGCCGCAAGCAGGCCACGTCATCAGCGCCTATGCACTTGGCGTCGTCGTCGGCGCGCCGATCATTGCCGTGCTCGCCGCCAAGATGGCACGCCGTACGCTGCTCCTGCTGATGATGGCGCTCTTTGCCGCCGGCAATATTTCGAGCGCTTTTGCGCCGACCTTCGCAAGCTTCACGGTGCTGCGCTTCATCACCGGCCTGCCGCATGGCGCCTATTTCGGCGTCGCAGCGCTCGTTGCCGCCTCCATGGTGCCGGTTCATCGCCGCGTGCGAGCCGTCGGTCAGGTCATGCTCGGCCTGACGATCGCCACGTTGATCGGCACACCGATCGCCACCTATCTCGGCCAGCTCCTCGAATGGCGCGCGGCGTTCATGATGGTCGGCGGCGTCGGCCTCGTCACCATGCTTCTCATCGCCCTGTTCCTGCCGAAGGACAAGGTCGAGGAAGGCGCCAGCATCACCCGCGAACTGGGCGCACTCAAGCGCATTCAGGTCTGGCTGACGCTGGGTGTCGCAGCCATCGGCTTCGGCGGCATGTTTTCGATCTTCAGCTACGTCGCCACGACGACGACCCAGGTCGCCGGCCTTGGCACCGCCATGGTGCCGGTCGTGCTTGCGCTATTCGGCATCGGCATGAATGTCGGCAACATCGTCGGCTCGCGCCTAGGCGACATATCGATCAAGGGAACGATCGGCGGCATGATGATCTTCAATGTCGTCATCATGACGTTGTTTGCACTTACCGCCGCCAACCCCGTCATGCTGTGCATCTGCGTCTTCCTGATCGGCTGTGGTTTTGCCGCCTGCCCCGCAGTGCAGACCCGCCTGATGGACGTGGCAGCCGATGCGCAGACGCTGGCCGCGGCCTCCAATCACTCCGCCTTCAACATCGCCAACGCGCTCGGCGCCTGGCTCGGCGGCCTCGTGATCTTCTGGGGCTTCACCGCGGCAGCGACCGGTTATGTCGGCGCGGTCCTCTCCGTCGGCGGTCTTGCCGTCTTCGCGCTGTCAGTTGCTCTGGAGCGCCGTACCGGTCACGCATGAGGCCAGCTGCTGGCGGCCGTCGTGGCAGAACACTTTCTCTTCGCCCCATATGGCCATGGCCTTGATGATCGGCCCAAGGCTGGCGCCTAGCGGCGTCAGCGCATAATCGACGCGCGGCGGCACCACCGGAAAGACGGTGCGTGAAACCAGCCCGGATTCTTCCAGCTCCCGCAATTGCTTGGTCAGCATACGCTGCGTCACCGACGGCAGCTTGCGGCGAATCTCGTTGAAGCGCAGCGTTCCCTCCATCAGGTGAAACAGGATGACGCCCTTCCATTTGCCGTCGAGCAGGCTGAGCGTCGCCTCGACCGGACAGCCCGGAAAATTCCTGACAAGTTTGGAGCGGGGAACCGACATCGACAGTATCCTTTTTGTACCTACGTACAGAAATTGTGCATTCTTGCACCATCTGAGGATAATGCGCATCTAGCCACTGTGCAACAAACCGAGGAGCTTCTCCCATGCGCGCAGTCGCCTACAAGCAACCGCAGCCCATATCCGCAGACACATCCCTGATCGACGTCGAACTGCCGACGCCCGAGGCAAAAGGGCATGATCTGCTTGTCGAAGTGAAGGCCGTTTCCGTCAATCCTGTCGATGTCAAAGTCCGCGCCAACGTCGCTCCCGGTGAAGGTGAGTACAAGATCCTTGGCTGGGATGCGGCCGGCATCGTCAAGGCAGTCGGACCTGACGTCACAATGTTCAAGCCGGGAGACGAGGTCTTCTACGCAGGTGCAATCAATCGAGGTGGCTCCAATGCCGAATTCCATCTCGTTGATGAGCGTATCGTCGGCGCCAAGCCGAAGAGCCTGGATTTTCCGGCCGCTGCCGCTTTGCCGCTAACCGCGATCACCGCCTATGAAGCGCTGTTCGACCGCCTGAAGGTGCAGGACCCGGTTTCCGGTGTAGCCAATGCCATCCTCATTATCGGCGGCGCGGGGGGCGTCGGATCGATTGCCATCCAGATCGCACGGGCGCTCACCGATCTCACCATCATCGCCACGGCGTCCCGGCCGGAAACACAAGCCTGGGTGAAGGAACTCGGCGCTCATCACGTCATCGACCATTCGAAGCCGCTTGCGCCGCAAATGGAAGCCCTTGGCATCGGCGCGCCGGCTTTTGTTTTCTCCACGACGAATACCTCCGACCACATCGCATCGATCGTCGACATCATCGCACCGCAGGGCCGGTTCGCTTTGATCGATGACCCGAAGACGCTCGATATCGTGCCCTTCAAGCGCAAGGCGGTGTCTATCCATTGGGAGCTGATGTTTACGCGTCCCCTCTTCAACACCGCCGATATGATCGAGCAGCACAAGCTGCTGACAAAGGTCGCCGCGCTGGTCGACGCCGGCAAGATCCGCTCGACGCTGACGGAGACTGCGGGAACGATCAACGCCGCCAATCTGAAGAAGGCGCATGCCCTCGTCGAGACCGGCAAGATGAAGGGCAAGATTGTTCTGGCGGGCTTCTGAGCAGCGAAAATCCGGGGCAAGCCAGGCCGGGCGTTCGTCGTCCGGCCACGCTATTTTGACCCATCCGCAACGCTACATGTTGCGCCGCACAAAATTTCAAGCACCCAGGCGAATTTTTCTTTCGACATGAGGCCTTAAACCGTTTCCACCTCTTGACTTTTTATGCCTTCGGCGCGACTTCTGCCCCAGATGGAGAGCAGCGCTTTTCCATGCCGATTAACCGGAGCCATCTTTAGATGCCTAGCGACAGTAGTAGTCGATTGCCTTTGCCGTCAGTAGCATTCGTGCACTAACCGACTCCTGTCGGCTCGCCACGATCCGCTACGACGGCGGATCGACTGGAAAGGCGAGCTATAATGAACATCAACAGCTTTCCCGCGCGGGCTGGCAATGCCGCTCGTGCATTCATCAATAACAACCGCGGCGCCACCATCGCCGAACGCGTCGAGTCGCTGAATGTGCTCGATGTGGCCGAAGCCGCACGTATCCTCGCCAAAATGCCGGAAGAACGCGCCGTGCGCATTCTCGACCGGCCGGAACTGCGCAACGCTCACGCTATCCTCGAAGTCATGGGCAATGCAGACGCTTCACGGCTGCTGCACGGCATGTCCAACGACCGCGTTGCCGATGTGCTGCTCGAAATGGATGTCGACACCCGGGGCCGGCTCTTCGCCACCTTCGACGAGCACGCCCGGCAGGCGATCCAGGGCCTGATGGGCTATCCGCCGCGCACAGCCGGCGGCATCATGACGACGGAGTTCGTCAGCGTTCTCGCCAGCTGGACCGTCGCCCAGACGCTCGATCACATTCGCCAGGTCGAGCGCTCCCGCGAAACCGTCTACGCCATCTACGTGCTGGACGACGAAACGCATGTGCTGCTGCATGTCGTGACGCTGCGCCGCCTTATCACCGGCGAGCCGGATGCCTGTATTCTCACCGTCGCGCAGAAGGGCACGCCGGTCACGGCACCGCCGCTGATGAAGCAGGAGGATGTCGCCCGCCTGATCCGGCGCCACGATCTGCTGGCGCTGCCTGTCGTCGACGACAAGGGTCACATGCTCGGCATCGTCACCGTTGACGACGTCATCGACACGATGATCGCCGAT
The DNA here is from genome assembly GCF_016429255.1 of Rhizobium sp. ASV8. Taxonomy (GTDB): domain Bacteria; phylum Pseudomonadota; class Alphaproteobacteria; order Rhizobiales; family Rhizobiaceae; genus Rhizobium. The sequence continues at coordinate 35,018 of NZ_JAELUG010000032.1, forward strand.
ACGACCGAAGATGCCCAGAAATTCGGCGGCATGGAAGCACTCGGCCAGCCCTATATGAAGATCAGCTTCGGCGGCATGATCCGTAAGCGTGCCGGCTGGCTCGCAGCCCTCTTCCTTGGCGAAATGCTGACGGCAAGCGCCATGCAGCACTTCGAGGGCGAGCTGGAAAAGGCCGTCGTGCTGACGCTCTTCATCCCGCTGATCATGAGCTCCGGCGGCAATTCCGGCTCGCAGGCAACGTCGCTGATCATCCGCGCGCTGGCGCTCGGCGAACTCAAGCTCTCGGACTGGTGGCGTGTCGCGCTTCGCGAACTTCCCACAGGCATCGTGCTCGGTGCCATCCTCGGCCTCGTCGGCTTCACCCGCATCGTGCTCTGGCAAACCATCGGCCTGTTCGACTACGGTCCGCACTGGCAGCTCGTCGCCCTGACCGTCTTTGCAGCCTTGATCGGCATCGTCACCTTCGGTTCGCTTGCCGGCTCAATGCTGCCATTCGTTCTGCAGAAGCTGCGGCTCGATCCGGCCAGCGCATCGGCTCCCTTCGTCGCGACGCTCGTCGATGTCACAGGTCTTGTGATCTACTTCTCGGTGGCATTGCTGATCCTCAGCGGAACGATGCTCTGACGGCATCGAGATTTTCATCCCAAAAAGGGCCGGCAACGGCCCTTTTTCGTTTTCATTCCGGCGTCGGCAGCTTCAGCGCGCCATTGGCCTTGATCGTTCGTATCGCGAAGTTCGAGCGCAGATCGACCACCCCGGGGAGAGCCAGCAGCTTCTCCGACATCACCTTTTCATAAGCGGCAAGGTCCGCCACGACGACTTCCGCCAGAAAATCGGCCGTTCCCGAAATCAAGTGGCACGCAACGATCTCGGGAATGGCGAGCAGCGCGGCCTGCTGCGCTTCGGAATTTTCCTTCGAATGATGACCGACCTTGAGTTCGACGAAGACGGTGAGGCCGAGACCGGCTTCCTTACGATCGATATCAGCACGATAGCCGCGCAAAAGTCCCGATTTTTCCAGATTGCGAATGCGCCTGAGACAGGGCGATGGCGAGAGATTCACACGTTCGGCAATCTCGACATTGGTCGCGCGCGCATCCTCCTGCAGACAGTTGAGGATGGCAATATCGAATTTATCCAGTTTTGGCATAATAGAGAAGTTTGGCCTCTCAGATTAGTGGATTAATGCTAGTAGCACGATTTTCACGCCATAACTAGCAAGGACATGCCTCGGCCTTCGGCGCTATCTTTTCCTCGTTCACAAGATGAACTGAACGGATCGGAAGGATATGTCGATGACCGCTCTGTCGCTCTCCACACACAAACCAACATCTACCGCGATGGGGTATGCGGGCGCTATCGTCACCGTATTGATCTGGGCAAACTGGATCCTCGCGACCCGTCATACCGCCGAGACGCAGATGAGCACGATCGACCTCGGCTTGATCCGCTACGGCGTGCCAGCACTGATTTTGGCTCCCGTCTGGTGGCGCACCGGCCTGCTGCCGAAAGGCGTATCGCTGAAACTGCTGGCCCTGATGGTCTGCGGCTCCGGCGCGCTCTTCTTTCAGCTAACCACCTTTGCCATTCAATTTACCCCTGCCTCTTCAGCCGGAATTCTGCTCGGCGGCTCCATGCCCCTCGCCGCTGCTGTCATCGGCATCCTGCTGTTTCGCGAACGGCTTGATATAACCCGCTGGCTCGGCCTTGGCGGCATTGTCGCCGGCGTCGTCATCCTTCTGGCACGCAGCCTTTACGGCGTGCAGATCTCCTGGGAAGGCTTTACGCTGCTGCCGCTCGCGGCGCTGCTTTGGGCTGCTTATACGCACGCCTTCCGTCGCTCGGGTCTAACGGCAGTGCAATCGAGCGCGCTCATCGCCGTCTGGTCGTTCCTGACCCATATCGGCCTGGCTGCCATCTTCGGTAGCTCGCTGACCTCGCTGCCGCTGCCGGAAATCGGCCTGCAGGTCGTCAGCCAGGGGCTGCTGTCCGGCCTTGCCGCCACGCTTGCCTATGGCCTTGCTGTTCAGGCTCTAGGCGGCACACAAGCCGCAGCCTTCACCGCCATCACGCCTGTTCTCGCCACGATCGGCGGCGGGTTGCTGCTTGGCGAGGAAATCGGTGTGGCCGGGATCGCAGCAGCAATCGTCACCGGCATCGGTGTCGCTCTGTCCACTGGCCTGCTCGCTCGCAAGCCTGCCCGGCATTAATCGCATTCTGCGTACAGATAGTGGTTCCGTAGGGCCAAACGCATTGTTTCAGCGTTTGGCCCTACGTCACTCATTCCATCTCACATATTCGGATAGACCGGCCCCTCGCCGCCCTGCGGCGGTACCCAATTGATATTCTGGTTGGGGTCCTTGATGTCGCAGGTCTTGCAGTGGACGCAGTTCTGGGCGTTGATGACGAAGGTTTCCTTGCCGTCCTTCTCCACCCACTCATAGACCCCTGCCGGACAGTAGCGCGTCGACGGGCCGGCGAAGATATCGTGTTCGGACGATACCTGCAGCGCCATGTCCCCGACTTTGAGGTGTACCGGCTGATCTTCCTCATGATTGGTATTCGACAGGAACACCGAGGAGAGGCGATCGAAGGTCAGGACACCATCCGGCTTCGGATAATCGATTTTCTGATGCATGGCCGCAGGCTCCAGCGAGGCCGCATCCGTCTTGCCGTGCTTCAGCGTGCCGAAGAAGGAGAAGCCAAACAGCTGGTTCGTCCACATGTCGAGCCCGCCGAGCGCCACGCCGACTGCCGTGCCGAACTTCGACCAGAGCGGCTTGACGTTCCGGACCCGCTTCAGGTCCTTGCCGATATCCGTCTGGCGCCATTCGTTCTCGATCTCGATCACTTCGTCATTGGCGCGGCCGGCGGCGATCGCGTCTGCGATCTTGTCGGCCGCCAGCATGCCAGACAGCACCGCATTATGACTGCCCTTGATACGGGGGACATTGACGAGGCCGGCCGAGCAGCCGATGAGCGCGCCACCCGGGAAGGTGAGCTTCGGCACCGACTGGTAACCGCCCTCGGTGATGGCGCGGGCGCCATAGGAAATGCGCTTGCCGCCCTCGAAGGTGCCGCGGATGGCCGGGTGCGTCTTGAAGCGCTGGAACTCCTCGAAGGGGAAGAGGTAAGGGTTCTTGTAGTTCAGGTGCACGACGAAGCCGACCGCGACCAGATTGTCCTCGAGATGATAGAGGAACGAACCGCCACCCGTCTTCATGCCGAGCGGCCAGCCGAAGGAGTGCTGCACGAGGCCCGGCTTGTGGTTTTCGCGCTTGACCTCCCAGAGTTCCTTGATGCCGATGCCGAATTTCTGCGGCTCGCGGTCTCTCGACAGATCGAACTTGGCGATGAGCTGTTTGGCGAGCGAGCCGCGCACGCCCTCGCCGATCAGCACATATTTGCCCATCAGCGCCATGCCGCGCGTGTAGTTCGGGCCGGGCTCGCCGTTCTTCTCGACCCCCATGTCGCCGGTGGCAACCCCGATGACGACCCCCTGGTCGTCATAGAGCACTTCGCTTGCGGCAAAGCCGGGATAGATCTCGACACCGAGCGCTTCAGCTTTTTCGGCCAGCCAACGACAGACATTGCCGAGCGAGACGATATAATTGCCGTGATTGTTCATCAGCGGCGGCATGAGGACATTCGGCAGCCGGACGGAGCCGGCAGGACCGAGAAGCAGGAAGTGATCCGCCTTGACTTCGGTCTTGAACGGATGCCCCTCTTCTTCGCGCCAGCCGGGCAGCAGGCGATCGATGCCGATCGGATCGACGACCGCGCCCGAGAGAATATGCGCACCGACCTCTGCGCCCTTTTCGAGCACGACAACTGTCAGATCCGGATTGATCTGCTTCAGCCGGATCGCCGCCGACAGGCCCGCAGGCCCTGCCCCGACAATCACAACGTCGAATTCCATGCTCTCGCGTTCCGGCAGCTCGCTCGCGTCAGTCATTCACTCTCTCCGCTTGGCCGGCATCCCATGATATCGGATCGCAGCCTCATCCCCGTTGGGCATCTTCCCCGCTTTGATTATCTCTTGTCAAAATGGAAAGGGATTGTCGAGCCGGGAAGCGACAGGCGATCCTCCAATTCGTCCAACCCGACGATCAAGTTAAATTACGCTTACGTTAACGTCAATAATTGGATCGCGTTTGCAACCTTCTTCTCGCCGACGGCTTTCAAAGGCGGCCAATGGCGCTCTATAAATAGGGCTTGGGAAAATTCGGATAGCATTAGAGGTGATCGACATGGATCTTCGTATCGAGGGAAAACGCGCGCTGGTGCTCGCCTCCTCCAAGGGTCTCGGCCACGGTATCGCCGTCGCGCTGGCGCGGGAGGGAGTAAACGTCCTGCTCTGCGGCCGCAGCGGCGAACGGCTCCAAAGCAATTGCCAAGCCATCAATGCCGAGGGCAAGGGTCGGGCAGATTGGATATGGGCCGACCTCAGCGACGAAAATTTCGTCGACATCGTCAGCAAGGCTGTAGCCGAGAAGCTCGGAGGCATCGATATTCTCGTCAACAACAGCGGCGGCCCGACACCAGGGACGACCGAAGAAATGACCGCCGACCGGCTGGAGACCTATTTCATCACCATGGTGTCGCGGATCATCACGCTCACCAATACCCTGCTGCCGGCCATGAAGGCGCAAGGCTGGGGCCGCATTCTCACCGTCGCCTCATCCGGGGTCGTAGAGCCGATCCCCAATCTGGCACTCTCGAATACGCTGCGTCCCGCACTCGTCGGCTGGAGCAAGACCCTGGCCAGCGAAGTGGCGGCGCACGGGATCACCGCCAACATGCTTCTGCCCGGCAGCATCGCGACCGATCGCTTGGCTGAACTGGACACGGCCGCTGCCCGGCGTGGCGGCAAGAGCCTGGAGGATGTCAGCGCTGAACGCCAGCAGCGCATTCCGGCTGGCCGTTACGGTCGTGTCGAGGAGTTTGCGGCAACGGCTGCCTTTCTCTGCAGCGAGCCGGCAAGCTATGTGACAGGAACGATGATCCGCTGCGATGGCGGTGCCGCGCGTTCGCTTTAAATCGTCTCGCCCTTCGAAAAGAGCAGGCCCTTTTGTAAACGGGGCCTGTCAACACAATTGCGTGAGCATAAGCAAAGGCTACCATGAGCGTTAGGGGCCTGCTTCTCACTATAAATGCCGGAAACGACCAAGCAGCTGTCCAATCATTACATGACGGCAATCAAAAAATAGTCATTTGATCATTTGTTGCGCCGCACAAGCGGTAGCAATTCCAAAGCTTTCCAAGCTTTAATTTTTCGTCCCGCCGAACTGTGATAGATTGCTGGGGATGAGCGTTCATGAATTCACGTTATAGGGACAGAATTACCGAACGTTAGCGGTAACGGCGATGTGATGAATTGCGGCGAAGCCCGTCTTTGTTGTGCGACGCAATAGATACACCTCGAGTCATCGCGCTTTTTGCAACTCGCTTCGACCGGTTCTTTAAATATGAAAAAATTCTGGCTTCCCCTCGGCCTTCTTGTCGTTGCAGCCCTTGCAGCCTGGGGCTATCGCGACCGTATTCCTTTTCTTTCCGCATTTGTCGATCAGGCCTCCGCAGAAACCAAGGATGCCAGTAAAGCCGTAGCGGCTGGCGGCAAAAAGCATCAGGCCGTATCCTCGGTCGTCAAAACTGCCGCAGTGGTGAAGAGATCGCTGCCGAACGACATCACCGCCACCGGCTCTGCCGTAGCGCAAAATGCGACGACCATCGCCGCACAGGAATCCGGCATCATTACTTCAATCGAGGCGCAGGACGGCGCAATGGTGAAGGCCGGCGATCTGATCGCGAAGCTGGACGCACGCACGGCGCAGGCCGCCGTCGACAAGGATCAAGCGACCATCGTCAAGGATCAGGCGACGCTTGCTGCTGCTGAATCAGCTCTGACCCGCGCAAAGAGCCTGCTCAACAATGCCGGCACGCAGCAGACTGTCGATCAGGCCGTTGCCGCACGCGACACCGCGGCCGCCGACGTCAATGCCGACAAGGCTCAGCTCGCATCCGACCAGGTTCTGCTGGAGAATACGCAAATCCGCGCGCCCTATGACGGACGTCTCGGGAATGTCGTCCCAAGCCCCGGCGCCTACGTCACGCCCGGCACGGCGATCGTGACCATCACGCAATACAATCCGATCTACGTTCAATTTCATATGCAGGAAAACCAGCTGCGGGAATTGGAAGAAGCGCTGCAAGCCGGTACCGTGCCGGTCAGTACCGTTCCCAACTCGAGCAAGGGTAAGGCCCGCCAGGGCGCGGTCAGCTTCTTCAACAATACCGTCGACCCCGCTTCAGGCACCATCCTGGTCAAGGCGAAATTCGATAATGCCAACGGTGCGATCTGGCCCGGCCGATCGGTCAACGTCGTCGTTCACCTGACCGACAACCAGCCTGTACTCGTCGCTCCGACTGTTGCGATCAGCCCCGGCCCGGACGGCTTCTATGCCTATGTCGTCAAGGACAACAAGGTCCATCTGACGCCGGTCACCGTCGAGCGGCAGAACGGCGGCTTTACGGCTGTTGCCAAGGGCCTGACGGAAGGAGATCATGTCGTCGTCGAAGGACAGGTGCAGTTGATCGACGGCCAGACCGTCGTCGAACAGTTCAACGACGAAAAGTCTGAGAACGTGGCTGCAGCCAACGATCAGTCGAGCCAGAAGAGCGAAACGATTTCGGTTGGAGCACAGCAATGATCCCACAATTCTGTATCCAACGACCGGTAGCGACGACGCTTCTGGCGCTGGGTGTAGTCATGGCTGGTCTGGCTGGTTATCAGCTCCTGCCCGTCGCCGCCCTGCCCCAGGTGGACTTTCCGACCATCAACGTTTCGGCCCAGCTGACAGGCGCCTCGCCGCAGACGATGGCGACCTCGGTTTCCACGCCGCTGATCAAGCAGTTCGAAACCATCCCCGGCATCAGTGAAATCTCGGCGACGAACTCGCTCGGCAATACGAGCATCGTGCTACAGTTCGATCTCAACCGAAGCATCGACGCCGCAGCCGCCGACGTTCAGGCCGCGATCTCGAATGCGACTCGGCAATTGCCCAACAACCTGACGACGCCGCCGGGCTACAAGAAGACCAACCCGGCCGACGCTCCGATCATGCTGCTTGCCGTGCAGAGCGATACGATGCCGCGCAGCAAGCTGGACGAAATCGCCGAAGACATCATTTCACCGTCGCTGTCGACCCTTCCGGGCGTGGCGGAAGTTACTGTTTACGGCGCACAGACCTACGCCGTGCGCGTCGAAGTCGATCCGAACAAGCTGCAAGCTCGCGGCATCGGCATCGACACCGTCAACGCCGCAATCGTCAATGCCAACAGCCAGGTTCCGGTCGGCACGCTGCAGAACAGCAAGCAGAGCATGACGCTCAATGCCAATACCCAGAACACCAATGCCGCGCAGTTCAAGTCACTGGTCATTGCCAGCCCCAATGGCGCGCCGATCCACCTAAGCGACGTCGCTGACGTTCAGGATAGCGTACAGAACACCAATGCCGGCTCCTGGTATGACGGCAAGCAGGCCATCATTCTTGCCATCCAGCGCCAGCCGGATGCCAACACCGTCGACGTCGTCGATGCGATCAACGCGAAGCTGCCACAGCTCCATGCGGAAATTCCGGCCTCGGTGCAGACGCATGTCATGAACGATTCGGCGCAGCCGATCCGCGATGCGATCTCGGACGTCAAATTCACCCTGCTCTTGACGATCAGCCTGGTCGTTCTCGTCATCTATCTCTTCACCGGCCATGTGACGGCAACGATCATCCCCGGTCTTGCCGTGCCTCTGTCGCTGATTTCGACCTTCGGGATGATGTATGTGCTGGGCTACAGCGTCGACAACATCTCGCTGCTAGGCTTGACGCTCGCCGTCGGCCTTGTGGTGGACGACGCGATCGTCATGTTGGAAAACATATTGCGACATGTCGAGGAAGGCATGCCGGTGCTGCAGGCAGCGATCAAGGGATCGGCCGAGGTCAGCTACACCATCATTTCCATGTCCATCTCCCTGATCGCGGTGTTCATCCCGATCCTGCTGATGGGCGGTGTCGTCGGTCGTATCTTCAACGAATTCGGCATGGTGGTTGCGATCGCCATCGTGTCATCGGCAATCGTCTCTCTCACCGTCACGCCGATGCTCAGCTCGCGTCTGTCGGCGGGCCACGGCCAGCCGCCCTATCCGGTGCGCCTGTTCAACCGCGGTTTCGACTTGACCCAGCGCGGCTACGACAAGGGCGTCGCCTGGTGCCTGCGCAATCGTGGCACCGTTCTGCTCTGCTTCCTCGGCTCGGTAGCGCTCTCGGTCTATCTCTTCATGGTGCTGCCGGCGAGCTTCTTTCCGACGGAAGATATAGGGCGCCTCCAGATCTCCACCCAGGCGCGTCAGGATATTTCCTATCCGGCAATGCGTGACCTGCAGAACCAGGCCGCAGCGCTCGTCCAGAAGAACCCAGCCGTTGCCGGCGTGATGTCAATCGTTGGCGGCAGTGTCCGCCAGCCGTTGAACAATGGCACCATGTTCGTTCAAATGAAGCCGAAGGATCAGCGGCCTCCGCTGGACCAGACGCTGCGCGAATTGCGCACCAGCATCGGCACCATAGCAGGCCTGAAGGCTTATATCACGCCGCAGCAAAGCCTGCGCTTCGGTGGCCGCCAGACTGCCAGCCAGTATCAGCTCGTCATTCAGGCGCTGAGCGCCGACCAGACCAATCTCTGGGCCAACAAGATGCTGGACGCCATGCGTCGCGACCCAAGCTTTACCGACGTTGCGTCGGACGAGCAGAACAACGCACTACAAGCCAACATCGTCATCGACACCGAAAAGGCGTCGCAATACGGCATCAACAACAATCAGCTGCGCACGACGCTGGAGGAAGCTTTCGGCGGCTATGACGCCGCGCAGATCCAGACCACCGGCGACAGCTACGACGTGATGGTCGAGTTCGACACCAGCAAGCCCTGGGACGACCAGAGACTGCAGGATATCCACGTAGCCTCGTCAAACGGCTCGCTGGTTCCGTTGTCCAACTTCGCCCATGTTCAGCGCACGACCGGCCCCGTCACCATCAACCAGACAGGACAGCTCGTTTCGACCACTGTCTCCTTCAACCTGCCGGCTGGCGAAGCGCTTGGCGACGCCACGGCGCGGATCGATCAGATCAAGAAGGACATCAACATGCCGGCGGACATCTTCACGTCCTACGGCGGCACGGCGCAGATCTTCCAGCAATCGCAGGGCAGCACGCCTTATCTGATCCTCGCGGCCGTGTTGACGATCTACGTCGTTCTCGGTGTTCTCTATGAAAGCTTCATCCATCCGCTGACCATTCTGTCGGGCCTGCCGGCCGCAGCTCTCGGTGCGCTGCTTGCCCTGAAGGTCTTCGGCTTCGACCTGTCGATCATCGCGTTGATCGGCCTGTTGATGCTGATAGGCATCGTGAAGAAGAACGCGATCATGATGATCGACGTGGCGCTGGAAACGCTACGATCGACAACGGGAATATCGCCTGCGGAGGCAATCCATGAAGCATGCGTCCGTCGTTTCCGCCCAATCATGATGACGACCTTCTGCGCGCTGCTCGGCGCCCTACCGATCGCGGTCGGCGGCGGTGCGAGTTCCGAGCTTCGGCAGCCGCTCGGTATCGCGGTCGTTGGCGGCCTCGTGGTCTCACAGCTTCTGACACTGTTCATCACGCCGGTGATCTTCCTTGAGATGAACCGCCTGAATGACTTCCTCGGTCGTTTCGGCAAACGCAAGGACGACGATCCGCACCACAAGGAACCGCCGTCGGCCATTGCCGCGGAATGACAAGATCGGGCGCCGAAGGGCGCCCGTTTCATTTGCGCGGAGCGAAGCAGCGAAGCCCTTCCGACTGTGTCCCGCTCCTCCATCGACGTAAGGAAATAAAACCGGCGCCGCGTCTTGCACTTGCGGCGAAGCCATGCCATGACGCGCCCTCTTTGCGATCTGGGCGCGGCGTGCGCCTCATAGGGGCTTTGCCCCAATCCATAAAATTTCAACGGAAAGGAGTGCGGGCATGGCTCGGGCGCTTGGTTTCGACTTCGGCACCACGAATACGGTTCTGGCAATGGCTGACGGATCTGCGACGCAATCAGTCGCCTTCAACAGTGCCGCCGGTACGGCAGACAGCATGCGCACCGCGCTTTCCTTCATGAAGGATCCGGGATTGGGTGCGGCCGCGCTCAAGGTCGAGGCCGGTCATGCGGCCATCCGCCAGTTCATCGACAATCCGGGCGATTGCCGTTTCCTCCAGTCGATCAAAACCTTTGCCGCAAGCGCACTTTTCCAGGGCACGCTGATCTACGCCAAGCGCCATAGTTTCGAGGATCTGATGGAGATCTTCGTGCGCCGTCTGCGCGCCTATGCCGGAGAAGGCTGGCCAAGCGATGTTTCGCGGATCGTGACCGGCCGCCCCGTACATTTTGCCGGCGCCAATCCAGATCCGGCGCTCGCGACGGAACGCTATAACGCCGCCCTCACCCGCTTTGGCTTTCCCGAGATCCACTACGTCTACGAACCCGTGGCCGCCGCCTTCTACTTCGCGCAGCATCTGAAGAAGGACGCGACCGTACTGGTGGCGGACTTCGGCGGCGGTACGACGGACTATTCGCTCATCCGTTTCGAAACCCTGGCCGGAAAGCTGACGGCAAGCCCCATCGGCCATTCCGGTGTCGGCATCGCCGGCGATCATTTCGATTTCCGGATGATCGACAACATCGTCTCGCCGGCCATCGGCAAGGGCAGCTACTTCAAGAGCTTCGACAAGCTGCTGGAAATGCCCAGCTCCTATTACGCCAATTTCGGACGCTGGAACCAGCTTTCGATCTTCAAGACCTCGCGCGAATATGCCGATCTGAAGACGCTGGTGCGCAGCAGCCTCGAGCCCGAGAAGCTCGAAACCTTCATCGATCTCGTCGAGCATGATGAAGGCTATCCGCTCTATCAGGCGGTATCTGCTACGAAGATGGCGCTTTCGGCCGAGGAAGAGGCAGAATTCCATTTCCCGCCGCTCGGCAAGGCAGGCCACCGGAGCGTTCGACGCGCCGATTTCGAGAGCTGGATCGCCGAGGATCTTGCCCGCATCGAAGGGGCTCTCAACGATGTCCTGACGACGACGAACACCTCGCCCAACGCCATCGACAAAGTGTTCCTCACCGGCGGCACATCCTTTGTTCCTGCCGTGAGACGCATCTTCACCGAGCGCTTCGGCCAGGAGCGCATCGAGACGGGCGGCGAATTGCTGTCGATCGCTCACGGGCTTGCCCTGATCGGAGAGCGCGAGGACATCGCCCAGTGGACGGCGTAAGATAGCAGGCCGCCCTGCCCTTTCGCTCCGGCGCTGCTTTGGCTAGAGTTCCCCCATGATTTCCGCCAGCGACCTCACACCGGCCGAACTTGCCGCCCTTCTGCATTTCCATGCGGATGCCGGCGTCGATTGGCTGCTGGAAGAGGAGCCGGTGGATCGCTTCGCCGAATTCGAGGCCATGCGCGCTGCCCGGCAGGGCGCAAGGGCCGCGCAGGCGCGGCCTGAAGCACAGCAACAGGCGGGCAGAGCGCAGCCGGATCGTCGTCAGGCCGCAAAACCGGCCGCTGCTCCACCGCCTGCTTCGCCACGCAACGCTCCGGCCATTCCCGACGAACAAGCGGTTGAACAAGCGCGATTCGCAGCGGAAAGCGCGCGCTCGCTCACCGAATTGAAGACCGCGATCGAGGCGTTCAACAGCTGCAATCTCAAGAACAGCGCCCGATCGACGATCTTTGCCAGCGGCACGCCGGAAGGCCGCGTCATGGTGATCGGCCCGATGCCGAGCGCCGATGACGATCGGGAGGGCGCGCCGTTTGCCGGGCGCGCCGGACAGCTGCTCGACAAGATGCTGGCCGCTATCCGCCTGCGACGCGAAGAAATACTGCTGACCAACGTCATTCCGTGGCGGCCGCCCGGCAACCGGGCGCCCTCTGCGCCGGAAGTCGAGATATGCCGTCCGTTCATAGAACGGCAGATTGCGCTTGCCGAGCCGAAAGCCTTGTTGCTGCTTGGTAATTTCACCGCACGGCATTTCTTCGAAAGCGCCGAAACGATCCATGGACTTCGCGGACAATGGCGCGAAATCGACATTCTCGGCCGAACGATACCGGCGATCGCCAGCCTGCATCCGCAGGAACTGCTCACCGCGCCCATCAACAAGCGGCTCGCATGGAGCGATCTTCTCGCCTTCAAGAATCGTATCGACGCCGAAATATTAGGCTGATTTTCGTCATCATTAACAGAATATGACACGAGCCATGCATTTTGGCATGACAGTTCATCGATGTTGTGCATTGCAAAATCAATGTTGCGTTGCAATATATGGCATGTCTTGGGAGGAATTTCGAAAGGAACCAAGGCAATGACTATACGTTTTCGCCCTATTCACTGCGGGTTTGATACCCTGCGTCGCGCCCTCGAGCCCGTGCGCGCCACAAACGGACATCGCAACCTCGGCATCGCTGCCAATGAGCAGATGACCGCCCGGGGTACTGGCGTTTCGGCCCGCATCGGCCGCCCGACCGCCATTTTCGCGGATTTCCGCGCCTGCTAATCTGCGGGCGCGAAGTCGCGCGTTCTGTTCAGCGTTTCTATCTTTCAGGAATTACATCATGTCTTCGGGTTTGCGTTCGCTCATCACTCTCTTCGATTCCGTCGGACACATCGGCGCCGCCGTGCGGGCAGCTGAGGAGTTCGAACGCTCGCGGAGCCTTCGTGGTGATGAGTGCCGAAACACAAGCCCTGCTCGCGCTGCTGCCGCAAGCATCCCGCTATAGGGAATTCCAAGTCCACATCCCGGCACGACAGATTTCGTGATGGCTCGGGACATCAGCCCATAAAGGCCGGATCTCGGAACCCGGCATCATCTCGACAAGATCATTTCTTTTGATCGGATTGCCGTGCTGCGTCTCGCGCCCAGGCGAAAGCCTCGTCGATCGCGGCAAGTTTCACGGCCTGCCATTGGCAATACTGATCCAGAAACTCGCGCGAGATCCACATCCGCGTCTTCTTCGTCTCGTCATGCCAGCCTATGTCTCCACGATCGGCGGACTTGCGGAGAAGGCGCTGCAAATGGGTGCGCGATATCATGAAATGTGCCGCAAGCGCGCGTGCATCGATCCTTCCGATGTCGATCTGCGGACCCGGCTCTCCGCCGAGATCCAGCTGCGACATAATATAGTCGACGACCAGACCGCCCGCCTCAGTCCAGAGAAATAGACCGACGCATTCCGGTGGCTCGCGCCAGAGGTCGGTTTCCAGGCAATAGCGCGCCATGCGCGGCTGCGCCAGATCCATCAATTCCGGAGAGGCAGCCAGCTCCGCGGCGCGGCTGCCGTCATCCAGCAGATCGAGCGTCGCCAGATTGGACAGGCACCAGCCGAACATCCCCGTTAGACTGGCCTCGGTCGGCACGTAGCGTCGCGGCCGCTTGACATGACCTGGAGCCAGCGTGAGAAAACGATAGGTGAGCAGTTCGTCGATAAAACTGAGCACTGTATTGCGGCTGGCGACACGATGCTGCGTGATCAGATCGCGAAGCCCGACGACGGTCAGACCGGAACCCGGCACCGCCGGATCATATTCAAGATGAAGCGCATAGGCCGTCTGCGTCAGCAACCAACGTTGATGCGAGGCCAGCATGCGGGCAATTCGGGGGCCATGATCGTAACGATTTCGCAACGCCTCTGCGAGAAAGCGCAGTGACGACACGAATTTAGGATGACGAGCAAGCTGCTCGATAGAAAAACTCAATCGGGCCTCCTTGGGGTGCCCTTCTCAATGTATCAACAAAAGGAGGATGTTTCATTTTTGTGAACGAATTCACCGGAATCGATCATAATTCCGACATCTAATAGCATGCTATAGTTATGTAGATGCGCTTATACCGCAAGAGGTTAAACAAATAATTTACTTTAAATAACTGTTTCCTGGAACAGGCTTGATGCATTCCAAGGATGGCATCCCAATGATCATGTATCCCCTATGCGAGGATTGCCGTCCGTATATCCGTAAAATCAGGTAGTAGGTGATTGCGTGAGCATCCAGAATACATCCGCAGACCGAGCCTGAACGGGCAAGAGCGACAGCTCGTCGCCCTAATACTTGCTGTGTCACAACGGAACATTTCCATGTAGTGATATGACTTTAACTTTGGTTCAGATTTCGATGTAATGATGCGCCGACTTTCGGTCCGGAGGAGGGCTTCGGACTGTGCCTCAAAAAGCATAGCCTGATCAGGATAGACCATGCGAACAGATACCGGCCAGATCGTAAATCTGGCAGACTACCGTCCTACCGACTTCGTTCTGGAACGCGTGGACCTTACTTTCGATCTGCATCCCACCGAAACTAAGGTGGAGGCGCGGCTGATCTTCCATCGCCGCGAAGGCGTCGATCTGAGCGCCCCACTGGTGCTTGACGGCGACGAGCTGATGCTGTCGGGGCTGTTGCTCGACCAGGTAGAGCTGCCCGGCGAGCAATATGAAGCCACGCCCGAGAACCTGACCGTTCGCGGCCTTCCGGCAAGCACGCCGTTCGAACTGACGATCACAACCGTCATCAATCCGGAGGCCAACACGCAGCTGATGGGCCTCTATCGCACGGGCGGGATCTACTGCACCCAATGCGAGGCCGAAGGCTTCCGCCGCATCACCTATTTCCCCGATCGACCCGACGTTCTCGCCCCTTACACGGTCAACATCATTGCCGACAAGGCGACCAACCCACTGCTGCTGTCGAACGGCAATTTCCTCGGCGGCGCCGGCTATGGCGAAGGTAAGCATTTCGCCGCCTGGTTCGATCCACACCCGAAGCCGAGCTACCTCTTCGCACTCGTCGCCGGCGACCTCGGCGTTGTCGAGGGCACATTCACGACCATGTCGGGTCGTGAAGTGGCGCTGAAGATCTATGTCGAGCACGGCAACGAGCCGCGCGCGACCTACGCCATGGATGCACTGAAGCGCTCGATGAAGTGGGACGAAGAGCGCTTCGGGCGCGAATACGATCTCGACATCTTCATGATCGTCGCCGTGTCGGACTTCAATATGGGGGCGATGGAGAACAAGGGTCTCAACGTCTTCAACGACAAATACGTGCTTGCCGATCCCGAGACGGCAACTGATGCTGACTATGCGAATATCGAAGCCATCATCGCGCACGAATATTTTCACAACTGGACAGGCAATCGCATCACCTGCCGCGACTGGTTTCAGCTCTGCCTCAAGGAAGGCCTGACCGTCTATCGCGATCACGAGTTTTCTGCCGACGAGCGCTCGCGCCCTGTCAAGCGCATCGCGGAAGTCCGCCATCTGAAGTCAGAGCAGTTTCCCGAGGACAGCGGGCCCCTCGCCCATCCGGTTCGGCCAACAAAGTACCGCGAAATCAATAACTTCTATACGACGACTGTCTATGAGAAGGGTAGCGAAGTCACACGCATGATCGCGACCCTGCTCGGCCGCGATCTGTTCAAGAAGGGCATGGATCTCTATTTCGAGAGGCACGACGGCCAGGCTGTTACGATCGAAGATTTCGTCAGATGTTTCGAGGATGTCAGCGGCCGCGATCTCACGCAGTTTTCGCTGTGGTATCATCAGGCCGGAACGCCGCTCGTGACGGCCTCCTGCGTCTATGATGCGGATGGCAAGACCTTCACGCTGTCGCTCGAACAGATGGTGCCGGCAACGCCGGGCCAGACCACCAAGAAGCCAATGCATATTCCGCTACGCATGGCACTGATCGCCTCAGACGGCACCGCGATTGCTTCGACATCGGTCACTGGCGCGGAGCTGACCGACGATGTGCTGCATCTGACGGAAAAGGTGCAGACGGTCGTCTTCCACGACATCCCATCGAGGCCGGTACTGTCGCTGAACCGCAGCTTCTCGACACCGATCAATCTGCAATTCAATCAGAGCGTCGAGGATCTGGCGCTGATCGCGCGTTTCGAGACCGATCATTTCGCGCGCTGGCAGGCGCTGATCGATCTCGGCCTGCCCAATCTGCTGCAAGCGGCTCGCGATGCACGCCAAGGCAACGACATCACCTGTGATTCGTCTTTCGTAGGCGCATTGTTGGCGGCAGCCGCCGACGACAGCCTCGAGCCGGCCTTCCGCGCACAGGCGCTTGCTCTACCAAGCGAAGCGGATATCGGCCGCGAACTTGGCGGCAACAACGACCCCGACGCGATCCGCGCGGGGCGTCAGGCTATCTTCAAGCGGATTGCCGAAGCCGGCAAGGATATCTTTGCGGCACTCTACGACGGCATGCAGACGCCAGGCCCGTTCAGCCCGGATGCCGCGAGCGCCGGCCGTCGGGCCCTGCGCAATGCGGCATTGGGCTACCTGTCGCAATTGGATGGCACTCCGGTCCGCGCAAAAGCCGCCTATGACGCGGCAAATAACATGACCGATCTCAGCGCCGCGCTGACCATTCTTGCGCATCAATTCCCGGAGACAGCGGAAACCGCGGCGGCACTTGAGCATTTCCATGACCGCTTCTCGAAAAATGCTCTTGTGATCGACAAATGGTTCGCCATCCAGGCGGGAATTCCCGGCCCCGATGCGCTGGCGCGTATCCAGCGGCTCATGGAAGCGCCGCAGTTCAAGCGCAGCAATCCCAACCGCATGCGCTCGGTCCTCGGCACGTTCGCCTTCGCAAACCCCACAGGCTTCGGCCGCGCAGACGGTGCCGGCTACAATTTCCTGGCCGACGAAATTCTCGATATCGATCAGCGCAATCCACAGCTCGCGGCACGCATCCTGACCTCGATGCGCTCTTGGCGTCTACTGGAGCCGGTGCGTGCCGACCATGCCCGCTCGGCATTGACGCGGATCGAACGGGCAGCCGGTCTTTCGACCGATGTACGGGATATCGTCGACCGCATCCTCAAGGAGTGATTTCGATCGCTGCGTGCGCCGATCTGAAGGGCCGATTTACATCGGCCTTTTCAGCCTCAACGAGTCCCGCATATGCGCAACTTACCGCTGCGTGTAAGGAAAGCGCCGAAATCGCAGATGGTTAAGAAAGTTTTACCGCACCCTCTGGACAAGCCGAATCACGAATGATTCATTAGGGCAGATTCGGGCGAGCGGCGCAGCGAATCATACGAGGGACAAGGCTAAAGCGATGGTGGACGTGCGGCGGGCAACCGCGGCCGATGGACGGCTGCGTGTTAATTTCGACGGTCTGAAATCCTGGCATAGCGGCGTTACTGATCGAACGGGTACACGGGCGGAGACGATCTCGCGTCGCTTCCCGCAGACCGAGCATATCCTCAAGCGCATCATCCCGGTCCTCATTGTTTCCTTCCTGATGGTCGTGGCGGCTTCGCATTTCTTCGGCATGGTGACAGAGCACGGCCGGATGGCCGCCGCCGCTCGCCGCACCACCTCGCTTTCCATCGCCGCCGCCTCTGCCGCATTCTCGAACGATGCCAGCCTGTTTCAGGCAGGCGACCGCGGTGGCGCCGAGCGGAAGCTTGCCGCCTATCTGCCGCAGGACCGGCTGGATACCGGAGCATTTGTTCTGCTCGTGCAATCGAGCGGCCGGGTTTTCGGCTCGTCAGCCGCCGGCTCTGCTTTTATCGGCATGTCGATCTCGGATTTCTTTCCGGAAGTGTCCGCCATCAGAAGCTTCGGCGACCATGCCGGCGTGATCGAAACCATGATCGGCGGCGAGCCTTATTATGCCGCGATCTCCCTGATCGGCGACAAGGGTGATTTCGTCCTGTCGGCGGCGTCGATGGATCAGATCGAAAAGCTCTGGCGCGACGAGCTGACGCTCAACGTCACCCTCTTTGCCGGCATTTCCTCCATCCTGCTCGTCATACTCTACGCTTACTACACGCAGGTGCGGCGGGCTCGCGACGCCGACGAAATCTTCCTCGAATCCAATCTGCGCGTCGAGACGGCGCTTTCACGCGGGCGTTGCGGCCTCTGGGATTTCGACTTCACCAGCCGCGAATTCTTCTGGTCGCGGTCGATGTACGACATGCTGGGACTGCCGGCGGCCGACAAGCCGCTTGCCTTTGCCGACGCTGCGCGGCTGATGCATCCAGACGACAGCAGCCTGCATTTGCTGGCGCGCTCCGTCACGCGCGGCGGCGCCGGACAGGTGGATCAGATCCTGCGCATCCGTCATGCTAAGGGACACTATGTCTGGATGCGCGCCCGCGCTCAGATCATCCGCAACAATTCCGGCCGCGTGCATATGATCGGCATCGCGATGGACGTGACGGAGCAGCACAGGCTGGCGCAGCGCTATGCCGAAGCCGACCAGCGCCTTGCGGACGCAATCGAATGCACCTCCGAGGCCTTCGTATTGTGGGACAAGAACGATCGCCTTGTCATGTGCAACGCCCATTTCCAGCAGGCTTACGGCCTGCCCGACAATGTGCTCGTGCCCGGCACCGAGCGCGCCGTGGTCAATGCGGCGGCAGTCCGGCCCGTCATCGAACGGCGCATCGTCGATCCTGGTCGCTCCAACCATTCGCAGACGACGGAAGTACAGCTGGCCGACGAGCGCTGGCTGCAGATCAACGAGCGCCGTACCCGTGACGGCGGCCTCGTTTCCGTCGGCAACGACATCACGCAGCTCAAACGCAATCAGGAGCGCCTTCGCGAATCCGAGCGCCGCCTGATGGCAACCATCAACGACCTCTCCGCATCGCGACAGATTCTGGAGCGGCAGAAGGCGGAGCTTTCCACCGCCAACACTAACTATCTTGCGGAAAAGGAACGCGCCGAAGCCGCCAACAAGGCGAAATCGGAATTCCTTGCCAACATGTCGCATGAGCTGCGCACGCCGCTCAACGCCATCCTCGGCTTTTCGGAGATCCTGCAGGATCAGATGTTCGGTCCGCTCGGCTCGGCACGCTACAACGAATATGCCAAGGATATTCACGACAGCGGCAAGCATCTGCTCAACGTCATCAACGACATCCTCGACATGTCGAAGATCGAGGCCGGCCATATCAAGCTTTCCCGCGAGCAGGTCGATCTCGCCCCGCTGATCGAAGAGTGCCTGCGCTTCACCCGCATTCCGGCAGCGAACAAGAACATTCTCGTCGAACAATGCATTTCCCCGGAAATCAAGCTCAGCGCCGACCGCCGCGCGATGAAGCAGATCGTGCTCAACCTGCTCTCCAACGCCGTGAAGTTCACCAATGACGGCGGCCGCATCGCAGTCCGCACCCGCAGGGTAGACGACGCCGTGATGCTCATCATCGCCGACACCGGCATCGGCATCCCGAAATCGGCCCTGGGCAAGATCGGCCAGCCGTTCGAGCAGGTGCAGAGCCAATATGCAAAAAGCAAGGGAGGCTCCGGCCTCGGGCTTGCGATCTCACGTTCGCTCACGGTGCTGCATCAGGGCCGCATGCGTATCCGTTCTCGCGAAGGCATCGGCACGGTCATCGCCATCCGCATTCCCGACCAGGGTTGATCAGTTTCCAACCGTTGCCTGGAATATTTTCCGCACCGCCTTCGACAGCCGCTTCAGCTCCGCCTCGAGCGTGCGGATATCGGGGCAGTCGCCGGCACGGCAGACAAGCTCGATCAGACCGGAAGGGGTATTTTTCGGATCGAACGTACCGTCGATGCAAAGGC
>NZ_JAELUG010000319.1 GCF_016429255.1 Rhizobium sp. ASV8
AGTGTGAATTACAGAGCCGTCACTCCTTAGAAAGACCCGATTTTAACTTGGGGTGAAGTCGTTATATACAACATGACTGCCGTCCGGAGGCGATTTCTTTTCTGTTCTTTCCTTCCGCGTTTACTCTTCCTCCACAATACGTCAGCGGTACTTCGTGCAAGCTCCTTTTTGAGCGGAGCGGGAAGTCCATTCCAGGTTCTGGGCTCATAACACGGCGTAACTAGTAAAGCTCATAAACTAGCAAAGATGATCCGGCGGGGCGGAGCGGAGCCATTCTCGCTAGCGGCAGTAGCCCACCCCTAATTTGAGGGCGCAATGGAAAAATCGGCATCTAACCAATGTCTCACCACGGGTCCCGGCGCAAGCTGCTCATTTCCAGGATTTGTCCCCACGGCTAGACCGGCACTGTCGGTCGATAAACAATCCACAGGGCAGATGAGCTGGCTGTGGCTCGGTTTCTTGCAACCGAGACAGAAGGAACAGATCAAGTGGCTTAGTAGATAATGAGCAACCGGGGGATTGCCAGGGTTTATGACAGATTCGATGGCTTCGTGGGTGGGATACTTTCCAGTTATCGAGCCTACCAAATCCTCTTCATCAATCTTAGAC
>NZ_JAELUG010000320.1 GCF_016429255.1 Rhizobium sp. ASV8
GGAAGGAGGAGTACGGCCAGCAATAAGAAAGGCAGCAAAACGCAGTCTGTCGTTGGCCGTGTCGCCCCGACGGGTGTCTGGCAGAGTTCAGTATTTATTTGGGCGTCCAACAAATCAAATATAGAAACATAGAAACAATGAAAAAATAACAAATAACAAAAGCCCATCATGTTGCTGGTTCTTTTGAGCAAACGCTTGCCGATGCAGCTTCTCCAATATCATTGTCGCCTGAGCTACGAGTAGACAGGAAGTCATAATATCATGCCTACCTACCTAAGTACCTGTAATACGTAATGCGGCCCGCCGGGTACGCAAGAGCCGTCGGCAGTGCCGCTGAGTAAGTTACGGGGGCATATGCGGTGCAGGTGCTGGTGCAGGTGCTCTCGGGCCTAGACCCAGCAAAGGAAAGAACTCATCCGTGACCCATTAAGGTGATGCCACCGTTGTGCTCGTCAAGTCGCCCAACTTTCCGGATCGCAACACACTTTGAATCCTTCAACTCGGCAACGTTTTCGTGCTGTTTGTCTGAAACATTGTCTGCAATTCAACAATCATTGTCTCAACAAGCCGGGCGTTACACAAACTCCCCAAAGTCTGCTACCTCTAAAT
>NZ_JAELUG010000321.1 GCF_016429255.1 Rhizobium sp. ASV8
TAGAGACAGCTCCTCGATCATGCGATACCTTGTGTACGCAGCTCAGCGACGGCTCAAAGGTAACACATCACTGCACGTGACCTGACCCCCCTGAAGAAGCACCACATGTCGCTTTTCCAACCAAGACGGCCTCAAAGGGGTAGAAAGGGTGGATATCAGCGTCCAACGCGACACCTTTCAGTTTCCCGCAAACCTGGAACCACGCTCCTTGACCTCGCATATCGACGACGCCTCCGGCCTTCTTTTTTTGCTTTGCCAATCCTTGCCACAAAGGAAGAGCACGATACTTGCTTCAATAACGGAGGCTATACAACATACGGGCTTTTTTGA
Source organism: Rhizobium sp. ASV8 (assembly GCF_016429255.1). Taxonomy (GTDB): domain Bacteria; phylum Pseudomonadota; class Alphaproteobacteria; order Rhizobiales; family Rhizobiaceae; genus Rhizobium. The sequence goes on from NZ_JAELUG010000321.1 coordinate 331, forward strand.
GAAGGAATTGATTGGCATTGTTCAGACGCCCAAAACTTGGAATTGAGCGACAAAGACACGCAATATGGCAGCTCTTCGCTCACCACTGCAGTGGCTCTGCAGCATGCTGCTGCTTGTCAGCACTGTCACTGCTCTTCGATTCGAGTTCGCGGCTCACAGCGGCAGCGAAAACCACAAGAAAGAGCGCTGCATTCGCAACTTTGTCAACCGAGATACACTTGTTGTGGTCAAGTCGACAGTTGGAGGCTACAAGGGCGATGGCATGGTTGTCAACATC
>NZ_JAELUG010000322.1 GCF_016429255.1 Rhizobium sp. ASV8
CTAGTAGACTTGCTGTATTGTCGATTGTGTCCTTGGGCCACTTGGTTTGCTGCTCCTGCGCTTCTGCGAGCGAGGCGAAATATTACTATAAAAGCTTTACGCATTTATATGTAAATAAATATATCGACGTCTTTTATTACATTTATGTTTTTCTTTTTACTTTTAATCTTTCTCTCCCCTGAGCGTGTAGTTTGATGGACCATGTTGTTAGTGATTCCACCGTAATCTTGTTATATGTAAAATGAGCTTGTAAAGCCAAAAGGCCAGCTCAATGCCTAGGACGTAAAATAACACCTAACCAAACACTTCCATAATCGTACAATATTTTTCTTTGGACTAGAATTCATCTTCATTAGCACCCAGCAAGGCGCAGCAACCTGCAACGCCAGTGCCGCGTGGCCACCATGTGTTGCAGGGTAGTCCTGCCCGCACAGCCAATCGTATTCCTCGGGTTCTCATCAACGACGCCCTCGTGGGGGCGAGCTGAACGCCCGGCTAACCCGATTGATCTAACAACTTCTACCGTCGAGAACAGCCCTGCCCCTACTTTCGTTTGACGTCGTTATCGGAAAGCTCGGCTGAGCGTCAGGTTTCCGTTGTATAAAAG
>NZ_JAELUG010000323.1 GCF_016429255.1 Rhizobium sp. ASV8
CCCCCCCCCCCCCCCCCCCCCCCCCCCCCCCCCCCCCCCCCCCTTTTTCACTCATAAGACGTAAAACGAGATTTAATAGACCGTCTCGTGGGCTCGGAGATGTGTATAAGAGACAGCTGTCTCTTATACACATCTGACGCTGCCGACGACGTGTCGTGGGTGTAGATGTCGGGGGTGGGGGGGTGATTGAAGAGGGGGGGGGGGGGGGGGGGGGGGGGGGGGGGGGGGGGGGGGGGGGGGGGGGGGGGGGGGGGGGGGGGGGGGGGGG
>NZ_JAELUG010000324.1 GCF_016429255.1 Rhizobium sp. ASV8
TTGTAGTCTTCCGCGGCTTGAATTCAGCCAACGTGAATACAAAGACGACAATGAGCAGCCAGAGCAAAATGACTTTGCTTGTAATGGCCAATGCGGTAGTAGTGACGGCAAAGATGCGGAGAGCGACGTTTCTGAGGTTTCGAATTGCTCGTCCCATGAGTATCAACTCAATCAGGATAATAGCGGCTCCCAAAGGGAAGCGTGAGTTGGTGTAAGCCCAGCCGTCGGATTAAAGTAATCTGTCTGCCGCTTTAATCTTTTTTTTTGTAATCATGCAGAAGACAGAAGACAATAAAATTCTTACTCCTGTAAATGCAAGCATAAAGGTATCTGGAAATTTGCTGGAATTTGCAACACCATTGCTGCAATGACGAGAGCCACGATGAGTGCTCGGGAGCATATGCCAATGATGAGGGCTACTCGTAGATCTTGATATTTTGCCATGATAACGGTTTGTTAGTTTGAGTTTCTCAGTGGTTTTTAGGGTGATAAGCTGAAAGTGATTAATAGAGTCTTGTCAACCAATTCCCTCAACTCGCCAACCAGACGTTATCATCTGTCCTTTTAAACCCGTTTGGCTCATCTAGGTCACAATGC
>NZ_JAELUG010000325.1 GCF_016429255.1 Rhizobium sp. ASV8
CCCCCCAGAGCTCCGACAACCAGCGCCGCAGGTTCTATGCCTTGCATAGTCATACAAGAACTATATGTTGGCGTAAGTCTTGCGTCGTATGCCAGAGAAGACGACATAGTAATGACAGCAAAACTTTCGCGGCAAAGCGTGTTCCAGGCGATAATGAAAAGGCGACACTCCGCTGCTAACTCAGACGTGGGTAAGGTAGTGCCCTAAATACAACATTTTCAAGTTCTCTCAAAAAGTATTTCCTCGGCGGCAATAATGGCTGGGTTATTTGAGGCCATCTTCGCAAGTAATAGGCGGGCATGAGCTGCCGCCGATGTTTTGACGCGTGACGAGTCGTCTGAAATGCTGCACGCACTGCTCCTGGACCCAATGGCATCAAGCTCGGGTCTAGCTTCCGGGTGCAGGCATTTGACTTGGCCCAAGTGAACTGGCAGCATAGGCGTACCGCTCTCTTTCATACTGAGACCATATAGACCCTGTCTCTTATACACATCTCCGAGCCCACGAGACGGTCTATTAAATCTCGTATGCCGTCTGCTGCGTGAAAAAGGGGGGGGGGGGGGGGGGGGGGGGGGGGGGGGGGGGGGGGGGGGGG
>NZ_JAELUG010000326.1 GCF_016429255.1 Rhizobium sp. ASV8
GTTTGTTGAGTTTGAGAGGATGCTTTGTATTGCTGCGATTGATGCTGATGATGGAGATGAAACAAACTGTATCGAAGCGGCGACATGGCCAGCTATTTATCCTTGAATCCAACATCTCATGAACTCGTCCATGGTCTATGTAGAACTATCTCGACTTTCCTGTTCTGGAAGTTGGATAGTAGGCCCATCGCGACGTCAAGTCATTCGAGCAGCCGTGAAGGTTATTGCGAAGGATCAAGAAGTGATCAAGGGGCGAATGTGACGCTGGTAGTGTTGCAACTTCTTCATCAGGACTAGTCGGAGGAGTCGATAAAGGCCCAGAATTAGCAGCTCCAGCATAGAGCCACCAGGCCATGGCATTTGACAAAAACCATTGACATATAGCATTGACTACAACATACATAGGCACACCACAAGCACAATGTCGCGAAAAGAGGAGAAAGCCAAGAGGGTAATGAGAACCTTGACAAACCAGAAAAAGCAGGAAACAGTATACAGATTTGTCGCCACTGGCGATTCCCACTTTGGGGGAATGATTCAACGGGGCCCTAGAGTTGAACATGAGTTTAGGTCCCCTCTATTTC
>NZ_JAELUG010000327.1 GCF_016429255.1 Rhizobium sp. ASV8
TATATGAGCTTTTGTCCATTCGATTCGTGTTCATGTATCCGGTTGCAAATAGGACATATGCATCGATCAGGGCCCGCGGCAAGCATAGGTCTGATTCCGTTATCTCCGCAGGGCCGACGCTCCCGGACGCTCCCTTCAACGTATTGAAGATGTTGGTTTCCAGGAAAGCAGTTGACTATACTTCCAGAACCTTCATCCCTAGATCTCTGTACACCGCTGCACACCTGGTCTAGCTTCTAAAATATGAATTGAACTATCTACCAAGCCTAAGGGCTGAATTGACCTTTATTGACTGTGAAGCATACTGGTTACGCATGTCACCACAACTTTGATCTCCCTCATCTTGGTAGTGAGAATGGAGCCTCGTACCTCTATTTTTGGAAGCCTTAAAACGGCAAGAGAGGACTTGACGGGATCCCGAATTTTCTACCGCCTATGGTCGTATGTACCAACTTTGCAGCGAATTCCAGTTATAAGTGAATCAGTAGTGGTGCGTCGCGGAGCGGACGTCTGCTGTAGTACCGGAAGGCTACGTTCGTTCAACCAGGGAGCTGTCTCTTATACACATCTGACGCTGCCGACGA